>JAFGJE010000006.1 GCA_016929245.1 Phycisphaerae bacterium
CCATTTCGGCGCTGAACGGCGTGGAACATTCCGGCCGGGCGCTGAAGGTCAATGAAGCCAAGCCCCGCGAAGGCGGCGGTGGCGGCGGCGGCCGAGGCGGCTACGGTGGCGGCGGTGGACGGCGCTACTAAAAATAACAAGATACGAAAATGAATGGAGCCCCGGCCTCGGTCGGGGCTTCTTCCTTTTTGCCGCGATTCATCGCGACGGAAACATAAGAGCATTACCATGCCCAGCTTGGGAACCATTGCGATCAAAGGCAAGTCCGGACGAAGGTACGTATTTAAAACCTATCCTCTCGAAACTGTTTTCAAGAAGGATTTGGCTGGAGTGTACCTCCTGACGAAAAGAACATTCAGTGAAGCCGCGAAAACCCAGCGGCATAAACCATTGATGCTCGGGCACAACGCCAATCTCCGGGAACCAAACATCGACACGTCCGATCCCTTCTATGCCGACGCGAATTGCATTTGCATTCTGGTGGAGAAGGACGAAGTCGCCCGGCAGGGAATTCATCAGGACCTGGAGTCGTCCGGTTCATAAAGACATCACCGGATTCACTTTCTTGCCACCACAGAACTACAATACCCTTAGGGGTTCACATGCGCTTATATCTAATCAATCCATATAATCCATTGGTCAGCCTCGCCAACGTCAAGGAAAGTCGGTGGAACCATTTTCGCGTCTGGAAACCGCTGGGACTTCTGGTCCTGGCGGGTCTGACGCCGCCGGAATGGGACGTCACCGTCATCGACGAAAACCTGGACCGGCGGGACTACGAATCCCTGCCGAAGCCCGACCTTGTCGGAATCACCGCGTTCACGTCGCAGGCAGGTCGGGCGTATGAACTGGCGGAAGAATTTCGCCGCCGCGGAGTGCCCGTGGTGATGGGCGGAATCCACGCCACCGCCTGCACCGACGAAGCCCTCGAACACGTCGATGCCGTCGTGACGGGCGAGGCGGAGAGTATTTGGGCGAAAGTCCTGAACGACGTCCAGCGGGGCCGACTGCAAAAAACGTATACCGGCGAGCATCTCGACCTGGCCGAAGTGCCGGTGGCACGACATGATCTTTTGCCGAAAGGATACGCCTTTGGCGCGATCCAGACGACGCGAGGCTGTCCGCTGAATTGCAGTTTTTGCAGCGTGTCGTCCTTCAACGGCACGCGATATCGCCATCGTCCCATCGCCAATGTGATCGAGGAGTTCCGCGCCATTCGGGAGAAATGGATTCTGGTCGTGGACGATAATCTGATCGGCACGACGACGGCGCATATGGAACGTGCAAAGGAATTGTTCCGCGCGATGATCCAGGCGGGTCTACGAAAAAAATGGATCTGCCAGGTTACCATCAATATGGCCGACGACGACGTACTGCTTTCATTGGCTGCCCGGGCCGGGTGCGTGGGCGCGTTCATCGGATTTGAATCCCCCACGCCCGAAGGCCTGCACGAGGTGGGGAAGAAATTCAACCTGAGAAACAGCCGGAATTTCCGGGAGTCCGTGAAACGGATTCAGCGACACAACATTCTTGTAGTGGGTTCGTTCATCATCGGCCTGGACAGCGACAAACCCGGCATTGGCCTGCAGATCGCCGCGACGGCGAAACAGTACAGCCTGGATATCGTCAACGCGCTGTTCCTGACGCCGCTTCCCGGCACGCGCCTGTGGGATCAGATGGAACGACAGGATCGCATCGCCGCGAACAATTTCCCAGCCGACTGGCGGTACTACACGCTGAATTATCCCACGGCTCGTTACAAGCATTTATCCTGGACGCAACTTCTGGAGGAAATGAACGGCTGTGACGGGGAGTTCTATTCCTGGCGAAACATCGGGCGACGGATGGTGGAAACGATCTTCCGACGGCGACATCCCCTGGTTGCCATGATCGGCAACATGTCCTATCGAAATAACTCCCGTATGAGTATCGAGAATTACGATCAAATTCCCGTCCTGCATAACCGGGCGGAATCATCCTGCCCAACCGAGTTTTCCAAAACACCCATTCGATTTTCCCCACGACCCGAACAAAGCGGCGTCGTGTAATCTTTCCCGCTAGAGCAGCTGCGTGAGACGTTTCGATTTTGATAGTGAGGATAGCATGAGATTGCTTCTGGTAATGCCTACAGGAACTCAGGTGAGTTAAGGTAACGTTTTGATCACATCGAAGATAGCTACGATTACGTCGGCCGCGCAAAGGTCGTACAGGCACGCGCTATGTGTGTATCCCTACCGACGGGAGCTCAATCAAGCGGGTTTCTTTCCGCCGTTGGGACTGGAGTTCATTGCCGCGGTCGTTCGGCCTCATGCCCAATCACTGGACCTGATCGATCTTCGTAAGGAACACGGCAGAACAGGGGATTTCCTGCAGCCGGAGACGGACCTGGTCTGCTTCTCCGTCAATTGGAATCGTGATTGGGAATTCCTGGCCGAGGAGATTCGCTCCGTGCCGAAGGACATCCTGACCATCGTCGGGGGAAGGATCGCCACCGAACGCCCGGACTGGCTGCTGGAACAATTCCCGAATGTAAACGCCGTCGTGCGCGGCGATGGGGAGGAGGCCATGGAGGAGATTTGCCGGGCGGTGCCATGGAACCAGATCACCGGTCTGAGCTATCGAGAGAATGGCGAGATCAAGCACAACGCCAACCGAACACTCGGCGAGTTACGGGATGACGTATATCCTGATCGTTCTCTCCGTCGCCAGGATTACCATGTGGAGCTTGCCCGAACCAACGTCGGTATTCGAGTGGACGGTATTTCCACATCGCGGGGTTGTCCCTACAACTGCACCTTCTGCTCATTCAGCAAAAACCCATGGGGTGAAAAGCGACGCTGGACGGCCAGATCGCCGGAGTCCGTCGTGGAGGAACTGGCCCGGATGAAAGCTCGACTCGTTGGTTTTACCGACGATCTGTTCACCTACGACATGGATCGCGTCGAGCGGATCTGCGATCTGATTATCGCTCGCGGCATTCGCAAGCGGTACTTTGTCAATGCCCGCCTGGAGATCGCACGCCGACCGGACATTCTAAAAAAGATGGAGCGGGCGGGGTTTTCCATGCTCATGCTGGGCATCGAATCCGCCCACGACAAAACGCTCCGTTCCATGCACAAGGGTCAGGACGTAGCCGGCATTCGCCGATACTGCGAGGTGCTGCGCCACAGCCGAATGATCCTTCACGGATATTTCATACTCGGGTGCATCGGAGAAAGTATCGAGGATATGCGGCAGATTGCACCGTTTGCCAAAGAGATCGGCCTTGATACCATCGGCCTGTCCACCCTGCGTAATAGTCCTTACTCGGGTTTGGATACGCTGGTCGCGGACAGCCCCGGTTATCACATCACGCCCAGCGGAAAGATATACTCCGATGATTGTTCCCCCGCCGAACTGCGTCGGTTGCGCCGGTATCTCCACAAAAAGTTCTATACCCCGGCCCAACTTTCGCGGATCCTGAAAAAGGGAATCCAGAACGAAGCACTTGGCTTCCTGCCGAGTCTGTTTTTGCGTCTTCCCCTCATCACTGCTGCCGCCATAGGTTCCGGTTGGAAAAGATTCAGGCGAAAGGCCAGGAAACGAGCTGCCATTGGGTAATGCCTTATATACACCCACCATCATCTTACCTCGCCAGCGAAGCTTTATCTTCAAGGACGACTTTTTATCGCGTCACCGTCGTAAGAAACTCCAACAGCTTTTCATTGAACATCTCCGGTTGTTCTCGATGGATCCAGTGGCCGCTGTTGGTGGCAACCACCAGTTGCGCGTTTTTGGGGGGCAGTTGTTTTCGCAGAGCCATGGCTTCGTCATCCTCAGAGCGTACACGTCCGCTGCCCGACGCAAAAACCAGCAGCGGCACCTCGCATTCGTTCGGCGTATCGGTATCGGGATAGCTCAATGTTATTCCCGGACGTGGGTTTTCCTTTCTCCAGGCGAAGAATCGGGATAAAAGATCTATGTTGAAAGAACTCGGATAATCCCATGGCCGTGAGATTTCGGCCAATTTATCTTTGTTCTTTTCATACATCGCCTGTGTTTTTTCATCAAACCGACCCCGTTCCTCCTGCGGAAACTTACCATAGGCGGAACTGTCCACACAGACAATCGCTTTGACGATCTCCGGATAGGATACATCTATTTGTTTCGCCAGCAATCCTCCGAGACTATGCCCAACGAGGACAACCGATGATACATTCAAATGCGCAAGAAGCTTTGATACGATCGCGGCATTTTCGGCAAGGGAAACCGGCTTCTCAAAATACGGATAGATGATACGGTAACCCGCTTCCAGCAAAACGGGTATCTGGTGATCCCATTGTCCCTCGGGATCATCGCCGCCGTGCAGTAATACGATTGGCGATCCCTGGCCGACATCAATATAGGTCAGTTCATGATCGTCGATTTGAAACCGTTCTTTTTGTAATTCCATTTATATTCTCCCCGAAAGTGAGGTGTTTCACGAGTGAATCCGGAGTCAACGGCTCTCGTCGCGTTCAAACACGGAAGCGTGGAATACCAACGCCACCGCGGACGTGCCCCACTCGGGGCGCCCGCGCAGTTTCGTGGCGTACGCCGCCACCACGACCGTTCCATCGTCAAAGACCACGGCACTGGGATACCCGCAATCTTCCATCCAGAACGAGTCGCACAGCACGTATGACAAGTCGGTCTGGAACGTTTTACCGCCGTCATGGCTCAGGAAGGCGCGAATGCCGAAGGGGTGTTGTCGATAGGTATGAATCACGGCCGTCTGATTCCCCGGCAGCCTGACGATGCACCCCGGAACGCGGCGGCGGTACGGTTCGATCTCCCGCCAATCGGGCCAGGTCTGACCGCCGTCGTGACTCCGCGTGATCCACGCCCCGCCGGCGCCCTGACGCGCATAACCGACCCACTCGGTTTCATCCAGCGGCAACACCCACGTTTCCGTTATGCGATCCGTGCTGATCGTGGTAATTTCGGGCCAGGTCAGGCCGTCGTCGTGCGACCAGGCGAGATAGGACCTGTCGGTCTCGCCCTCGCGCACGTTGACCACCAGCGTGCTCTCCCCGACGCGGAGGATGGGGCCGTAGGACCCGACACCGAAACCGAGTTTGTCTTTCAAGCCGAGTGACCGCGGGCCGTTCCACGTTCCGCCCATGTCGCCGGATCGCCACAGCCGACAATCGATGAAGTCCGGCAAGATAGTCTTCTTCAACTCGTGGGTCCACGCTTCCGAAACCCAGTCGATGACCAGGAGATCCCCGTTGTGTGCCTGTCCAAGGGATCCGTGACGGTAGTCGAACTTGAGGTTCGCGTCGTAAGGAACAACGATCTTCGGTTCGCTCCACGTCCTGCCGCGATCGTCGGAGAACGCGACGGCAATATTGCCTCCGGGGCCGACGTGAATCGCGCCCGTGCGAAAAAGACAAGCCAACGAATCGGACTCTTTTCCGGTCTTCGGGTCGTTGAGACGAATCATCACCGGCCAATAACCGCCTCCTCGCTCACCCGGCTCCGGTCGCCTCGGTCGCTCGTTGCCGGCTACAAACGCCGCGTATTCCGGAATCGACTTCAATGGCGGATTGTCTCGTACCGACGGATGCTCCCCGGCCGTCTGTCCTCGCACCGTCCAATGATCGGGCCATTGTCTATCGGCGCCGAAAATTCGGTGCATCTCCACCTTGTCCGTCAGGTTGACCTCGGGAATATCGACGGAATAGGCTTTGGCCAACCATTCCGGCATGTCTTTTTGTAATTCCATGTATGTTCTCTCCGCAAAAGGGTGCGGCCGACGGTTCAGAGGAATGGTTACGATTTACAAATCCTATCATTCAATCACGATAATCGCGTGACGTACCAAGCCGGTCAGAAACAACGTAATTTCTTCGGAGGATAATTCAAATCCGATTCCGTCGGGATGCGTGGGAGAAGACGCTTTGGCCCAACGGCCGGGATAGGTTATGGAAATCGTGTCCACCGGCACGAAATCCTCATGAAATTGCTTCGTCCCGTCGATATGCAGCATTTGCGAAGGGACATTCAAAAGATGGAGAATCGTTTTTCCCCCCTGCCGCCGGGGCGCGACAACGACATTGGGTGGAGCGTTGGTTTCCAGCGGCGGCGTAAATAAACTTTCTACAATCCGGCGAATCACTTCCCGGCTGCGACGGTTCGTATTGAGCGCGTAATCGCCGCCGACATCCTGCGCGAGATAAAACGCATTTCCTTTCCCGTGCCGCACGGACAGGATTACATCGCCCATGACTTCCTCCGCGGTATTTTCCAGCAATCCCTTTTCCGTGAACACCTTTCCCGGGCCAGGCCGATACTTCGCGCGAGCGAGAACTTCGGCGGAGTCGCTTCGCACCAAGTGGGCCAGGCCTGACATCATGTACCTTGCAGGCAAACCTTGGCCTTGCAGCATCGGCGAAGCGATTTCCATCACGGGGTGTATGCCCTGCTCGTCCCGCCAGGTGATTCTGAACAGTTCGTCCAGCACGCCCGTTTCGCGCGGGTCGCCCAAAAGGGTTCGCGTGCCGGTCGCGCCCAGCGCGATCAGGCACCCGCCGGTTTCCACGTACTCGCGCAATGCCTGTGCGGATTCTTCGGACATGCACTGCACGTCCGGCAGAACGACGACGGGATAACGATGGAGGAACTCGGCCGTGAGCATGTTGTCCAGCAACACCTCGCTGGGATAATGCAACGCGTTGAGCAGATTGTGCATGCCCAGGACGGACCGCCATGTCGGCCAGGCGTCGCCGGGGTGGGCGTAGTCCTTCGTGGCGCCGGAGACTACCAGTCCGACGAACGGAATCGCTTCCCCGTCGATGTACGGCGAAACCGATTTCATGGTTTTACTCAGTGACGAAAGTGTCTCCGAAACGTTAGACGGCTTATCTGCAGGACCGACGCTTCCATACCCACCCGCCGTCGCGGAGGTTTGAAAATGAAACGCGATCATCGTCGGGTCGGGGTTGGGACGCCCGTCGTAAAATGGAGTCACCGCATCCTGCCCCGTAACCCACACCTCCGTGGGATAATTATCGTTCAACGCCCGGAGTATTTTATGTTGCAAAAGTAATTGTTGCGGTTTGCAGTCGACTTCCGAAGCGATCATTCCTTCCATCGGCATGCGACGCAGCGGCGAACCGCCACGCCAGTCGTGGGCAAGGCGATTGAAATAGTTGAACACGATAATGGCGTCCGGACATCGCTCCCGCACGTAGCCGCTTAAAGAGCGCCAGTAACCTTCCGAATCGTCGTACCGCCATTCGATAAATTCGCGAAACGCCCGGCTGGTCCAGTCGACGGTTTGCGGGATGTCCCTGCCGGTCGCTTCGCGATGTTTGGCGTTGCAGAATTCACACCGGCAGGCGAGTTTGACGCCGGAGTCGGTGCTATGATAACAGCCGTCGAACCAGATACCGTCAAATCCCAATTCGCCGACGACCTCCACGCAGTAATCCTTGAGCAACCGGCCGTACGGGGAGTTGTAGCAGACAAAATGACTTTCGCGGGGTGTTTCATGGGTATCGCCGTTGAGAAACTGGAATCGCCACTCGGGATGTTCCGCCGTCAGCAGCGGCGCGCAGTTAAGATAGTCCCAGCTGAAAAGCACGATGTCTCGCTTATGGGCTTCGGCGCTGAGCCATTGATAATACTCCGGTTCGACCGCGTCGGTTCTATAAGGAAGATACTTCGACTTGAACAACGGATAGCTGCCCTTGGAGGCCGCCGAATACCACCACGCCTTGACGCCCGATTCCGAAAGGACGTCGAGAATCTTCAGCAGTTCGTCTTTGGAATGCAGCCGATGCGTCGGGCGATGTTCCAGACGGTACGGCGTTCGGGTATAACCTCTTGCGTCCTGCCTGCTGTCTCGTTGCACGAGTGAGTCTCCTTGGAACATAAGGGATAAGTCATTGGGGGATCACAACGAATAATTCGATGAGGGGAAGACCAACTTGTTTCTTATGGTTCATACGATTTCATACTGTTTCGGTTCTTCGGTAATACAACATCCATACCTGCTGATATTTATTTTGATTCAATCGTTTCCAGTAGTGCTTCCGCCGTCAAATCTACACTCGAACCCACCAGATACAACGGTTTCCATAATCCGCCCATGGCTTCACGATTGAATATCCTAACGGCAAGTACATTCTCCCCGCCGATTCGCAAATTCGTGCCGAGAGGAAATATAAACGGTGTATTCCATATCTCCATTGGAGCCAGGCCTGTAGATTTACAGGTGTGTTCGAATACTTTCTGTCCGTTTAACCACAATACGGCATCCTCGTCGGCCGCTCCTACAAGCAGGCTGACATGCTTATACTGTTTCAATGACTCCGGAACGGCAAAACGAATTCGATACCAGCCGACGCCCGTTAACTCCTTGAAGCCCTGCTGATTCCATCCGCCGTCAAGGCCGCATTTGATTTTGCTCCATTCCAGGTCGGAACAATCCACGGAAAACCATTTTTTCGCGACGCCTTCATTCCTGGGATCGGGACTAAACGTACATTCAGGCCCGATGGGGATTACAGCCAGCCTGGCGTTTTTGGATTTTTCCAGGTTTCTCCAATACGTAATTTTTTCCTGAACCTGATCGCCGCGTTTCGCCTCCCAAAGCATGGTTATATTATTTTCTTTGGCGATCCTGCCGAACTCATCCAGCATCTTGCCATAATCGTCCCCTTGAACAAATCCCGACCCTCGAGACAGCTTGAGATACAACAACGCAAACTTCTCAAGCCGTACTCGTTTCAGGATGACAGGATCCTCCGTGCTTTGCTCCGCCTTTTTGAACAGTTCGGTAGCCTGGGCGGCAAATTCCGGCGTGAAAAACGGCGCATCCGGCTTCTGCCCGCCGACATTCTTCATCGTGGTGTCACGATTCCTGATCCACATATCCCACAGCAGGTCATAATAGGCTTGCATGGGTTCAGCCGCCGGACCGAAATACCCGTAGGTAAAATCATGAATCAGCAATTTCGTATCTAACTTTGGATTCCACAACTGCCTTGCCCATACCCAGCATCGTAACGGCGCCCTGGCAGCCCCTGGCCCCTGATAATCACCCTGTTGCAGGATGCCTTTGGCATTATGGGCCGTCAACCAACGTATGTTTTGGCCGACCACATACATGTTCGGCATCGGAAGGGCGTAATGACGGAAATTGATCGTATAATCCCAAACGTACATCTTGGCGCCCGTTTTTGCCCATGCCTTCATAAGGCTTTGGAATTTTTGTGTCGCCGTGATGGGCTCCAGGCAATGACCCCATGCGTGACTGTCGGTGCAGATGCGAATGATTACATTTTTGCGGGGTTTGAGGTTCCGAGGCGGTTGAATCGTATCGAGATACGCGAGAGTCGTTACTTTCACATTCGGGAATTCCGTCTCAATCGCTTCGGCAATACGATTTACAAATCGCAATAAGGAAGCCGACTGTGTATTTCCATGTTTCTGGTTATATGCGCGGCAGGCGTCGCACTCGCAATATCCTCTTCCGTCATTGGGCGAGACGTCGATTCGATCCACATGAGGATACTTTCTAAGGACTTCCCTAACCTGCTGTATGGAAATAGCAAGGACATCGGGATTGCTTAAACACAACTGAACGGGACTTCTTTTGCCTCTCAGCATGCCGAAATATTCGGGATGGGATTGAAAGTATTTTTCCCGCGGTACCAACTTGTTATAGGTGTGGACATCATACCCCGGAGGGTATCCGCCATCACCGCCGTATTCCACCGGAATACGCTGGGTCTTATTGCGCAACGCCCAGTCATTGTCACACGCGTCCCAATAATATGGGTCGCGGATTTCAAGCCTTGGCGCGTAGCTTCGTATAACGGGAGTGAAAATCAGTTTTGACACTTTGGGGATGCTTGCCGCCCCGCGATGATACCAACGGCAATCCAAATCTTCTTCCAGCAAGGAATACACGCCATTCATCACGCCGCGGGGAGTTCCTCCCCATACGAACAGATTCTCCCCCTGCTGGTCAATCACATAACCGTCTCTGCCGAGTTTCATTTTCTTCTGAAGCGATTCGGGATCCGACTTCGCCAACGCCTCGGTGTTTCCGAGGCTGATGAATTTTGATGGGTGCGCCGGCTCGTTTACGATCTCGAACGTCGCGGCCGTCATTTGCTGCAACCATTGCGCGAGATCCCCCGCCGCTTTTGTTTCAACAGAGGTCGGTTTGGCGGGAAGAAGAATCTTGTATCGCGTTTTTTCGTTATCCGCCAATACCATTTCCCGGCCTTGGGTTCCCCTGGGTTTCAGCGCACTAACCCACGCGGGATTTCGTCCGGAGTCGGCTGTTGCATAGGGCGAGAAAACACAAAACACATAAACCGCCCCATACAGTATCAATTTATTTTTACTCCTGATGGAATGAATCATGGATAACTCCGAAATTGGTATCAATAATAGTAGAATCCAGGTGAGTGAGTCCAAGGTATCTTTTGTGCGTTTTCATGGTTCATCAGAGATATGCTATGTAAATCCATCGGTTATGGAGTTACCGCTGCTTATCAAGCCATCGTTCCTATCCCGCATAGACAACGCGGTTTGAGAATTGATATTGAACACGTCCCTGAATATGCGGATATACTCCTTGAATTGATCGAGAGAACAGTCCGGGGGGATCCGGTGGTCGGGAAGGGGGATGTATCCGCCCTCTTCAACAACAGGCACAAGCCGCTCCAGTTCCGCGCGTACAGCTGCCTCGCCTTTGGGGATCACATGCTTGTTAATCCCACCCATCATCCGGAGACGTTTCCCATGTTCTCTCCGGAGTCTGACAGGATCGGCCTTCCAGGTTCCCACTTCCATGGGGAACAGGATGTCAATACCTGAATCGAGCCACAGGGGCAGGAGGGCGTCGATCCTGCCGTCGCTGTCAAGAAGCATGAAATTGATCCCCGCTTTTCGGTAGGCATGGATGATCTTCCGGTAGTATCCGTCAAAATGTTTTCTGTATACTTCGGGTGAAAGAAGAGGGCCCGATTTGCCGCAGCAGTCTTCAAAGATATAGCAGAAATCGAATGTTATATATTCCGTCAACGGGAGAAACAGTTCCATGAAATAGTCCGTGATATAATCCAGTATCTCTTCCAAAAGAACAGGATCGTCGTACGGAAGATAGCTCAGGTTCTCGATTCCCATCCAGCCTCGGAGCCATTGGAACAGGCTTCCCCCGAACAGGGGAATCACCCGGTCGGTCCGCCGGCCGAGAAGCTCCGCCTGCTGCCGCCATCCGTCCGGCCTGCGGGAGGGGGTATCCGGATCAAGATAGGTTTTGAACTTCTCCCAGGACGTGCGGGTCGGTTCCAGAGGATACTTGAGAGTCTGCGAAATGGAGCTTCCCGCCGTACTCTTCTTGATAATCTTGCCCATGGCATCCCTGAAGACCCGGTATGTTTCCGTTTCTTCCAGGACTTCAGACGCTCCTTCCGCAATGGGATGTGCATTGACCAGCCCGTACCATTTCCACTGGCCCTGTTCCCAGTCAGGGTCCATCAGTGTATCGGATTCCAGATCGGACAGCTCGCGGAGACCCTCCTCCTTCCATCTCTCCCTCGTCTCAACCCATGTGCCGAAATACCAGACAGGAATCCTGTCGAAAGGTTCGTAGTTCATAACGGCCTTAAATCGTTTCCGAATATTCATGGACTTTTTCTTGGGAAAAAGGGTCAATTTCTTATGTTCGGTTGTTTGCCTTTGGTTCACACACCGGCGACAGCAGTCTTTCCGTCAGATACGCGTGATACGCGTCAAGGTCCTTCCATGAGATCGCCACATTCATGGGCGCGCCGTCGGCATCGTCGATTCTGGTGTATCCCTCATCGTCCACAAGGATATTCATCCGCTCCATGTTGAGAAATTCCGTCGAGTAGGCAAGATGAACGGCAACGGTATCAAAAAGTCTTGAGCTTGCTTTCGTATAATCGTACCGCTCATGGGTTTTTGTCCAGATTCGATAGTTTTCAATCACCGCCCGCATGACCGGGTCTGCCGATGTAAAAATCTTCCGGTACAGGTCTCCGCTCAGCCGTGTGCAGGCACAGGTGTCAAGAGGAGTAATCATACATTCCTTCCACGGAGCCGCGAGCACTTTCCGACAGGCGGCAATGTCCGCCTTTACATTGTATTCCGCAATCGGTTCCATCTTCTCCGCTCCCTGATATCCCCGGTAGATACTCCCATGCATACCGACAAAACGTGTTCTGGGAACAATCGCCGGTTCGATCTCAATCGCTTTGGCAATGTTGGGAACCGGGCCTATCGCGATCAGGGTGACGGTCTCTTGCGAGTTCATGATCGTATCCACGATCGCCTGAACCCCGTCTTCATGCACGGTTCCCGGATAGGATGACAGTTCATACTCTTTCACCCATTCCCCCTGGGCGTCGCGGCCTGCCGGTTCGTCCGTGAACATGATCCCTTTGCCCACGGGGATATCCGTCCGACCCGCTCTTTCCGCCAGTTTTGCCAGGAGCTCGGTCCTGTACCGGGTATTTCCGGTATCAGAGATCATGAGCTTGACATCGAGCTCAGGGCATTTCAGCATCATGGCCGCCGCCCAGGTGTCGTCAATATCCGCTCCTATATCCGTGTCTAAAATGACAGGTATTTTTTCCACGTCGTATTCCTTAAATAGAAACACTGCTGTTCGGTTGTTTTAGTCCGGAAAGAAAACGGGGCAGGAAACTTTTCCTCCCAGAGATGTTATATGTGAATCAATCGGTTATGGAGCTACCGCTGCGTATCAAGCCAATTCATATATGCATAAGGATCAGGATTCACTTCCGAAAGGTCCGTTTCAACCCAGACCGCACCCCCGTCAGCGAAGAGTACATTCTGGCCGTCATAATGAGGGAAGGTTTGAAATCCATTTACGATATCCATA
>JAFGJE010000102.1 GCA_016929245.1 Phycisphaerae bacterium
GTCATACGAACCGAACCTTACGGGAACTGCGAGAACGAAACATCAACCTAGACAAATTACCCTCGTGTATCCCGGATAACCCATGACAACTTCGCGCTGTAGTATTAAGAAAGTATTTACCTTTCTGCCCAAATCGCAACACAATCGGAAACTCCTTAAAGCTCGTTTGGAGAAAATTCGTCAGTTACGAAATTGCATATTTCATCACGAGCGAATAATCCATTGGAAAGACTTGAATATTCAACACGGGCGAATTATTGAAACCATTGGTTAGGTGAGTCCGGAACTGGAAGAAATGGCGCTCAAACTCGATCGTTTTGCGGAAACGTATTCCCAAGGGATTGATCCCTGGATCGCACAACTTAGAAATCATTGGCCGGCGAAGACTTCGTATAAAAAGACATGATAGGATAAGTCGATTTAGTCCGCGTATAGTAAGCTATGACACTTCAAATTCGCCAATGTGAAACCCGCGACATTCCGGTTGTTCAGCCGATGTTTGACGATCTATATGCCCAACAGCAACAGCCGGAGCACGAAGAAGAACCGCTATTGGACCGAATGAGCGAGTTCTTTCTCGTTGTCGAGGACAACGACGAAATCATCGGGTTCGTCATTGCCGAACGAAGGGCAACCGTCAACCTGAAGGATGAAATGGGCAAAGACGCGTTTCCGAAGGATAAGGAATACCTGGAAGTGCAGGATGTGTACGTGGCTGCCGCTCATCGAGGCCGGGGTGTTGGAACGCAAATGATGCAGACGCTACTACAAAAAGCCCGCGCCGCCGGCCTGGATCGCTCCATGGTGTATTCCGCCAACAAGGATTATGTCCAAATCGCACGTTTTTATGAACGTGTTGGTTTTCGGATGTGGCATATTTTTATGACGCAATGAAACTTGACAGACCGAATATTCCGGTTATGATCCATATTCAATCATGAGTACGTTCCGCAACAACTTTGGTTTCACCTTCCATAACGGCGGCTGTGCTGCGCGCACACATACCGCCAATAACCGTGGTAAGGATACGAACCACCGAAGCGGGACGGAAACACCATGATCCGGATACACGATCTTAGTTTTTTCCAAACCCGCTTCCCGAAAGCGGGTTTTTTAATGGCCGAACAGAATCAGAGATAAATGAAAGGGATAAGCAATGGCAGAACAACAGGTGCAATTGATTGAACCGTCCATCAAATTTCGGGATGAGTACTTGGCTTTTGTAGCGGAATTTGATAACGCACATGTACATGGCGGTGGGGTTCGAATGAAAGACGGTGAAACGTTTGAGATATTTCTCCAGCGATTGGCTGACTGTGCCAGTGGAGTTAACATTCCCCAAGACTATGTAAAGGCCAATACATATTGGCTGGTAAAAGATAAGCGGATTCTGGGCACATGCAATTTGCGACATGAGCTTAATGACCGGCTGCGGAATTACGGTGGGCATATTGGATATTCCATCCGTCCCTGCGAGTGGAACAAGGGATATGGCACGGAACTGTTGCGGCTGGCGATGGACAAGGCCCGGAAATTGGGCATTTCCCGCGCATTGGTCACGTGCGACAAGATAAATATTGGTTCAGCGCGGGTGATCCAGAAGAACGGGGGTGTGCTGGATTCCGAAGGCGTCGATCCGGAAGACGGGAAGGTGACGCAACGGTATTGGATTGCGTTGTAGATGGTGGAAATTTTAAAAAAAGACGCGGCGGGAAAGGATTCCCGCCGCGCAGATGTTTGTCATTTTTACATATATTTCCCGATCAGCAGTTCGTGTTTCTTTTTCACTTCGTCGGGAATCATTTCTTTATTGGACCAGATCGCCAGTTCCAGCGCCTTGTGGGCGGGGGAGGGAGTATCGGCGATTTCGTCGAATCGGGCGACGGCCTCCTTGATGAGGGTGATGGCGTTTTTCGTCGCTTCCATCAGGTTGCCGATGATTTCCTTCAGCAGTTCGTGGATATCCAGGTCCGCGGGGTGAGGCCGCCAGCAGTCGTAGTCGCTGGGCAGGGCGACCAAGGCGTAGGCCAGCTCCGCTTCACGGGCGAGTTTGGCTTCGGGCATGCAGGTCATGCCGATCAAGTCGCCGCCCCAGATGCGGTGCATTTCGCTCTCGGCGCGGGTGGAAAAGGCAGGCCCTTCCATGCAGACGTACGTGCCGGTGTCGTGCGTTTGCGTGTCGACCTTTCGCGCGCAGTCGAGAAGGTGCTTGCGAAGCACGGGGCAAAACGGCGCGGCGAACTCGGCGTGGACGGCCAGGTCGTCGAAGAACGTCGGGGTGCGGCGGTAGGTTTTGTCGATCACCTGGTCGGGGATCACGAGATGCTTCGGCTCGATGTTTTCCCGCAGCGAACCGACCGCGCCGGAGGCGATGACATGCGTACAGCCGATCTGCTTGAGCGCGTGGATATTCGCGCGATAGGGCACCCGGCTGGGCGGGATGAGGTGTCCCTCGCCGTGGCGATTCAGGACGGCAACGTCCGTGCCGTGCCAGTTGGTTTCGATAATGTCGCTGCTGGGCGGGCCGTAGGGGGTTTGGGGGCGAACTTTCTCGCCGCCCGTCTGTCCGCACAACGCCTCGCCCAACCCGCTGCCGCCGATAATGCCGACCTTGGCCATGGTTTTATATCCTTTCCGGTTTTGTATCACTGTCGAAGGAATAAACCGCCATTACAGTAGAATTGGTGAAGAAATTCAATTGTTGACCTTGGATGATTTTTATTGAAGGATCACAAACGATTGTCATCCTGAGCGCAGCGAAGCGGAGTCGAAGGACCTTACGCGCACGAAACCGTGAGGTCCTTCGACTTCGCTCGAAGACTCGCTGCGCTCAGGATGACAGCGGTGACAGTTTGAAACTTGCGACTTGTCGTCGAATCCACTACGCTTTTCGCCCATGATGACTCAAACATCGGATATTCGTCCGCCGGTGGCGGTGGTGGAATGGGTCGGCGGGGCGTCGGATGGTTTTCCGCGATTGCTGGACCAGACGCGCTTGCCGACGGAAACGACGTTTCTGGACTGTCGCAGCCGGGAGGACGTGTTCGACGCGATCCTGCGATTGGTCGTTCGCGGGGCGCCGGCGATCGGGGTCGCGGCGGGGTACGGCATGGTCGTCGGATCGCGGGTGATTTCCGACGATGCGAACTTGGCAACGGAACTGGAAACGCTGGGGAAGTATCTCGAATCATCCCGCCCGACGGCGGTCAATCTGTCCTGGGCGGTTCGACGGGTGCTGAAACGGGCGAAATCCACCGATGGCGACGCCGCGGCCGTCCGCGAGGCGATGCTGGACGAAGCCCGCGCCATCCACGCCGAGGATGAGCAAATGTGCCTCGCCATCGGAAAGCACGCCGAGAAGCTCATCGCACCGGGCATGGGCGTGCTGACCCATTGCAACGCCGGGGCGCTGGCGACGGCGGGCATCGGAACCGCCACTGCCGGGATGTACGTCGCCCACGCGATGGGGCGAAAATTCACCGTCTACTGCGACGAAACCCGCCCGCTGCTCCAGGGCAGCCGCCTGACCGCCTGGGAGCTGCAACAAGCAGGCGTGAACGCGGTGGTGATTACGGACAACATGGCCGCTCAGGTGATGAAGGAAGGCCGGGTGCAACTGGTGATCACCGGCGCGGACCGGATCGCCGCCAACGGCGACGCCGCGAACAAGATCGGCACGTACGGTGTGGCGGTGCTGGCCGCGAGACACAAGATCCCGTTCTATATCGCCGCTCCGTACAGCACGTTTGACTTGTCCCTTCAAAGCGGCGAGGAAATTCCCATCGAGCAGCGCGGGAGCGAGGAAATCACGCGCGGGTTCGGCCGGCGGACCGCGCCGGAAGGAATCGCGACCTATAGTCCCGCGTTTGACGTGACCCCCGTGGAACTGATACAAGGAATCATTACCGACCGGGGTATCCTTCAGCCGGTGAACGAAGAAACCATTCAGGGCATTATGGGCTGACGAAACGACCCGAGGAATCCAGCGCGCCGGCGTACACCCGGGCGACGTCCACCTTCTGCAGGAACCGTTCCATCGTCTCGATGCGTCGCTGGATGCGATCCCGGTATTCCCGGTCGTCGGTGTGACGATATTCGGTGCGACTTTCCCCCAACTCGGCATGGAGCAGGTCGTTGAGGATGTCCAGTTCTTCTTCGCTGATAACCATCGTGTGCTGCATCATTATCTCCTTATCCGCTTCCGCGGATATCCAAAACGCTCGTAATCGTTTCACGGAATCGGAACGGGACAACGAAAAACAAAAGTACACATATTCCCACTTCCCGCCCACGTCCCTTCTTCTATCATTGTATTCATGGACAAGGGGTCGGGAAAAGGTTCACTTGATGAAATTCGCGCATAGATTTCGTTCCCTGACGGGTTGACGAGTGGAACGGATATTTGTAAAACAATATCTCATAACAGTATGGGAGAATTGTGAACGAGCGCGATGCCGACATTGTCGCACGCTGTTTGAAGGGATACGAGACGGCGTACGCCGATCTGTATTCCGCCCACGCCGGACGAGTCCGGGTGTATCTCCTGCGCTGTGGTTTCGCGCCGGCCGACGCGGACGATCTGACCCAGGAAACCTTTCTCCAGGTCTTCCGTTCCCTGCGGGGGTTCGACGTCGCGCGAGGTTCGTTTCTGGCCTGGATCAGTAATATCGCCCGAAACGTCGCGCGCAAATGGTGGCGGAAACTCGCCCACCCCGAGAATTTCGATCCCCATCTCGCCGAGGAGACTTTCGCCGTGGACGCCGCGTCCGGATCGAGCGCCGAAGCGGTGTTGCGGGAGGAATTCGCGTCCTTGGGAACCCGCGTCGAAGGACTCGAAGAGACACCGGCGCAACTCGTGCATCTGCGCTACGTCGAGGGATTGACCACGCGCGGCATCGGCGAGGCGCTGGGAATGCCCGAAGCCGCCGTCCGCATGCGCCTAAACGAAATCCGAGACCAACTGCTCCGGGAACTGCAAAACCAGGGAGTGGAGATTTGATTCTTGTTGATTGGATATTCTGTCACGAAACGCCATGACGCCGGAACAGGACAACCCGACGGACCGGATGGAGTCGTTGCTTCGACTCTGGGGGGCCGCCCGCGCCGCGGATTTGCAGGATCTACCTCCCGCGCCGCCGGTCTTGAAACCCGTGCGCCTGGATTTGCGTTTCGCGCTGATCTGCGCCGGGTGCATCCTCGCGGGGGCGGCCGTCGCCGTCGCGGCGATGCTCCTGGCGAGGCGGGACGTCAATGCCAAACCGTCCCCGCCGATGGCGGCCGTCCGCCAGACCGTCACGCTGCCGCCCCCGACGGAAACGCGACCGGCGGAAGAAGAGATGCACATCCAGCTTCCTCCCTCTCCCTCACCGGAGAAGAATCCCCCGCCGGTCGTGATTCCCGTGCCGGAAACCACAGGCCCGTCGGTGGAGCAGGTGCGGCGGCAACTGGCCCAAATGCGACGCCGGCGCGACGAAGCCGCCTCGCGGTTCCAGCGGGCGGAGGCGAAACACAAGGCCCTCACGGCGAAGATCGACGGCCTGCAAACGGAACTCACGCGGGCGAAACAGACCAAAGAAGCGATGGAACGCCTCCGCGCGGACGTGGAAATCCTGCGGAAGGAGCAGGAAGCCACGCTCGCGAAGGTCCAGCGGCTGCGGAAACAGATCACCCTGGATCAGCAGCAGCATCAGGCGCGATTTGAGCAGATGCTGGACGTGTACCTGTCGGCCTTGGCGCCGGAGCAGGAAGGACTGGCGGCGATTCAGTCCGCCCTGCGAACCAGCCGACTGCTGCAACGGTGCCACGATCTGCGTCTCCAGGCCGACGATGACGAAACGCGGGCGATTCTGGATCGCGTCGAGGCGGTGCTGCTCCGGCTGGATTTTCTCAATGCCGACGACGTCTCGGCGATGGTCCGTTTCGAGACGCAACTGCGTCGCGGCGACCTGACCGGGCGCATCGCGTCCCGCCTGACGCGAACCGACGAACCTCGCCGACTTCGGATTTTCCTCGCGGAAGTGGACCTGATTCTTTCGGGAGTGCGACGTGTCGGATAAAACGCAAGGCAAAACGATCCTTCGAGCGGTCTGGATGTTTTTATTCCTGGCGGTGGTGATGGTCCAGTCCGGCTGTGAGATGAACCGCAATTGGCGCTCCGAACGAAAGGATCCCCCCCAAACGAACGACACTTCCCAGGCGGGCGAAGATTCCGCCGTCGGGGATTCCCGGAAGTTTCAATCGCCGCGCGAGGTGGCTCCGGAAGACATCGAAGCCTTCCAGAACGCCGTCGAGCAGGTCAGCCGGCTGGAATACGGGGCGGCGGAATCCGAACTGCGGCAGTTGCTCGTGCGGTTCGAGTCCGTGGACGATCCGAAATACGTCTCCGAAACCCTGTTCTGGTTGGGGTATTGCTGCGAAAAAGAGGGGGTGACGGAACAGGCGAGGGATTACTATCAGCGCGTGGTGGAACACTACCCCCAGACCCGTCCCGGAATGCGGGCGCAGGAACGCATGGAGCATCTCCCGGCGGAATAATCCCCGATTCAAATATTGTCCGACAGCGCCGAGCGGCAAGCCGATATTCGCGTCGGCTTGCCGTTCGGCGCTGTTGGAAAATGGATACCGGAATTTGTGTCCGAAAATATTTTTTGAAATCTGTCCCCGTCGGGTTGTGCTGTACAATATACCGTTAGGGACAACGTGTATGATTTCAAAATCCCGATTCGACGTACCGGAGGGGGAGGGCGTCGCGGATGCGCGCGGCCCGCGGGGATTTACTCTGATTGAACTGCTCGTGGTGATTTCCATTATTTCCCTGCTGGCGGGGATCATCCTGCCGTCCCTGGGAAAGGCCCGCGCCCTGGGCCGCAGCACCGCCTGCAAAGGAAACCTCCACGCGGCCGGGTCGGCGTTTCAGATGTACCTTAATAACAGCAACGACGTCATGCCTTTCGCGGCTGCCAGAGCGGTTCCGAATTCGGAAGGTAAACCGCTTCTTGTCGACGTATTGGGGAAAAATTTATCTTCTCCCGAAGTCCTGCTTTGTCCCGGTGATACCGATAAGAAAATTTTCCTCGAACAGGGAAGCAGTTATTTTTATTCCGAGGACCTATACAATTTCGGAAACCCCTATACGGATCATCATCGGGTACAACATTGGGGAGCCGAAAACGTGGATGTTTTAAGTGATGATGTCAGTGAGTTTCACCAAGGCGTCGGAGGGAAAAACTGGCTTTACCTGGACTGGCACGTGACGGATTAAGAAACCGTTTTATGGGAATAGAACCATGACGCGAAAAAAAATCATCCTGATCGTCGTTGCCGTCGCGGCGATTGCCGCCGGCGGCGCGACAACCTGCTGGACTCTGTTTCGGGATCCTCCCCCGCCGAATCCGGAGACGGCCAGGCCCGAAGAAATCGTGGAATTCTTCGCTTCGGAGCAGTTCGCCAATCTTCCTCCGGAAAAGAAGCAGGAATATTTCGAGGAAGTCCGCCAAAAAAACGACGGTTCCCCGCGCCGGATGATGCGTTCGGCGGAGAATCTCACCGAACAACAGCGAGAAAAACTGCACGAGAATATGGGTTCCATATTCATGGCGCGAATGGAACAGGAGATCAACCGCTATTTTGACCTTCCCCCCGAACAGCGCACCGCGTACCTCGATGAGATGATCGACCGGCATGAACAACGACGGCAGGAATGGCGAAACCGCCGTCCTCCCCGGGAAGACCGCGCCGAAAATAACCAAGCCGACAATCAACGACGACGAGATCGAGGGGGAAGAAGAGGCCATTGGTCTCCGGAACGTCGGAAACGAATGCTGGAACGCATCCCCGGTGAGCAACGGGCACGTCACATGGAATTCCGGGAAGCCATGCGAAAGCGTCGCCAGGAGCGAGGTCTGCCGGAACATCCCTGGGGACGGCGACGCTAAAAGGCAGCGCGAATTACACGAATCAAGACGAATACCGCGAATATTTTACTCAGGACTACTCATCAAAAATCTATTATTTTTTTCGTACCTTTCGCCTGAAAGGCGTAAACAGCATAGCCCAGGGCGACGCCCTGGGTGGGGAATTCTTTAAATTCGAGCCCTGTAAGGGCGAAACAGTCTATTGCGCCCTTACAGGGCTCAAAATATTTGTATCTCAATAACCCAAGGCGTTGCCTTGGGCTATGCTCCCTCAGCCCGTTGGGCTGTGAATACGAATTTAGACGCGTAAATCCTGAGTTATTTACTATTGAAAATTCGCGTCATTCGTCTTGATTCGTCTTATTCGCGTTCTCTTATTTTTTGCTTATCTTGCAGCCGTTCGCGGATTCTTCGCATGGGTTCGATTCGTTCCTCGAGATACTCCTCGATCCAGACGGACGGGAGGAGTTGTTTGAACACGTCGCGGATTTCCACGGCGGCTGTTTCGGCTTTTTCCAGATTTCCCAGGATGTGTTCCAGCGAAACGCCCGAACACGTCGTTCCCCGGCGCTCCGGACGGTGTTCTTCCAGCCAGAGAGATTCCTCACGCTCCTGCACGTTTCTCCACACCCACGCGCGGGCTTCCTGTAGTTTTTTCAAGGCCGCGTGACAGGCGGCGAAGCATTTCGCTTCGGGCAGGTTCGCCAGGGCGGACAGGCAGGCGTCGATGCCGCCTTCCGGCGCCTTTCCGTCGTGCAGAATCACGCCGACGTTCAGCAGCGAATCCAGCGAACCGTCGATAGGCTCGTTCTGCACGCGGTGGTGGGAGTAGCGGCTCCAGCCGGTCGCGACGACGCCTTTGAGGTTTTCCCTTTGCGCCACCTCCGCCCAGCCGAGGTTGTTCCGTTGACGGGCTTCGATATTCGGCAGGTCCGCGCTCTGCCCGTCGGCGCCCTTGTAGGCCGACGCGCCCCACAGGGTGATTCCCTGCGCATGGAAGCGTTTCCGCGATGTGGGAGAAAAATGATGATGGCTGGAAACCTTGTCGGGATGGTCGGCGTACCACCAGAACATCAAATCGGCGTGTCGGTTGATATCCCGCAGCGCCTGATCGTCCCACTCGCTCATCATGTCATGCCACAAAATCGGGCGAATCCCTTTTTCGTTGAGCATCTCCAGAATCGGCCCGACGTGCTTAAGGTACAGTTGCCCCTTGCCGTGCTTCTCGATGTAGGCCTTCGTGTCCGGATGCGTGCCGAACGTCCAGGCCTCGTCGCCGCCGAGGTGGAAATGCTTCAGGTTCGGCGAGAGTTTCAGCACGTCGTTGACGAGAGATTCTATCAACTCCCGCGCCCCGGGCGCGAGGGGATTCAGCACGTCGGTTTTTCCGGGCACTTCCAGAAGATGCTCGCGTCCCGGCGGGGAGAGCACCCATTCCAGGTGCCCCAGACACTGCACCAGAGGAATGATTTCCAGCCCCGCCTCCGCGGCGGCCGCGTGAAACTGCCGCACCTGATCGAGCGTGTAGCACGTCGGACCGCGGAACGCTTGATCGACGCGCCAGGGGAACTGATCTTCCCACTCCACGAGGACGGCGTTGTATCGGCAGGCGGCGAACACCTTCAGCAGTTCGAGCAGCCGTTCGAACGTCGGCGGAACGCCTTTTAAGTCCAGGTGCACCCCCCGAATCGGAATAACAGGCTCGGTTCGCGTAAACAGCGTATCCACGATGGATCATCCTTTCGTTGAATAGGATTGGCGGGAGGGAATCGTACTCAAGAGCGATCTCGAATGCAATGACGACGATCCACGCTTTTGTTTTCTTCTCTATTCCTCGAAGCTATGATCCAGCAAAGGCCGATGCAGAAACTCCGCGATCTGTCGGGCGTCGTTCCGGATCGCGTTTTTCTTTCCGTGGGAGATCAGGCAAAATCGTTCTCCCGGCGGGTCGGCGGTGACGAGGTTGATTTGATGGACCGTATAGTTTCCGTACTGGCTGCGGACTCGTCCGGAACAAATCTGAACGGCCGCGATACTCTCCAGCGGAAGCGGAGGCCGGGCCCAGGTTCGGGCTTTTTTGGGGATTCGTCGCTTCCAGTACAATCCCACCCGCCGGTCCATCACCGTCAACGGTATCCCCAGCCATCCCGTCAATCCGCCCATCCCGAGCACCACGAACGAAAGGAACAACAGCACCGCGAAAAATACCCCGACGAAATCCGCGGGGGTTTTGGCGGATCGAAGCATCAATGGATACAACAGAACCAGCGTGACGATTCCCAGCAGGGAAAAAAGAAGGGAATAGATTTGGAAACCGATCGTGTGTTTGATTTCCAGCACATCGGGGGGGGTCGAAACGACTTTATGCGTGCGGAAACTCCCGCTGCCGGTGACGACGGCTTGGGTGGGGATGTCCAGCGATCCTCCGTCGGGTCGTTGGAATGAAACGGTAGCCGGGAGCGTCGAAACCGGCGACTTTTGTTTGAATTTCGCGAAAAACGCCCGTAAACCCTTCGCCATGATTTCACCCTTGCTCTTCGCCGGTCGCCTGCAGGTCCTGATCTTTTTTCGCCACCTTCTTCGCCTGGTCGGCTTTGTAGGCCGCCAGTTTCTCCGCCATCGCCGGGTCGCCGACGGCGAGGATTTGCGCGGCGAAGATCGCGGCGTTGGTGGCGCCCGCTTTACCGATGGCCATCGAACCGACGGGAATTCCCGGGGGCATCTGCAGCGTGCTGAGCATCGCGTCGACGCCGTTTAAAGGCCCGCCATCCATGGGAACACCGATCACCGGTAAGGTGGTCTTCGACGCCATCACACCCGCCAGCGCCGCGCTCATCCCCGCCGCCGCGATAATCACCTTCAACCCGCGCTCCACCGCCGTGGCGGAATATTCATGGGCCGCGTCCGGCGTGCGGTGCGCGGAAATGATCCGCACCTCATAGCCGATGCCGAATTCGTCCAACTGTTTCAGGCAACGCCGCATCACCTCCAGGTCGCTGTCGCTGCCCATCACCACACCCACGGATATGTTTTTGTCAGTCATGTGTTTCCTTTCAACGTGTCCACGAATTTCACGAATGACACGAATTATATTGTATTTCTCAAAAAATTCGTGATATTTGTGAAATTCGTGGACTCAATTCCTACCGAAAATCGAACGCCACTTTGATGGCCTCGTGTTTTTCCTTGTGCATCGCGGTTTGGAGGGCCTTTTTGTATTCGTCGAGTCGGAACGTGTGCGTCAGGAGTCGCCCGGCTTTGATCTTCCCGGCCCGCAGGAGCTCCTGCACGAGTGGATACGTCCCGACGCGCCTGCCGTCCTGGTGTTCCAGCTGGCGGCCGTACGCGCCGAGGATGCGCAATTCGCGGAACCAAAGCGGGGTTAAGTCCACGTGCTTTCCCTGGAGGGTTCCGAGCATCACGAGTTGCCCGCGGGCGCGGGTCCACTTGAGGCACTCGTCCACGCTTTGCATCGTCCCCACGCAGTCGAACACCAGGTCGTACCCGCCGGAGATCATGTAATTCCCGAACCGCGCCCGCTGGACCGTCCCGCCCGTCCGCCCGGCGATCTGCCCGAACCGGCTTCGCGGATCGGCGGGGAGTGTGAAATATTCATTCGCGCCGAAGGCGTCGGCGATATCCGCCAGGTACGGCACCCGGTCAAGCACTTCGATGCGATCGTGATACCCCATTGCCCGCAGGCCCGCGATCACGCCCAGCCCCAGCATCCCCGCGCCGTACACCAGCACGCGCCGCACCCCGGAGAGGTTCGCCATCAACACCCCGTGCAGGCTGCACGACAGCGGATCGACCAGCACCGCCTCCTCGTCGCTGATTTCCTCCGCGACGGGAACCAGTTGCGACTGGTGCGCGACGAAATATTCCCCCCACGAACCGCCCGTGCGGCGGTTGTATCCGATGCTCGTGCCAGGCGGAAGGTTCGCCGTGCCGCCCATGTCGCCGGAGAAATTCTCGCAAGCCCCGAACTCGCCGGCTGCGCAGCGCTCGCACAGCGGGTTCGTGCCCCGCGCCTCGCAGGCGAGGGTCGGTTCGACCATCACTCGGCGCCCGATCCAGGATCGATCCACGTTCGGTCCCACCTGGTCGACGACGGCGACGTTCTCATGGCCGAGGATCATCGGCATGGACGAGTACGCCTGGAGCAGCGAATCGGGGGGCGGTTTTTGCCCCAGGATCGCGGTGTCCGTGCCGCAGATGCCGCCCAGCAGCGTCCGAACGCGCACCCAGTCCTTCGCGGGCAGCTCCGGGGGCGGCACGTCCCGCAACGACAGCCCGTTGAGGGACGAAAGCAGGCAGCCCGGCCAAATGTGCTTCAACCATTGGCAGGTCGCCCACCCGAAAGGCGAAATGTTGTACCGCACCGCTTTCATGGCCCTTAATGGATACCGTCCGAACGAAAAAAAGAAAAGCCCAAATTCCAAAAGGATTTGCGAACCGCCAAACCCCCATCGGGTCGATAAAAAGACTACCAACCCAACTGTTGGGTATGTGTCTACTATTTTGAGTCGTAAATTAAATTTTAGCTTGTCATCCTGAGCGGAGCGAAGCCCCTTGGGGGCAAGCTCTGTCGAAGGACCTTACGCTTAGTATGACAGCGCTAGATTTGCTCAAGAGCGATTGATGTTCTTGTCGATGGGGAGAAAGAACCCTTTATCGAAAGGACATCAAGGATGA
>JAFGJE010000103.1 GCA_016929245.1 Phycisphaerae bacterium
ACCATCCCGCCCGTGGACGCCTCGACGACGGACTGGCACGACGATTGGCCCGACACGGTGTCCAGGGACTGCCTCGTGGAGTGGTTTAACCTGGCCCGGAAATGCGATCCGAAGGCGAAACTGATTCTGAACAATTCGGGAATCCTCACGTATCGCGGAACCAACGTCACCTGCTGGAAGTACAACGAGAAAATGCTCGATTACCTGGTCGAACACGACGCGCCCCTGGATGTGATCGCCGAAGAGGCCCACTTCGTGCAGGACCTGACCGATCCGGCGAAGGTCATCGAGATTCTGGATCGGTTCTCCAAATATAAAAAGGAATTCTGGATCACGGAATTCGACGTGATCACACCGGACGACCAGTTGCAGGCCGACTACACGCGGGATTTCCTGACGGCCTGCTTCAGCCATCCGTCCGTCGGGGCGTTTCTGCTGTGGGGATTTTGGGAAGCCAACCATTGGCAGCCGTCGGCGGCGATGTACCGAAACGACTGGACGCCCAAGCCGTCCGGCAAGGTCTGGGAAGACCTGGTGCTGCATAAGTGGTGGACGCGGGAGGAAGGCAAAACGAACGCCGCCGGCGAATACAAAACCCGCGGATTTCTCGGCGACTACGTGGTGGAAGTCCGAAGCGGCGGAAAAACCGTGAAACGAAAATTCAAACTCCCGAAAGAAGGAACCACGCTGGAAGTATCGCTTCCGTGACGCGAAACAGGAAAAGAAACGCGTGATTATCTACCCAACGCCTCGCCGACCGCCCGGATGAGGCGGGTTTTGAGGTTGTCGAGATCGGTGTTTTCTCGCAGTCCTGCGGCGCGGGCGTGTCCTCCGCCTCCGAATTGTTTCGCCAGTCGCGCCACGTCCACCTGTTCCCGGCTGCGCAGGGACACGCGCACGCGGTCGGCGTCCGGGCCTTCGTCCTGGGGCGTTTCGGTCAGCAGGATCGCCACCTCCACGTCCGCGAGACGCATCGCTTCGTTGACGAAATTCTCCGTTTCGTCCGGGCGGGCGCCGGTTTCGGCGAAGTCGTTCTTGCGAATCGACATGACCGCCAGCCGGCCGTCGTGGTGCAGCTCCAGGCTCGCCAATATCCGTTGCAGCAATCGCAGCCGTTCCGGACGATCGCATTCGTAAATGCGACGATACAACGTATCCGTCGCCACGCCCCGGGCGACCAGCTTCGCCATCGCTTGCAGGCAGCGGCTGTCCGTGTTGCTGAAGCGCAGCCAGCCGGTGTCGGAGACGATCGCGGTCGCCAGCGCGCGGGCGGCCAGGTCGTCGATGGGCCAATCCAGCGCCTCGATCAATTCCAGGGTCATCACGCCGACTGCCGCGGCAGACGTGTCCGTCCAGCGGATCTTCCCGAGATCATCATTCGTCTGATGATGATCGATCACGATCGTCTTGTCGCGCAGGGCGTCGAGTTTATTCGCCAGGTCATTCAGTTGCGAGCGGCTGGCGGTATCGAGCACGACGATCAGGTCGGCGGCGGAAGCTTCTTTGTCGAAGGAATCGGTGTAGCGGAAGAATTCCTCGCCCATTTCCTTGAACAGGAACGTGTACCGCCAGGGGATCCATTCGTCGGCCATCGCGACGGCGGTTTTCCCCGCGGCGCGGGCGGCCTGGCTGAGCGCGACCATCGCCCCGAGCCCGTCGCCGTCGGGATGGACGTGCGTCAGCAGCAGCAGGGACTTCGCGGCCCGGAGGTGTTCGACGATCTCATTGAATTCCGAAGGCACGATTCACGATTCCTTTCGTTTGTTCCACGTCGCGGGCGATCTGGTCGACCAGCGAACCGGTGTCGTTGTAGCGCATCTGGTCGCGCAGGCGGCTGAGGAACGCCACCCGAATCCGACGGCCGTAAAAGTCGCCCCCCGCGCCGACGAGGTGCGCCTCGATGGTGCGTTTATCGTCGGCGAAGGTGGGTTTGTATCCGATGCTGATCGCCGCGGGGTAGGTGGTCTCGCCCAGTTTGGCGCTGCCGGCGTAGACGCCGTCGGCGGGGACGATCTGCTCGCCGCGTTCGAGGTTCGCCGTCGGGTAGCGCAGCGTTCTTCCGAGGTGATCGCCGTGCACGACCGTGCCCGTTAGAGCGAAGGGTCGCGTCAGCAGGTCGCCCGCGGCGTCGACGCGCCCGACCTTGATCAACGCGCGAATCAGCGTGCTGGAGACGCGCGTCGGTTCGCCGTCCAGTTCGACCATCACCGGATCGACGACGTGCACGAGAAACCCGCCGGCCGGTCCGGCGGTCTGCAACGTGGCGATGGTGCCCGCCCGTCCTCGCCCGAAGAAGAAGTTCGGCCCTTCCACGACGTGCCGCGGGGCGAAGTGTTTCAGGATCACCTCGTCGATGAAGGCTTGCGGGCTCATGTGCAGCAGATCGAGATTCGTTTTGACCGTCACGATCGCGTCGCACCCGGCCTGGAGGAGATTTTCCACCGTTTCGTCGTGCGGTCCGACACGCTGGGGTTCGTCGCCGGGGCGAAGCACCAAATCCGGCGGGGGATCGAACGTCACCGCGACGACGGCCTGGTGTTCGGCGTCCGCCAGCGCCCGCGCGTGCGAGACGATCCGCCGATGCCCGCGATGCACGCCGTCGAAGTTGCCGATGGTCAGCGCGCAGCCGTGCAGCGATTCCGGGACGTTCTCCAAACCAACAATGTGTCGTTCATACGGCATGGGTCGCTTCATCGTCCGATGAGGACTCCATAGTACAGTCAACGACGGCGGATGTCCTGAAAATTCACGTCTCTTCCGTCGCTTCGTCGTCGAGGCGGAAGAGGGTTCGGATCGCTTCGACGTGGGCGCCGCCGGCGCCGTCGGCGGCTTCGGCGCGGAGGGTTTCGACGGCGGGGTGGCAGAAGCGTCGCAGCGCGCGGTGCAGCGTGCGGCGAAGAATCTCCATGTCTTCCTGATGATCTTCGTGCGTGGAGAGTTTGTTGGACGCTTCGGCGAGTTCCTCGTGGAGCGTTTGCTCGATCCGCCGATACAGCGCGTCGATCGTGGGCGCGACGAGTCGGATGTCGGCCGACTGGAGATATCGCGCGACGTGCTCGTTGACGATGTCCGCGGCGGCGTCGAGATGCTCGCGGCGCCGCGCGACGGTGCGATCCACGACGGCCGACAGGTCGTCGATGTTGACTAACCGCACGCCTTCGATCCGGCCCGCGCGCGGGTCCACGTCGCGTGGAACGGCCAGGTCCAGGATCAGCAGCGGTGCGCCGTTTCGCGCGTGCTGGGCGCGTGTGATCGCGTCGGCGGTGAGGATCGGTTCGGACGCGGCTGTGCAGGTGACCACGACGTCAACTTGAGTCAGTGTGGATTCGATATCTTCAAACGGGATCGCCTCGGCGGCGAAGGCGCCGGCGAGTTCCTCCGCCCGCGTGAAGGATCGATTCGCCACGATGTATTGCGCGTCGTTTTCCTTCGCCGCCAGCCTCAGGAGCAGTTCGATCATTTTTCCCCCGCCGATCATCAGCACGCGCCGACCGGTCAGCGACGGGAAGATTTCGCGGATCGCCTGGTGAGCGACGGACGCGACGGAGAATTTTCCCCGCGCGATGGGCGTGTCTCGCCGGACGCGCTTGGCGGCTGTGAGGGCTTCGGCGAGCAGGTCGGTGAGTCCCGCGCCGGCGGCGCCGGCGGCGCGGGCGACCGAGAGCGCCTGTTTCACTTGCGAGACAATCTGCGATTCGCCGGGCACGAGGCTGTCCAGACCGGCCGTCACGGAAAACAGGTGTCGAATCGCCTCGATACCGGCGTGCGCGTACAGGGCGTCGTGCAATTCGGGCGGGTGCGGCTGTCGCGATGGAAACGCGTCGCGCAATTCTTCTTCTCTCGGGTGGCCGTGCAGGGGGCGAAGGGCGTACAGCTCCGTGCGGTTGCAGGTGCTCAGCAGGAGGAATTCCGCGTCTCCCCAGCGTTTATGGAGACCCTGCAATACGCTGGGGAGATCTTCGGCGGCGACGGCGGCGAGTTCCCGCAGCTTCAGCGGCGCGGTGACGTGATTCAAGCCTACGCACAGGAGTCGCATGGCGGGTCTCCTTGCGCGCGGGTGAGAGTATCGCTGATTCGGCGGACCGCTGACGGGCCTTCGGCGCGAAAGGCCCGGTAGGTTTTTTCGCTCGCCAGTTCGCGCAGAATGTCGCGTCGGCGCTCGACGGGGAGATTCGTTGTTTGGAGTTCTTCGCGGATCGCGGCGAGACACTCGGCGAACGCGCCGATGTGTTCCGGCAGGGCGGTTTGGAATTGCTCCGCCAGTCGACGCGCCAGGAAGGGCGCGGACCCGCCCGTTCCGACGGCGACCACGACGTTCCCGTCCCGCGCGACGGCGGGGCTGAAGAAATCGCAGTCCTCCGGCTGATCGACGGCGCAAACGAGCAGGCCTCGGTTTCGCGCGTCGGAGGCGACGCGGGAATTCAATTCGCGGTTGTTCGTGCAGGCGAAAACGACGAACGCGCCGTCGAGATGGTTAGGTTGATAGGTTTCCGCGACGACGGTAACCCCGTCGGATGTTTCCCGCGGCGCGTCGGGAGAAACAAGACGCACGCGCGCCCCGGCCTGGCGCAGGGCGCGAACCTTGCGCATGGCCACCGGTCCGGCGCCGACGACCACCGCAAGCCGGTCGTTAAGATTCAACATGACGGGAAACGTTCGCATCCAGACTACTATGATATGCCCAAACGGGGAATTTCACCACAAAGACTTCAAAACTGTCATCCTGAGCGGAGCGCAGCGGAGTCGAAGGATCTTATACCAATTCAACAAAATAAAGGCCGATATAGTCATTTGAATTTCTTTGAAAGTAGCCACGGGCGCAAGCCCGTGGACTGGAGTTTGGCGGTTTCTGTGTGTGGTGCGTGGAGGGTTTTCGTGGACGACGGGCTGTTTTTCAGCCTGTGGCCACGTGATCG
>JAFGJE010000007.1 GCA_016929245.1 Phycisphaerae bacterium
GAGGACGTGGTTTGGGATTTCCCTTTCTCCGTTTGACGGAGCGATTGGCCCAGTTGATTCAGGAACGCAGCCCCGGCGGTCAGCAGATCACTTATCGCTTGAGGCTGAAGGGTAGGAGTCGTAGTTTGTGATGCTGCGGATTGTGGCTTGCCAGATTCGGATGGTTTGCTTGGTTCTGATTGCAAGGATGTGGAATCAGCGGAAGTAATTGATGCATTAAAATCGTTTTTCTCTCCGTCACCATTGGATGGGGTAGACGAATCGTTCAGGGAGCCGGTCGCCTGCTCCACGGAATCCATGAACTTCTTCAGCCGCGTTCCGCCCAGGAAAACTTCCCTCTGCCCGCCGTCCAGCACGCCGGTGAACATGGATTTCTTGAAGGACAACAATCCCAGCATTCCCTGCTCGATGGTGTTTTCGGCGATGTAGTTCACCACGCGCACCGGGCGTTGCTGGCCGAGACGATGCACGCGACCGATACGCTGCTCCAGGACGGCAGGGTTCCACGGCAGGTCCATGTTGATGACCGCACTGGCGTTTTGCAGGTTCAGCCCCACGCCGCCGGCGTCGGTCGAAAGGAACAGCCGGCAATCGGGCTCTTCGCGGAAACGATTCACGAGATGCTTTCGTTTCGGACCGGGCACCCCGCCGTGAAACAACACATGCTCTAACTTACGCTTCGCCAGACGTCGAACGATCAATTCGTGCATCCGAAGCCACTGACTGAAAATCACCACTTTCGCGTCACGTTCTTCCAATATTTCTTCCAGGAGCGTTATGAGTTCGTCCGCCTTGTGGCCGTGGTCGGTTTCTTTATCCAGTAAATAGGTGCTGTTGCAGCTCATCCGCATGTTCTGTAAAGCGCAGGTCAACCGGCGTTGATCGATCTCGGACAGATATCCGAACCGCCGCCATTTTCGCACCACGTTGGCGACAATCGTGTGATTCTCCGCGTGATGGGCCAATTGCTGCTCCGTCATCGGCACGAAGAACTGCTTCTCCAGACGTTCGGGCAGATCCTTCAGCACGGATTCCTTCGTCCGACGCACGAGGATCGGTTCGAGGGTTTGGGAAATGGCGTCGAGTTTGCGATATCCCACCACGCGGCCGTTCTCGTCCACGTGCTGATGCGCGTCCAGAAAGCGGAACATCGGTCCAAGACGATGGCGGTCCACAAACTCGACGATGGAATGCAATTCCTCCAGCCGATTCTCCAGCGGCGTGCCCGTCAACACAAAGGCGTGGTCCGAATCCAGTTTCTTGACGGCCTGCGCGACGCGGGTTTTCCAGTTCTTGATCCGCTGGGCTTCGTCCAGAACGATCAAATCGTATTTTTGCTTATCCACCGCCTCCAGATCGGCATGGATCACGTCATAATTGACGATATGATAAAATCCTTCAGCTTCATAGAGCCTCTTTCGCGCGGGAATGCCCCCTTCGACGACCACCGCGGTGCGCTGGGTGAATTTTTCGATCTCGCGCTTCCATTGATGTTTCAGCGACGTCGGACAAACCACGAGCACGCGGCGGACGTCGGCGTGGCGGGCGAGGATTTCGGCAGCCGCGATCGCCTGGATGGTCTTGCCCAGCCCCATGTCGTCGGCCAGCAGACATCGTCCCGCCCGCGCCGCGAATAGCGCGCCGGCCCGCTGATACGGATACAGTTTCACGTTGAGCAGTCTGTCGAACGCCCCGACGGCGGAGCCGTTGGAAAAGGTCTTGTCGATTCGACGAATTCGTTCCGCGTGGTCACGCGCCCGCGAAACGAACTCCATCGCGTCGTCGTAGCACCGCAAATCGTGGCCGTTGAGATAGTCGGACGCCTTCTCCAGGAACCTGTGAAAATCCGTGCATGCTCTCGGTTTCAAAACGCCGGCGGCGTCGAAATAGTTCTTCGCCAGTCGACGTACCGCCTGGGGGCAATCCGCGCCCGGATGAAAGACCACATCCCGCTTCGCGCCGTGGCGCAGGAATACTTCGCTGTAGGCGGGCTGAAATCCCCGGGCGAAGGCGGTTTTCGCGCCGGGCTTCTCCCGCAGCCTGGCCAGGGTGAATTCAATGTGCTTGCACGTGCCGAGGGTGTTGACGGCGTAGTCCGGGCAGGAACAGTAATTCACGCCCAGCCCCTCGCCGCGAATGGCCACGCGATACGTGCGCTTGGTATCGGGATTCGTCACCTCGAATTCGGAGAAGATCGGCTCCGCCCCGATGTTTTTAAGCTTGAACTTCCGGTCGGCGGCGAATTGCTTTCGCAACGCCACCTGCCAGGCTTCCAGGTTCATCCCCTCCGGCTTTTTTCGGCGGGAAACTTTGGGAGAGCAATCCTTCGATGGATTCGACTTGTCGGAACGTTTCACGCCCGAATTATCCTGACGGATTTTCTTTTTGCGAACATCCTTGCTCACGATACAACTCCTTTGCCCAACGGCAAATGCTTATTTCGGAATTTCAAAATACGTTTGAAAAAGCTCCTTTGACAACTGGAACCCTTCGTCCGTCATCACAACGGACCGGGCCTTGCTTTTGGGGTCGCTAATGTAGCCCTTTTCTTGCGGGCGATCCATTGTACCCCAATCGAATCCTTTCCACGCACGGCTGCCGTACTTATCGCCGTGGGTGACAAGATACATCAAGGCCAGCGTCATTTCGTCCACTTTATCTTCGTGAAAGTCCATGTCGCACCTCGCTGGGTGATATTATCATGCAGCCGTCACAACGGGAAAGGCTTTTTCGATTACGATCCGGCGAAATTGCGATTTTGGCAATGTTCCAATACGTCGGCGAAGGGGATGGACGAGAGTTTTCCAAAAAGCCGATCCCCTCGCGGCGAGCGTTCGGCGGAGACGGCGGGGGAATTCAGGCCGCACAGAAACCGGGCCTGCTGACGAGGGCGGTAAGGACGAAAAAAACTCGGCGTTTTCCTTGGCGCGGAAACGCGGATTTCATTCTGATTCCGTGGATAACAATGGATCGAAGGCGCAGAGAAGCAACAATAAGAAAAATCCCGCGAACATTGGCCGGAACCAACATTCACAAGGCATTTCTCCAACGCGCCCGGCAGGACTCGAACCTGCGACCTGCGGTTTAGAAGACCGCTGCTCTATCCGGCTGAGCTACAGGCGCTTGATTTCAACGTCATCGGCCTACGAAATCATCATACATTTCATCTGGATGAAAAGCCAGCCGTACCTTTTCCCATCCGGTTGCCGTCGCCTTCAGGCCGACAGACCTTTGCTTGCACTGAAAAGGAATCCCGGCTATTCTTCTTGCGAGCACTCACAGGGAATATTGTTATGGATACTGATATTGATACGTATCTTGCTTCTTTGAAGGTTTCGTTCAAAGCGGCTGGTTTGATTCTCGCCCCTCGAGTCCCCCGGCGGCTGACACCGCTGTTTCGTTGGCTGGAGGAGAATCAATACCCGTTTGTTTTCCTCGGAACCGCCCCCAAATCGAATCGTTATTCCTCGGGGGTCGATGACCCTTTGGGCCAAGCCAAGATGGCAATGGAGCATCTGATTTCTTTGGGACACGCCCGGATATCCCATATCGCCGGTTTCCCGCCAAGACGATGATTTGGGTCGATGGCGGAATGGGAAAACGATCAAGTTTGGATTTTGAAAATCCTCTACCCGATCTCATGGAATCCCATGGATTCGCCGGACGACATGAAGGAATGGTCAATTTTGCTTTCGCGGACGGCCATGTCAGTCCGGAAGATCCCGGATGTATCTTTGAAACCTTGTTTCCATAACAATAAAGGTCACCCCCCCCGAATCCAATCTCCGGGGATGAAATAAACACGATCTTTGCCGTCAGTAATGTATATAGGCCGAAATTGCTGAGAAAACTCAATCATACGCTGTAGGAAGTATATAGCCGAAACGGCAATTCGCGATTCCATTCCCCGGCCGGAGCTCCACCAGACCCGACAAAACAAAACCAACATCATCCCAAACCAACATAATTTTAGGAGAAAAAATTAAATCGTTCCAAATTTTAATTGACATAAGTATCATATTTGTGTATTATTTCTATATATAACGTAGATATATTAATATTATCGTTCCAATATTTAGTTGTGATTTCGTTTGTAGCGGAACGATTCATGAGGGATTTTTGTTGAGTATCTGAAGTTCTGCCTCCCCAAAAGGAGTTGGGCGAAGCGTGCTCAAGACTTGCTACTTCAAGGAAACGAAATCAATTGGAGACCACTGGGGCGACGCCCCGAAAGGAGAAGAACATGAGAATGACAAAGATTGTATTGGCAGTGCTAGCTGTGATGTTTGCCGCAACGTCGACGTGGGCGACGACCATAAATGACATCGTCATGGTCAACGACGCCGGCGGGGTGTATATCCGAGACGGCCAAACCTTAGGAGCGGTCGCTTCGGGTGATTTGGGAGGATCGCTGACGCGCGTCGCCGTCCAGAGTACCGGGAATGTGGTGATTTCCAATAATGCCGGCGGGTTGTATCTCCGAAGCGGCGAAGATCTCTCCGCCATTGCATCGGATGCATTCGGCACTCTTGGAATTACCGGCCTGGGCATCCAGAGCAATGACAACATCGCTCTTGTCCAGACTTCCGGAACTACGGGGACAATCAGAATTCGTGACGGTGTAACACTTGGCAGCGTGGCGGGCGACGCGGCCGGCGCGTACAACAACGTGACGGATCTGGCTGTACTGAGCAACGGCAATGTGGTGATCGGAAATGCCGCCGGATATGCGTATGTCCGTAACGGTTCGACACTCGCCGCCGTGGCGGCGGACAATTTCGGCGGCGGCGGAATCACCGCTTTGGCTGCACAGTCGAATGGAAACATCGTGCTGACCCAATGGAACGGAAGCCAGGGAACCGTTCGCATTCGCAACAGCACACTGGGCGGTGTGGCGTATGACGCCGCGTCCGCTTTTGGCCAGATCACGGCGCTGGGTATTTTGAGCAATGACGACATTGTGATCGGCAATACGTCCGGCCAGATGTATCTTCTCCGCCAGAACGGTACGGGACTTTCCGTTCTCGGGTCAGAGTCCATGGGCGGCGGGGCGATCACGGCTATGGCGATTCAGGATGACGATGACATCTTTGTGGCCCAGTGGGACGGCGGCACGACGACGTTGCGGCTTCGCGACAGTTCACTGGCGCACGTCGCTTCGGATACGGGCGGTTTCGGAAAGATCACGTCCGCGGCTGTCCAGGTGGTTCCCGAACCGGCGACAATGAGTCTGCTGGCGCTCGGCGGCCTGGGCGTCGTCTTGAGACGGCGAAGCCGATAGGCGTAGACGTTTGCTTCTCCGCAAATGGTAATGTGAAATTATCGAAACGTGATTATAATACACGTTGAGGGGCGGCTCCCCGCCTGGGGAGCCGCCCTGAACGTGTCGCCGTATCCTGAATCAGGGATGGACGATGTATCAACGGATCGCACAATCCAGCCATCGAAGAAAAAGAAAAAGGGGTCAGGTACCTTTTTCTTTTCCTTGCCGAAGAAAAAGATATCTGACCCCTTTTTCTTCTTTTCCCCGCGCATTTACCCTGATCGAACTCTTGGTCGTCATCGCGATCATTTCTCTGCTGGTTTCGATTCTGTTACCGAGTTTAACCAAGGCCAAGGACTTGGCCAGAACGGTCGTCTGCGCGAACAACGAAAAAAATCTCGGACTTGCGTTGTCGATGTACGCCTCCGATTGTGGTTTTTATCCCGCCATCGGCCCGTCGAAGGTTGCCACCTGGATTCAAACCCTTGAAAACGCCGGGGCCGTCGAGGAGGGGACATACGATCCCAAACCGTCGGCGGAAGGACCGTTGTTATGTCCGCTGGCGGAGTCTCCCTGGCCGGGCGACTATCCGGAAATGCTTTGTTCCTACGGCCCAACCCTTCCCAGTGATACGGAACCCACGAAGATACACGGCGGCTTGTTAACGGGCTCCGCCGATGTCCCCAAACCAGTCGATCTGGTGATGCCGGGATGTATTCTGTTGATTGAAAAAGGACTTTACGGCAAATCGGATAGCTATTCCTGGCTCGCCACGGTGACTCCAAAGTTTGTCTCCTCGTGGGACTGGAATCCTCCGTACTATTCGAGCGATCCGGAGATATATGACCCTAATTCGCCGGGGAAATATTCCATTATGTATTCGCACAATGAGACGGCGAACGTCCTGTTTGACGACATGCACGTGGAGAACATCCCTGAAGGTTCTTTTTTCAATGGGGATTGGATTCCGGAGTAATTCCACGCTCCCCGAGGATCGTCGTTTCCCGTCTTTGTATCGGATATGGAACATAGTATGAAGATCGCGTGCATTTGGTTTCTGTTATTCCTCCTCGCTCCGGCGGTGGCGGATTCCGCCTCTCTTCGCGGCGTTCGCTTATCGACTGCTCCGGTTGTGGATGGACATCCGAACGACAAGGCCTGGTCACAGGCCGAAACCGTGTCCGGCTTCGTCACCACGGACAACAAACCCGCCGCACAGGATACGACGGTGAAAGTCGGTTATACCGCCGATGGATTATACGTATTGTTTCTGTGTGACTACGAGGAAAAGAAAGGACTGGTTACAAACGTTAA
>JAFGJE010000104.1 GCA_016929245.1 Phycisphaerae bacterium
TGCAAGATTTTATCATTACAAACGGCATAAGTTATTGGCTCCGCTAAGGAGTAAAGAACGAAAATGAAATTACACAGTAAAAATATTCATACCTGTTTGTCATCCTGAGCGGAGCGAGTCTTCGAGCGAAGTCGAAGGACCTTACGGGTACGATGGCGTAAGGTCCTTCGACGTAGCTTGCCCCTTAGGGGCTGCGCTCCGCTCAGGATGACAATTGACAATTCGTGAGAACTTGGGTTTGTGCTTGCTTCTTATGATATAAGGCGATACGCTCCCTCGCATGTTGGCGGAACTGATACCGGAGACGTTTTTTATCCAGGCGGGCGACCATTGGCAGGGTTGGTTGTGGCTGATGGCTGCCGGCGCGATTGTGCTGCTGGTGTTCGGCGCGGACCGCGCGGTTTCCGCGGCGGTGCGCATGGCTGCGGCGCTGGGCATGAGCACGGTGATCATCGGCGCGACGGTCGTCTCGCTGGGGACGACCGCGCCGGAGACGGCGACGTCCGTGTCGGCTGCCTTCGCGGGCAAACCCGGCCTGGCGCTGGGCAACGGCGTGGGGTCGATCATCTGCAACATGTCCCTGATCTTCGGGTTGTCCTGCTGCCTGACGCGCCTGCCCAAGGACCGGTTCATCCTGCGTCGTCACGGGTGGCTGCAACTGGGCAGCGGCGTGCTGCTGTCGGCGGTGGTGGGCGTTTTGGCGCTGGTGCACGGGGGATGGGAAGGCGTGCTGCTGCCGCGATGGATCGGCGCGATCTTCCTGGCGTTGCTGTGCCTGTACATGTACCTGTCCGTCCGCTGGGCGAAGCAGCATCCGGACATCATCCCCTCCGAAGCCCAGGAAGCGGCCGCCAGGGCGGGTCACGGCCCGAAGGAAGTGTTGCGCGACCTGCTGTTTCTGGCGGTGGGGTTGGCGGTGGTCGTGTTCGGGGCGCAGGTGATGGTAGGTTCCGCCAGTCAGATTTGCCTGCGCTACGGCGTGCCGCCGGATGTGCTGGCGGTGACGCTGGTGGCGTTCGGCACGAGTCTGCCGGAATTCGTGACCGCCATCGCGTCGATCCTCAAGGGACACCCGGATTTGCTGGTGGGCAATATCATCGGCGCGAATATCCTGAACGTGCTGTTCGTCATCGGCGCTTCGGCGACGGCGGTTCCGTTGCGCGTGCCCAAACCGTTTTTTTACCTGCACCTGCCGGTGATGCTCGCGGCGCTGGTGCTGTTCCGCCTGTACGTGTCTCGAAAGACCGACCGTTTTGAGCGCCGGCAAGGCGTACCGTTGCTGGTATTATTCGGGGGGTATTATGCCGCTCTGTTCGTTCTCGTGGGAATGGGCGTGCTGAAACTGTAACCGCCGGCGGGATATGGGAGCCGAACCGTGAAACAAACACATGCGATCACGTGGATCCTCGTGGGGATGGCGGGATGGACGGCTGCGCCGGCGCGGGGGCAGTTTTCGACGGGTATGCTGAAAATGCAGAAAGCGGTCGATTACGCCCACGCGGGCGTCATTTTCTCGATTCCGACGGGATTTTCGATTTCACCGCAATGCTTCGGGGAGTTTCAGGTGATGCTCGCGTCTCGCGTGGAGGGGAAGCAGGCCACCCAGAGCATTTCGCTGGCGGCGTATCCGGTGGACGAAAACACCACCCCGCGGGAGGTGTTGAAAAAACTGCGGATTCCCCTGGAAGAAAGTCTCTCCGTGATTCGTTTTGAAGTCGTCAAATCGGTCGAGACGACCGTGGCGGGATTGCCCGCCCAGGTCGTCCACTTGGCCTACACGTTTCGCGGAATCAAAACGGTCACGCTCAGCGCGTGCTTTATTCGCGACGTGTTCCCGGCGGCGACGACGAAACCCGCCGGCGCCACCCAGCCGGTCGGGAAGCGCCTGGCGTACGTCCTGACGCTGGAGGTGGCGGAGAGTCACCGTCAGACCATGCTGAAGACCTTTGAAGCGATTGTGCGCACGATCATGCTCACGGCGATCACCCGCCCCATTGATTCGGAGATCGATTTGGAAGGCCCGTATCTGCGGGATCTTCGCCGGGGATACGCCCTGCGCATGCCCGTGGGATGGGTCGGCGGGAATAACGACCTGGGCGTGTTCATCGAGCAGTCGGACTATACCTTAGGCGGCGTGCCTTGTCCGTCGGTGCAGGCGGTCTCCTCGCTCGTGGAACCGTCGCTGACGGCGGAATCCTGCGGTCAAAAGGCGATCGCCTATATGAAACAGCGGGGCGCGAGCGTCGAAATCCTGTCCCAGGGGGCCGTGAAATTCGCCAAACGGGACGGATGGAAGATCGTGCTGCGCAAAACCGTGTCACCCGCGAGCCAACCGGCGCAGACCCAGCCGGCGCGAAGTCAACCGGCCCAAACGACCACGCTGGAGGTCCATTACCTTCTGGTCACCCCGCCGAACGAGGAGTTGTATGAAGAGAAGGCCCGTAGTTACGCCCTGATCGTGGCGGGGCAGGACGTGGCCGTGGAGCTACTGACCCATTTTGCGGAGCAACTGGCGGATCGTTTCGTCGTCATGCCCGCACGGGAAGAATAGTCCCCCGCCGGGACTTGCAAGTGAAGGGAATCCGGCGTATAAAATCCTTGCGCCATGGGGGAATGTCCATGGCGGAAGAAGCGAGTTTCGCAACACGGAAGGAACAGGACCATGAAGGTAATTGCACAGACATCCGGTTTGCAGGACGCCTTGGCGCTGGCGGGGAGCATCGTAGCGACGCGCACGCCCAAGCCGGTGTTACAATGCGTCAAACTCATCGCCGCCGACGACACCTTGACGCTGATGGCGACGGACCTGGAAGTGGGTTGTCGTTATCAGATCACGGCTGTCAAGGTGGAGGAGCCCGGCGAGGCGTTGATTCCGGCGGACCGGTTGAACGGGATCGTGCGGGAATCCGCGGGCGACGAAAGCCTGACAATCGAAACGGAAAAGGACGCCTGCCTCGTGAAGGGCGCCGGCAGCAAGTTTAAGATCTTCAGTTACGATCCGGCGGAATATCCAGCCATCGCGGAATTCCCCGGCGAAGCGGATTTTCAGATCCCGACAGCCGTCCTGACGGACATGATCTCCAAGGTGCTCTTCGCGACCGCCAAGGCGCACAGCCATTACGCCATTTCCGGCGTGTTGTGGGAGGCGTCGGGCAAAAAACTCCAGCTCGTGGCGACCGACGGGCACCGCCTGGCGCAGGCGAAAGGGTCGCTGGCCAAAGCAGCCCAGGACGTCTCGGCGATCGTGCCGGCGAAACTGATGAGCCTGATCCAGCGCATCAGCGACGACGCCGACGGGGCCCTGCAGGTGAAAATCCTGGAAAACCAGATTCTCGTGCGGACCGCCCGCGTGATGCTCGTCAGTTCGCTGGTGCAGGGGAACTTTCCGAAATACGCCGACGTGATCCCCAAGGAATGCAACCGCAAAGCCGCCATCAAGACCGCCGAGTTCGAGCATCGCGTCCGCCAGGCGGCGCTGCTGACGAACGAGGAATCCCGCGGCGTGAAGCTGAGCTTCCAGCCCAAGGCCGTCACGCTCTCCAGCCGGGCCCCGGAAACCGGCGAAGCGGAAGTGCAGTGCCCCATCGCCCTGGAGGGCGAACCGGTGGACATCGGGTTCAATCCGTCGTTCTTGACCGACGCGATGCGCGTCATCGGCGGCGACGAGATTTCCGTGGAAATGAGCGCGTCGAACAAGCCTGCCGTCATCAAATCCGGCGCGGATTTCCTTTACGTCCTCATGCCGGTGGATTTGGGATAACCCACGATACGTGTAAACAACAACGCGGCGGGAATGATGATCAAAACCATTCCCGCCGCGTTTCTCATTTCAGCCGGCGCCCTCCAAACCGGCGTTATTTCAAGTCGAACAACTCATTCGATTCCGGACCGAACCAACCGACGCCTTGCTCTTTGGCTTCGTCGCCTGTGATAAGGCTGTAGGTTTGATAGGAAACGGTAAACGACAATTCCCGACTATCGGCATGTCCGTCCACCCAAGCGACGTTGGTCTCTTCCATATGGCGAAAGTGGATTGATACATCCGGGCTCATCGGTGTCATCCCATCCATTAATGACCACGCCCAGAATGGTGCATGGCAGAATGAGTAGGCTATCAATTGCGTTTCACTTTTCACAAACGCCGTATCCGTGAACATGACGGTTTCGGAGGGTCGGGTTACTTCGGTGTTTTTTGCGCTTTTATTACACGGAGGAATCATGCCGTCGAATGATTCGTATCGTCCACCGATATACATGTCGTTATATCCGTATCCTCCGCATCCGGCTTCGAAGGCCTTGAATTGGCCTGCTTCGTCGTAATAATCAATGTCTTTTAGAAAACTTGGACATGCCTTTAATCCCTCCGCGCCCATGTACGGCTTTAGCGGACTGCGTTGGAAATCAAATCGATCATTTTTATTGTCCCGTTGCCCATGCCATCGTTTCAGATTTTTATTTTCATCTTCCTTCGCCAAGACAAATGATCCCTTGAAATCTTCCGCATAGAGGAGATTCGAGATACAGAGATATCGAATGTTGGACGCGCAGATCGCCTTGCGCGCCAATTCCTTAGCCTTGGTCAGACTCGGTAAGAGAATCGACGCCAACAGCGCGATGATCGCGATGACGACCAAAAGCTCGATCAACGTAAACGCGGACAGGTTGGAATTTGCACGTTTCATGGTTATATGTTTGAGTCAGACAAAACCTAAACACGTTTTCGACGACGGAGAAGATTCAAGCCGCCCAACGCCGACAAAACCATCGTCGCCGGTTCGGGGATCGGATTCCCGGAAGCGGAGGCGCCGTAATAATTCGCCCAAATGGTGTAATCCGCCGGTGTAACATCATTATCTCCATTAAAATCGCCTTCCGAAAAGGAATCACCGGCGCCATAGTTGTTGGCCCAAACGGTATAGTCCGCCGGGGAAACCTCCCCATCCAGATTCGCGTCGCCGGGAATCCAGGTGGACACCGCCAGGAGCGAGAAGTCCGTCACACCTTCGACGGTCAACAATCCCGTGGTTTCGTCATAATCGACGATATCGCCGGCTTCGATCCATTCCGTGTCGTCCCACAGCAACGCCAGCAGGTCGCTTCCGTCACCGCTGTATTCACCCAAATCGATGTGGAAAACCAACGTACCGTCGCCGCCTTCTTCAAACGCAAGCGTGTCAGTATCCACCTCCCAGGCGCTGAGCACGTCATACGGGATGAGCGCCAACTCCGAACCGCTGTATTCTTCCGCGGTAACGTCCACAGCCGTTCCATCGCCGCGGGCGGTATCTTGAAAGAGGATGTCCAGTTCGCTCTCGCCCGCGCCCCAGTGGGCCCAGGTGTCGCCGCCGGGACTGACGGTTTGAACGGTTTGGCTTTCGTTGCTGTCGGTCAACAGGTGAATCGCGCCGACGGCTTCGACGTCGATTCCGCCGGAGCCCCACGTCACCCAGGCGTCGTAAATGCGCTTACCGTCGCTGCCGATGGTGGTGCCGTCCCCCGCGATATCCACGACGCGAATGTAATTGATATTGTTCAGGTTCACCGTGCCGCCGGTGACCAGCGGATCCTCCGCCAGTTCATCCAGGTTGAAGGGCGTGCCCCAGCTTTCGCCACTGGCGTTTTGGTGCTTGCCGGCCAGGTTGTAGACGTTGCTTACGTCCTGCGTCAGGTACGTGATATTCTCGGGGTTACTGTCTCCATCGAGGTCGCCTCCCGTACCGCCGTCGGGATAATTGAGATAGCTGTTGGGAAATCGCGCGAAATCGGTTCCGTTTGTGGACACTTCGACAAAAGCAAATTCCGCTAACATTTCGCCGTATGTGCTTCCCTGTCCGGTTGTGTATTGCGAGACAAAGCAGTTCTCGAACACCGCGAAATCCGCGCCCGATCCGTTGATGATCGACTTGGTGAACGAGAGCGTCAGGCTGCCGGCGGGGTTGCTGAGAATCTCCGCGGCATCGCGATCTCCCAGGGAGACGATATTGAAGTTGTCGCCGGTTACCGCGCCGGTGGCTTTTTGCGGATCTCCGAAGTCATAGGCATAATACGGAGGCCTGCCGATGCTGTTGGGGGCGTACGGTCCCAGGTTGTCAGACGGGGAATAATCATCCACCGTCGCGGCCCATCCCGCGAAGTAGGGATTCACATAGTTATCGCACGATCCCGGATCGTCCGGATCGCAGACACCCAGGCCCTCGGGTCCGACGAATCCCGCGATGCCGGCGTCGATGTATCCGTTTTCCGCCGGCCCGCCTTTTCCGGGGGAATAAGGACCGGCCTGGGCGGTATGAATACAGATCAACACCGCAAAAATACAAATGAGTTGTTTCTGGTATTTCATCATTTCATTTCTCCTGTTTCCGACACGCGCCTTTTCGCGTGTCTATTCATTTCCAAGCGGTCCATTGAAAAAACTGTTTTGGAACCGGCAGGAAGGGCCGTCGGGTTGCGGCCCTTCCTCGCCTGTTCCCTATACGTTATGCTCGTCGGCGACGGCGTAACAGCGCCATCGCACCAATTGCCAACAGACTCATCGTCGCCGGTTCCGGGACGTCCATGGCGAAATACGTTGGAGTGTTGATTCCATACGCGCCGCTATCGGAGCTGTCCAAAGAGAATTCCAGCCCGATCACGTCGCCCAGACCGCTGGTATCCACCCAGGTCCACTCATTGATGATGTAGTCCTGGCTGTTGTCGGTAAAACGAAAATCCGCGAGGTAAAAATCCACCGTGCTGGCGGTATATTCTCCCATCGCGTCGATGCCTTTAATGATCAGCTTGAAATAATCGGGATCATCGCCCGTCGTTCCGCCGAATTTTTTGGCGACACTGTCACCGTTGAGCATGGACAGGTAGGCATACGTTGTGTTGGTGACGTAAAATCCGTCGAGTGTGGCATCGTAGGCCGCGTCCATTGCGGAAATCGTCCGCGGGATCGGATCGTACGTTCCGCCCATCCAGTTGAGGGGAATACACGAAACACCGTAATTCTCGCTTCCACCCACACCGCCTCCGGTAATGGCGGAAAATTGATTGGTGTACCCAGCCGTGGTTGTGTCGGTCTCGTTCGAGTACACGAATCCATCCCAGCTATAGGTTCCGTCGTTGTGCGGGAAATACCAGTCTCCGCTGGTGAAATCGGTTTCACCGGAGCCCGCGCCGCCCCAATGGCTTTCGGACGCGAGGGTGTTGTCGTCAAAATAAAACGTGGTCTGCGCCGCGGCGTATGTCGCCATGGCCAGGATCATTGTTAATGTGATTAACTTCTTCATGATTCATTCCTTCCATTTTCGACAGCCGACTCAGGCTGTCCTGGTTCACAACATCTCCCGGAAACAAACCTTGCTTCGCGGGTACACTGCATTGATTGACCTCATTCCTATAAAACAGCTTCCCCTCCACGCTCCTTTCCGCCCGGATTCGGCGTCCGATACGCGGCGGGAACACGGTTCGGGCTCAAAACCGTGTTTTGCCGACAAGCCGGCGCCGGAGGTGTGCGTTGAAGCCCCGCGAGAAATCGAAACAGCCGTAATCGGCTTTCCGCAATTCGCGTGCGGCGCAAAAAACACCCCGGAACCTCGTGGAGTCGAGGCGCCGGGGTGAAAAAAGGTTATTCCTAAGGCAGAAAACCTGCATTCCAGTCCGGGCCGCCGATTGACTCGCGGAGGCAACACCGAGTTGGTCACAGGCAGGTATTCTGGCTTCCGGCTTCAGGGTCCGTTTGAGCTTTCCGGGCCTCAACCTCCTCGTCGCGCCTTCCCATCCCGCTTCCACGGCGGGACAGTGGCGTCGTGCGACAGGAGTCACCGGTTACAGCGGCGCGTCCGCGGCCGACTTTCACGGCCTTCCCTTTTGGGTCCAATCGGACCACCTGTAACGGGGGACATTGTATGGGCAAATCCGGATTTGTCAATGCCGAAAAACGAAAAAAGAGGGGACTTCATTCCGCCGTCAGAGCCGCCGCGCCGCATCTCCGCGCCCTAGGTCCACCCCCCTCACCCGCCCTCCGAAATCTCCAGAAAAAAATCAACAACGCGACCGCCTCTGCTGGGATTCATGTCGCAGGAGGCGCTGCTTGAAGGCGGGCCCGCCTTCGGCGGAGAATCCCCCCGCCCGGCCGTCGGAGTATATCACGCGATGACAGGGCACCACCAACGGCGTGGGATTCTTGCTCATCATGGTCGCCACGGCCCGGGCGGCGTCCTCCCGGCCGATCTGAAGCGCCAGCTCGCGGTAGCTTTTCGTTTGCCCGAAGGGAATCGCCATGCAGGCGCGGTAGACCTTTCCCGCGAACGTTCCCTCGGCGGGTAGATCGATCGCGACGTCGGCGAAGTCCGTCGGACTGCCGTTGAAGTAGTTCCGGCAGGCGTCCGCCAGGGCGGCGAATCGTGCCTCGTCGCGAATCGCGCCGGGATGTTCCCACGCCAGCAGGTTCGCCAGATCGTCGGCCTGGTAATGCGGCAGGACGACGCGGCAGACGCCCGATTCGTTCGCCGCCGCGCCCATCGGTCCCCAGGGCGTCGGAAACACGGTATACCATCGCGGACCTTTGCTTTTCGCTACGGGCATGGTACAACCTCGTTCAAATCATAAAACAATAGGTGCGGGTGCCGTGGTTCGCGGAGCGCAGCGGAGCAACCACGTTCTTCGGATCACGTGGTTGCTCCGCTGCGCTCCGCGAACCACGGCACCCTTCAAAATGAATGTAAGGAATTCGACGAGGAAACGCAACGAACATGGTGTCATTGACGGGAAAACAAAAGCGATATCTACGAAGCATAGGGCAACGATTGAGCGCGGACATCACCGTCGGCAAGTCCGGCGCGACCGACGCGCTTCTGGATCACATTCGACGACTTCTTGAGGAGCGGGAATTGATTAAAGTCCGCCTGAGCGAGGAACATACCGGAAACGAACGAAAACAGGCAGCCGAGGAACTCGCCGGAATGGCGGACGCCGCCTGCGCGGGCGTGGTCGGACGAACCGCGCTGCTGTATCGCCCGAATGAATCTCTACCGAAGGAAAAGCGAATTTCGCTGGATTGAAGATAACAGCGCCGAGCGGCAAGCCGATGCACGTATCGGCTTGCCGCTCGGCGCTGTTTTTTCAGGTATTGCGTTTCTGGAATTTATTGACGATCGTGCGGGGGAAGAAGCGTCGCGTGAACTGCTCGACGAGGAAGTCGTCCGTCACCCCGGCCATGAAGTCGCAGACGACGCGGCTGGGCGGGGTTTCGCGTCGATAGTTCTCGGGCATGGTGTTGACGAACTGGGTGAAGATCGTCCTGGATTCGTCCCCGCTGTCGAGGTCGTCGAGGAACAGGCCGTACAGATTCTCCATCACGCGCGTCAACCGTCGGGATTCATCCTGGACGGGAGGAGTGTTGACGATGCGTTCGGCGATGAATCCCGCCAGCGTTCGCAAGGCGTCGAAAATCTCGCCGCTGAAGGCGATGTAATCCCGATCGTGGCTGTGATCGATCACGTCCATCACGACGCGGTTGATGATGTCGAAATAATACGACCCGAGAGTGGACCGCACCTCGTCGGGCAGGTCTTCGCGTTGAATGAGTCCGACCGCCACGCCGTCTTCCAGCGCGCTGCCGAACCGCGCGAGGATCAGCGTCGCCCGCACGACGCATCCTTCCAGCGTGGCGGGGTAGACGCCTTTTTCCGCGTCGTGCACGCGAAGAGAACTTCCGACATTCCCATCCAGCGCGTCCCAGGTGAGATTCTCCGGGTTCGGGCGTATGATCGGCTCCTGCACGTCGCAGCGCCCCGCCAGCACGCCGTCGAGCGTCTGGAGGGTCAGGTTCAGTCCCGCGCCGTCGTTTTCGAGAGCGTCCAAAGCGCGAACCGCCTGGGCGGGCTGGCTGTACACGCCCACGCCGATCGTCCGCAGATGCTGGGAAAGGAAATCCGACCCCACCTTCCCGAACGGCGCGTTGCCCAGGCCGTGGGCGTAACTGATCGCCTCGGCGAGGTCCTCGTTGAGCGACAGGCAGCGGGCGATGGTCCGGGCGATTTTCACGGCGTACTGCAAACCGAGGATGCGTCGCGAGGCGCTGCCGCCTAAGGGGAAGAACATGTCGGTCTTTTCGGCGTAGCGTTCGTAGGCCCGGCAGTGGAGGATCGTGTCGGCGTCGTGGGCGTAGGCGAGGCGGATATTCGCGCGGTCGGGGATGTCCGCTTCGCGCCGCCGGAGGGCGTGGCGGCTTTTCGTCGCCCGGGGGACCAGCGCCTTTTGTTCGTTCCGGTAGTTGTTCCGGATGATCCGAACGTAGGTCAGGTTGCTCTCCGGCTGGGGAGCGGCGGGTTTGGACGAATTGGACCTCTTGGCCATAGCGTTCTCCGAAACCAACAACACTTTTGAACCGCCACAGCGTACCGTATCTTCCCCGGTGGGTAAAGCCCCTTCACATTGTCATCTCCTAAGGTGCCCCAGGGAACTGAGCGGAGCGCAGTCCCTTGGGGATCCATAAGAGATGACAGTATGAACAGATGGTTTTACTCCCGGAATCGTTTCAGCAGGACCGTCAGCAGCGTGGGCATTTCGAGGTAGTTTTTCGGCGGGCGCCAGTGGAGTGTGTGTTGATCGACCACGCGCACCGATCCCGCCACGCCTTCAAAGACGCGCCGCAGGGATTGGTGATCCTGGAAATCCCGCACGCGGAAGATGATATCCGGCGTCATGCGCACCATGCTCTGAACTCCGACAGCCGCGGCCCGAACGCGCAACTCGGCCGCGTCGAGCAATTGTTCCACCTCCGAAGGCAACGGGCCGTAGGCGTCGTGCAGGTCCGCGCGAAGCTGCGCCAGGTCCGCCGGTTCGCTTGCCAGCACCAGCCGACGGTAGATTTCCATCCTTTGTCGCTCGGAGGAAATGTAGGATCGCGGGATGTAGGCGTCCAGGCCCAGTTCGATGTGCACGCTCGCGCGCGGCGGGGGCGCTTCGCCCTTCAATTGTCGCACCGCCTGCTCGAGCAACTCGCAATAGAGTTCGTATCCCACCAGCGCGATGTGTCCGCTTTGCTGCGGGCCCAGGATATTGCCCGCGCCGCGAATCTCCAGGTCGCGCATGGCGATCTGGAATCCCGCGCCCAGGTCGGAAAAATCTTCGATGGCCTTCAACCGCTTGGCGGCCACGGGTGAAACCGTCCGCCGCGACGGCAGGAGCAGGTAGCAGTACGCTCGATGCTTGTATCGCCCGACGCGGCCGCGAAGCTGGTGCAGCTCCGCCAGACCGAAGCGGTCGGCTTCGTGAATAAGCATCGTGTTGGCGGTGGGGATGTCCAGGCCCGACTCGATAATCGTGGTGCACACGAGCACGTCGATTTCGCCGCGGTTGAAACGCATCATCACTCGCTCCAGGCCGCGCTCGGGCATCTGCCCGTGCCCGATCTCCACGCGCGCGTCGCCCGAAAGCGACTGCACCCGCCGCGCGACGGATTCGATGTCCTGCACGCGATTGTGCACGAAAAAAACCTGGCCGTTGCGATTCAGCTCCCGCGAAATCGCCGTGCGGATCAACTCATCGTCGTCGTCGCAGACTTCCGTGTGAATCGCCCGGCGGTCCATGGGCGGCGTCTGCAGGCTGGAAATGTCGCGCAGGCCAAGCAAAGCCATGTGCAGCGTGCGCGGGATGGGCGTCGCCGTCAGCGTCAGCACGTCCAGCGTCGCGCGAAGCTGCTTCATGTGCTCCTTGTGCATCACGCCGAAACGCTGCTCCTCGTCGATGACGACCAGGCCGAGGTTCGGAAATCGCACATCCTTGCTTAAAAGGCGATGCGTACCGATGAGCACGTCGATCTGACCCAGTTGCAGGCGCTTGAGAATCTCCGCCTGCTGGCCTGCTGTGCGGAAGCGGCTGATCACGTCGACCGACACCGGGAAATCCGCGAAGCGTTCGGTGAACGTGCGATAATGCTGATCCGCCAGCACCGTCGTCGGCACGAGCACCGCGACCTGCCTGCCGGCTTCGACGACCTTCATCGCCGCCCGGATCGCCAGTTCGGTTTTACCGTAGCCCACGTCGCCGCAGACGAGGCGGTCCATGGGGCGCGGCTGGGCCATGTCCGAATCGATCTGCATCAACGCCGCTGACTGATCTTCCGTTTCGGTGTAGGGAAATTCATCCGCCAGTTGTCGTTGCAGGTCGGTTCCGATGGGGTAACTTTCGCCCGGCGACGCCCGTCGGACGGCCTGGAGGCGCAGCAGTTCACCGGCGAGGTCCTTGACCGCCTCGCCGACGCGCTCCTTCGCGCGGGCCCAGTGCTTTCCGCCGAGTTTGCTCAGGCTGGGACGCTTGTGCTTCGTGCCGATGTACTTCTGCACGAGGTTGATCCGCGTCACGGGCACGTGCAGCACGGCGTGATCGGCGAACAGCAGGCGGAGGTATTCTTCGGAAGCCCCGTCGCGTTCCATGCGCCGCAGGCCTTCGAATTTCGCGATGCCGTGTCCGACGTGCACGACGTAATCGCCCTCGGACAGATCGAGCATGCTCTGGATCGGCCTGCCCGCGCGCACGCGGCGGATGCGGCGCACTTTCGCGTAGCGATGGTAGATTTCCGAATGCCCCACGACCACGAGTTTCAGCGCCGGCCAATGGAATCCGCCGGAGACGTGGCCTTCCGCGAGTTTCACTTTCGCCCGCAGCTTCGGGTGATGCTTTTGGAGCATTTCGTCGAAGCGTTCGCGCTCGGCCGTGCTTTCGCAGTACACCCACACGTCGTTTTCCGCGGAAAGTTCCTCCAGTTCCGCCAGCGCCTCGGCGGTGTTGATCGCCAGGCGCTCCAGCGAGCGGATGCCCATCGAGATCGCGTTTTCGCCCCGCACGCCGGCGAACAGGTGACACGTGACGCGCGTGAAACGCTCCATCGCGCTGAAGATTTCGTCCACCCTTCGCAGCGCCACGGGCGAGGCTTCGTCGGCGAGGTCGTCGCGGATGCGGCTGTAGAGCTGCTCCGCCAGTTCGCGCACGTCGCCCGGCTGGGCCATGCAGACGAGGGTGTTCGGCGGGAGATAATCAAACAGGTTCGTGGTCGCGGGGGCGTCGGTTTTGGTTTCGTCGCGGTCCTCGATCAGGCGATCCATGCTCCGACCGACGGTCATCGCGGTGATGTCGCAGGCCTGGACTTCCTCGACACTGCGCTGGGAGTCGAGGTCGAACAGGCGGAGGGATTCGAGTTCATCGCCGAAGAATTCCGCTCGCAACGCCGTCCGCGCCCCGGGCGGGAAGATATCCACGATTCCGCCGCGATGGGCGAACTCGCCCTGCCGGTCGACCTGGTCCACGTGTTCGTATCCGCCGTCCGCCAGCCACGCGAGCAGATCGTCGGGGGAAATCGCCTGCCCGCGCGTCAAGTGCAACCGGCCTGCTTCCAGCGCCTCGGGTGTCGGGACGGGTTGCAGCAGCGCCATGACGGGCGCGACGATAAACTCCACCGGTTCGTCCGCCGCATCGGGATCGGCCAGCAGATTCAACAACCGCAGCCTTTCGCCCGTGACCTCCTCGGAGACGTGATCCGTCGCCAGTTGCGCCTCCCACGCGGGAAAATTCTGCGCCACGGCGCCGAGTTCTTTCAAAAACACTTCGATATCGTCGGCGGCGGCATCGGCATCATCCAGATGATTCACCACCAGCAGCACCGGCGCGCGTTTCAAACGCCCTAGCGCCGCGGCGAGCAAGGCAGTCGACGCCCCCCAAACCCCCGCCAGTTTCAATTCCTGACCCGCGCGCAAAGCCCCCGCCGCCTGACGAAGCAGATCACTCTGTAAAACGCGGTCGATCATTGTAGTCATCTGAACGAGCCGGGCCTGTAAAGGCCCGGACCATCACCGCCAACCAACAATTTATATCTCTGCGCGGCGGGAATCCCTTCCCGCCGCGATCCGTGCGCGCAGCAGCACCCACGGAATTTTTTTCAAAATCCCGTGTGACGCGAACATCTTCTCTCTATATACGCCAAAGCGTGATAATTGTCATCCTGAGCGAAGCGCAGCCCCTTGGGGGCAAGCTGTGTCGAAGGACCTTACGCCCACTTACCCGTAAGGTCCTTCGACTTCGCTCGAAGACTCGCTTCGCTCAGGATGACATGAATATTCTACTGAAACATATTCGCGGTATTCGTCTTCATTCGTCTTATTCGCGTTCTCTTGTCTTTTGCATGGCCGCCTGGGCTTGGATTTGGGCTTGTTTTCTTCGTTCCGACCAGTCGCCGAGGCGCTGGATGACGGCGTAGAACGTCGGCACGAATAAAATCCCGATGAAACAGGCCAGGATCATCCCGCCCAGCACGGCCGTCCCAAGGCAGCGTCGCGACACCGCGCCCGCGCCGGCAGCCACCGCCAGCGGCATCCAGCCGAAGATGTCCGAGAAGGCCGTCATCAGGATCGCGCGGAATCGCGTTTGGGCGGCTGTCGCCGCGGCGGTGAAACGGTCGTCGCCTTCTTCCCGCCGCTGCTTGGCGAATTCGACGATCAGGATCGACGTCTTACTCGCCAGGCCGATCAACAGCACCACGCCGATCTGCGTGTACAGGTTGTTGTCATACGCGCGCAGCCAGGTCGCCAGCACCGCCCCCAGCAGCGCGAACGGCACGGACAGCAGCACGGAAATCGGCAGCAGGAAACTTTCATACTGGGCCGCCAGGAACAGGTACACGAAGATCGCGCCCAGGGCGAAGATCGTCGCGGCGCCGCTGGCGGCTTTGGCTTCCTCGTGGGAAAGCGTGGTCCATTCGTGTCCCATGCCGCCGGGCATGGTCTGGTCGGCGATCGCGGCGATGCGCTCCATGGCTTCACCGGAACTCTTGCCCGGCGCGGGATTGCCCGTGATCAGCGACGCGGGATACATGTTGTAGCGATACACCACCTGCGGTCCCAGCGACGGTTCGACGTGCACCACCGTGCTTAAGGGAACCATCTGGTTGTACTTGTTGCGAATCCAAAGCCGGCCGATGTCCTCGGGCGTCATGCGATACTGACTCTCGGCCTGGATGTTCACCTGGTACGTGCGGCCGAACTTGTTGAAATCGTTGACGTAGAGCGAACCGAGGTATCCCTGCATCGCGTCGTACACGTCGGTGAGTTTCAGGCCCATCGTCTTGACCTTCGTGGCGTTGACGGTGGTGTGCATTTGCGGCACGTTCGCGCGGAAGGCGGAGTAGACGCTCTGCAGATCGGGATCGGCGTTAGCCTGGTACATGATGTCGTCGGCGACCGTCTGGAGGGACTGTAAGCCCATGTTCGCGCGGTCCTCCAGCTCCAGGGAGAATCCACCCGTGGCGCCCAGGCCCATAATCGACGGCGGCACGAGCGGGATGATCTGCGCTTCGGGAATTCCCGCGAAGCCCATGACCGCCTGCTCGAGGATTCCCTCGAGCTGCTCGGAGGGTTTCTTCCGCTCGGACCAGTCGGTGAAGAACACGAACGCGGAGGCGTAGTTCGAGGCGTTCGAGCCGGTCAGGAACGAATATCCCGACACGGTCACCACGTTGGCGACGCCGGGGATTTTCTCGAAAATCTTATCCACCTTGGCCGCGACCTTGTCGGAGCGTTGCATGGACGCGGCGTCGGGCAACTGGATGTTGACCATCATGTAACCCTGGTCTTCGGTGGGCAGAAAGCCCGTGGGCAGTTTCGCGAACCCGCCGAACATCAGCACGCACACCCCGCCGAACAGCAGGAACATGATGATCCCCCGCCGAACCGTATGTTTCACGACGCCGGCGTAGAGGGTTTCGGAGGCGCCGAACACGCGGTCGAAGGCGCGGAAGGCGATATTCTTTTTAGCTTTGGAAGGCCGAAGCAGCAACCCGCACAGCGCCGGGCTGAGCGTCAGCGCGTTGATGGTGCTGAGCACCGTCGACGCCGAAATCGTCAGCGCGAACTGGCGGTACATGCGCCCGGTGATCCCGCCTAAGAACGCCGTCGGTACGAACACGCTTAATAGCACGAGCGTCGTGGCGATACACGGGCTCATGATTTCCTTCAGCGACTTGGCCGCGGCCTCGCGCGACGGTTCGCCCAGGTCGATATGACGCTGGGTATTCTCGACGACCACAATCGAGTCGTCCACCACCACGCCGATGGCGAGCACCAGTCCGAAGAGGGTCAGCGTGTTGACGGAAAAGCCCATCATGCCCATGAAGATGAACGTTCCGACCAGCGAGACGGGAATGCAGATCGTCGGAATCAGCGACGCCCGCCAGTCCTGGAGGAACACGAACACGATCAGCACCACCAGCCCGACCGCCTGGTAGAGCGTGGTGTAAATCTGGTCGATGGAGGCGTTGATATACCACGACGCGTCGTAGGTGACGCGGTAATCCAGGCCGCTGGGAAACACCCTGGCGAGATTTTCGAGTTGATCGTGACAGCCTTGCGCCACGTCGATGGTGTTGGCGGTCGTGAGCTGGTAGACCATGATCGTCGTGCAAGGCCGGCCGTTGATTTTGGAACTCGTGGAATAACTCTGCGCGCCGAGACTCACCTTCGCCACGTCCCGCACGTACGTCACCTGCCCGTCGTCGCCGGTCTTCAGGATCATGTTCTCGAATTCCTCGACGGTCTTCAGGCGGCCCGGCACGGTGATGGTATACTGGAAATTCTGTCCCTCTCCCGCGGGCGGCTGGCCGATCACCCCGGCCGCCACCTGCACGTTCTGCTCCTGGATGGTCGAGACCACGTCGTCGGCGGTCAGGTTGCGGTGCTTGAGTTGATCGGGATCCAGCCACAGCCTCATGCTGTAATCCCCGGCCCCGAGCACCTGCACGTCGCCCACGCCGGAGACGCGCGACAGCACGTCCTTGATGTTGATGGTGGCGTAGTTCGAGAGGAACAGGTCGTCGAATTCGTTGTTCTTCGAGAACAGGTTGATGAGCATCACGAAGTTGGTGGATTTTTTCTTCGTGCTGACGCCCTGTTTTTTCACCTCGTCGGGCAGCTTGGGCGTCGCGAGCGTCACGCGGTTCTGCACGAGCACCTGGGCCATGTCCAGGTCCGTGCCGACCTCGAACGTCACGGTCAGCGTGTAGCTGCCGTCCGCGGAGCACGTGGACGACATGTATTCCATGCCCTCCACGCCGTTAACCTGCTCCTCGATGGGCACCGCGACGGTGTCGGCGACGGTCTGGGCGTTGGCGCCGGGGTAGGTCGCCGTCACGGACACCGTGGGGGGCGTCACGTCCGGGTACAGCGCCACGGGAAGCGTTTTGACCGTGACCATGCCCGCCAGCACGGTCACGATCGCGATCACGCCCGCCAGCACCGGTCGATGAACGATAAATCGGCTATACATTAAATAGTCTCCGGATTGTGGCTTGTCCCTCCGGGACAAGCGTCACAGGGGCATCCTGCCCCTGATTTTACAATTCAGTTCATTACGGGCGAGACGCCCGTAAGACTCTTGGACAGGATGTCCAAGCCACATTCACTCTCCCGTCGGCTGGGTGTCGGTGGGATCGTAGGTCGGCAGGACGCCTTCCAGCAGGTCGGGCCGATCGGTCGGCAGCGTGGTCGGCTGGGTGGACAGATCCCGAATCGGGGTCGTGCGCGGCACCTGCTTTTCCAGGGCGTCCAGTTCGGAAATGTCCCTGCGAATGACCGGCGGGGCGGTGTCGCCTTTGGGCGCCTCGAACGAGCCGGGTTTGGGGGACACTTTCCGTCCCGGCCTGGCGCGCAACAGTCCTTGAATGATGAAACGATCCTTGTCGGTCAGGCCTTTAGTCACTTCCCGCAGGTGTCCGACCTTCTCGCCGATTTCGATCACCCGATGCTCCACGGTGTTCTGATCGTTGACGACGTAGACGTAGTTGCCCGTCTGGTCGAAGCCGACGGCGGTGTCGGGAATGAGCATCGCGTCGGGCGTCCGCTCGTAGGGAATCCGCACACGGGCGAACAGGCCCGGCAGGAGCACCAACTGCGGATTCGGCAGAATCCCGCGCACCTCGACCGTCCCGGTGTTGGGGTCCACCTTGTTGCCGGCGTAGTCCAGCAGGCCCTGGTAGGGGTAGTCCTGCCCGTCGGACATCCCGGCCTGGAAGACGGTCCGGGTGTCATCCTTCTTCTCCGCGTTTCCGTCGGCCTGCTGCTTGGCGTGTTCGGTGATGATTTCCAGCCAGGTCTTTTCGTCGATGTCGAAGTACACGTACATCGGATCCTGCTGCACGACGGTCGCCAGCAGCGTCGCCTCGCCCGACCCGACGAGGTTGCCCACGTCCACGTATCGCCTGGAGACTTTACCCGTGACGGGGGAGATGACGCGGCAATATCCCAGGTTGATGTTCGCGGATTCCCAGGCGGCTTTGAACTGCGCGACGGACGCGACGGCCTGGTCGTATTTACCCTTCGCGTCGGCGTATTCCATGTCCGTCGCGACGCCCTTGCGATGGGCGTCTTTCATGCGTTCGTAGTTGAACTTCTCCGTTTCCATCTTCGCGACGGCCGCCTGCCAATCGGCGAGCGCTTTGTGCAGGTTCGCTTCGTATTCCTGCGGGTCGATCTCGAAGAGCATTTGTCCCTTTTGGACCGTGCCGCCTTCCCGGAAATTCACCGACTGCAAGAATCCCTTCACGCGCGCCCGGAGACTGACATCCGCGACGGAGTCCGTCCTGCCGGTGAAATACGCGTATCGCGTGATGCCGTGATGAATCGGCTTGGCGACGACCACCTCCGGCGGGGAAGGCGGCGGAGGCGCTTTTTTCTCACATCCCGTGAACATCCCCATCCAACAGCCGACGAAACCCAACCAACGATATCGCATGGATCACCTCGTACAAACCGTGTTGAAACCGACACAAAATCGGCTACTTGGCTAATCTATGTATCGGACATGAGTTACAAATACTTGTGTCCATCTGAAACTTTCCCGGCCTTTCCCGTATATTGTACGCACGTCGAAGCCGGCGAACCAGAAGGATTGCTGGACGAACCCGGGGATTGGTGGTATACTATGAAATGGTAGCGGTACTTTTTTCTTGAGTCGGAAAAACGGATGGAGGGAACATCCGGATGGAGATTTTACGTCGATCCTATAGCCTTTTTGTAGGATTGTCCGTGATCGGCCTGCTGGTTCTTTCCCGTCCCGTGTACGCCCAGGAGTACTTCGACTGGCGGAACATCAACGGGAAGGATTATACCACGCCGATTCGCAGCCAGTCCGCGGACGGTGTTCACTACGCCGGCACGTGCTGGGCGTTCGGCGCCGTCGCGGCGCTCGAGTCCAAACTGGAAATCTGCTTCGATCTGCCCGACTGGAATCCGGATTTGTCCGAACAGCACCTGATCTGTGACGGAACCGCCGGGAACGCTTCCCGCGGCTGGGAGTATCGGGCCCTGCAATTTCTCGTGGATACCGGGATCGTCACCGAGGAGGAACTACCCTATACCGCCAGTGATTATTCCCCCGACTGGCCTCTGGAGGAAGGCTGGGAGGAGAGAGTGTACACCATTACCGGTTTTGAAAAAATCTTCGACGTTTCCACAGACAATGTCAAGTGGGCACTACGAACGTACGGTCCTTTGACGGCATCGATGTATTCCCCGGGGGACTGGATTTCCACACCGCCCAGCGCCCCACCGACCAGCGATATCCCCCTGGACGTTCCCACCGGCGGCGTGAATCATACCGTGTGCGTGATCGGGTATATGGACGACGAGACCATCCTCAACGGCGGATACTGGATCATCAAGAACAGTTGGGGAACCGGATACGGCGACAACGGGTACTACTACATCCCCTACGGCGTGCTGGAAAGCCACAACCGCGTCTACGCCGTCACCGGCGACGCGATCACCCCGATGGTTCCCGAACCGGCGAGTATCGCAATGACAGCCGTAAGTTGGATCGTGCTATTCCACCGGCGAAAACGCGCCGCTTCATGTTAGAATCCTCTTAAAAAATCTCGAAAAAAATTCCGGATTTCGTGAACTCCCCACCCCACTTCCGCGTTTAATTCAGTAGAGAACATCGAACCGAATTGAAAATCCAACGGACGCTGTTTCCCGCCCTTTTCAGCGTTCGTTCGGGGGCTGCCCAAAGCCGGTCAGGCGTTGCCCTTCTCCTTTCCCTCGCCTGGCCGGCTTTTCCATGCGCGAAAACAGGCATAAGTTTATTACCGTACTTCCGTGGGGGGAAACCATGAGCGGGCACTCTACGCGCGGAAAGAAAGGTATTCGGATCGATTCCACACTCACGCAATAGGGCCGGCTGGGATTATTATTTCTTTTCCGTAATAGACTTACCGAAATCGTCCCGCCCCGCCCATACGAAAGCGGGAATCACCCTTCGTCCATGAGTAGAGGTATGACTGGAACAACACGGAGCGCTCCGGGTTGGTGGAGTTATTTTCGCGCATGAAGCGCCGTTTTTTTACGGGCACAAATCCCGCCGCACGTTCGTCGCGAACCGACGTGGCGGTGAAAAATCCCAAACACCCACTTCCCAGCCGGCTGTCAAATAAGCCGTATGATGGTCGGCCGACCTAAGCAAAGCCGTCGGAGTTGATCCGGCGGTTTTGTTTTTCTCTGGCGGGATTCCCCGCGGCGTGTCGATACAACGGGGAAGGAGAGGCGTTTTACGCCCTCGGTGATACGACGTTTGATCGACTTGAGAAGGGAACCATGGCACGGAAGCGGAAGAATACGTCGGCGACGAAGACGCCGCGGACGGCTCGATTCGAGGGGATGCGAAACTGGATTCGCGACCGGTTCGCCGCGCGCGGGCAGGTGACCGCCAAGGTGATCTGCTGGTTCGTGTTCCTCGCGGCGATTCTCGTCGGCGGGGCCGCCGGACTGACAGCCGTGAACCGCTACGCCCATCAAACGCTCCGCGCCGAAGGGCCGGTGAAATACACCGTGAAACTCGACGCCGTCCCCGAATGGATGCCCGCGACGCTGGGACGAATGATCCTCGCGGATGTCACCCCGCGGGAGGTGGACTTCGACGATCCCGCGCTGGGCCGGGTGATCTACGAACAGGCGATCCGGAATCCCTGGATCGCGCAGGTGGAGGAAGTCCGCCGCGAACGCCTCAGCGCCACCGAGGCGGTCATCCGCGTTCGGGCGCAGTACCGCCAGCCGATCGCGCGCGTCTCCCGCGAGGGACGCATGTACTACGTGGACGGCCGGGGCGTCATCCTGCCGTATTCCCAGACGCCCAAATTCGCCGTCAAGGACGGCGACGACGTGAAGTATTTCGTCCATCGCGACGCCGTTCCGTCGCACCTAATGCCGATACGCATTCACTACATCGCCGTCGAAGGCGTCGAAGCGCCCCCGCCGGCGGTCGGGCAAGCCTGGGAAGGCGAAGACCTCGCCCAGGGTTTGCGCCTGGTGCGGCTGCTGGGAACGCGCCCGTGGGCGAACCAGATTTCCGTCGTGGACGCGCGCAACCACGCCCGGCGGATTTCGGAATCCGAACCCGAACTGTGCATCTACGCCCAGCAGGGGCGCGGCAAACCCACGGAAATCCGCTTCGGCCGCTTCCCTCACCCCGACGGCGGCGACTGGGTGATCTCCCCCGCGCGAAAGATGCGCTACCTCGACGATTACGTCCAGGATCAGAACGGCCGCCTCGCCGGCATCCACAGCTACATAGACGTACGATTCGACGAACTCCGCGTGAGTCTGAATTAAATCACCTAATGCGGGAATTTCTGTTTCATCGCTTTATGGGATTCGGGTGCGGTTGTGGGTTGCGTCTCCTCGATCCGGTCGGCGTTTCGGACGTTGTTGGCGTCGATCCATCCGGTGAGGACGGGCTTGCGTAAACCGTCCGGCTGCACCAATACGCGCTTCCAGCGTTGGTCGGCCTGGATGATGATTACCTTTTCCCCCGGTTTTACCTCGTGGATGGTGTAGGCGTCTTTCTCGGAGGCGGAAATGAACTTCCGTTCCTTGAGCACCAGAATTCCCTCGTCGCGGATGATCCACGTGCCGTCGTCGGCGTGGTAGAACGCGGAAAACTCAAACCGCTCCCCCGCCGGCTGGGTTACGGTTTGATCCCGCGGTTCGGTTGATTCGTCTTTCTCGTCCCGCCATTTCAGGGACACATACGTCACCGTCGCGACGATCAGCAGAAGCAGCAGAAGGAGAATCAGCAGCAGCAACGATTTTCGGCGATCCTGTTGATCGGTGGTTTCGGCATCCTCCCGCGGCGGATCGATCCGGTCGGCGTCCTGTATCATCGCACGGTTCCTTTCGTGGTGTGTATGAAGTTTGTGTTCCCGAAAACAACCACCCGACCTGTTGTATCATCACCAAGCGTACGACGGAACGCAAGGATGGATCTTCCCTGGGAATGATTTCCAACACCGCCAAACGGCAAGCCGGCACGATAACCGGCTTGCCGTTCGGCGGTGTTGGAAAACAGGAAGAATCATTTTTCGTGGTATCCATTTCGAGCGTAGTCTTTTGGGGTATGTCCGGTGAGGTTTTTGAAGCAGTGGTAGAAATGACTCAGGCTGGCGAAGCCGCAGTTTTGCGCCACCGCGACGATCGGCTGACGGGTTTGTTGGAGCAGGTTCATCGCCGAGCGGACGCGAACCCCGGTGACGTATTCCACCAGCGTCTGTCCGGTCTCCCGCTTGAAGACGGCGTGGAAGTGGCTCCGGCTGACGCAGGCGAGCCTGGCCATCTGATTCACGTCGATGGGGTTCATGTAATTCATCTCGATGAAGTGAAACACCCCGCTCAATCGTTCGCGCGCGGGCGTGGGACGAAAGTGCGCCCGCTGCGTAGCCAGAACATTCGGGTCGCGCAGAATCGTCAGCAGCGCCTCGGCCATGAACAACCGCACGGCGGTGGCGTACCCGGGCGCGCGCTGCCGGGTTTCGCGGATCATGCGCAGGAACAGTTCTCCGACGGCCCGGGCGGTTTCCGCCAGCAGGTTCACCCGCGCCTGCCCCTCCCACGCACGATCCGACAGATAGTCCAGCACGCGATGGATCACCTCATCCCGCCCGACTTCCGCGAGGAACGATTTGGCGTGCAGGTTCACGACGGCGACCCGGCAGAACTCGTCTTCCGCGCGACTTCCGATATGCAGTTGACCGGCGGGGAAAAAGTAAAACTCACCCGCCTCCATCTCATACATTCCGTTTTCCGTGTGCTGAAAACCTTTGCCCTCCACGCAGTAAAAGAGCTCATGGCTGTCGTGTTCGTGCAGAACGACGGCGGATTTGGGAATCAATTCCGTTTCAAAACAGTGTAACGGTCGATCCGTGGGCGAGAACCTGTCCTTGGACATGAATAAGACTTCTCCGAAATAAAATGGGCGTTTCTAAAAGGAGTTACGCCTATTATATGTTAATAATCAGATAATCCGACAATAATTTGCGACATTCGCGGAAGATTCTTTCCTCCCGTCCGGTATATAAAAAGGCATGAGGCTGGGAAGAGATTCGGCCTTTCTATTTTGGAGAAACGCATGTCGAAATTTAAAGCCGTCGTCGTCGGCGCCGGCGGAATCAGCGGCGCGTGGTTTCCGCCGTTGCTGGCGGAGAAGGTGAACATCGTCGGCGTGGTGGACATCAACGTCGCAGCGGCCAGGCAGCGGGCGGAGGAGCATAAACTCGCCTGCGAAACCTCCGACAATCTCGCCGGGACGCTCAAACGAACGCGGCCTGACTTCGTCGTGGACCTGACCATCCCGGAGGCGCACGGCAAGGTCGTCTGCACGGCGCTGCGCCACGGGTGTCACGTCATCGGCGAAAAGCCGATGGCCGGGAGTATGGCCGAGGCGCGGCGCATGGTTCGCGCCGCCCGGGAGGCGGAGAAGCTGTACATGGTCAGCCAGTCCCGCCGGTACGACGCCGTGCATGACGCCGCCCGTCGCCTGATCGCTTCGGGGAAGATTGGGAAGATCACGACCGTCCAGTGCGATTTCTTTATGGGGGCGCATTTCGGCGGCTTCCGCGAGGAAATGCCCAGCCCGTTGATTCTCGACATGGCGATCCATCATTTCGACCTGGCGCGGTATTTCACCGGCCTGGATCCGCGGGCGGTCTACGCGAAGGAGTTCAACCCGGCGGGGTCGTGGTACCAAGGCGACGTGTCGGCGTCTTGTATTTTCGAGATGTCCGACGGCGCGATGTTCACGTATCGCGGCAGCTGGTGCGCGGAGGGTTGTCCCACGAGCTGGAACGGTTCGTGGCGCTTCATCGGCGAGAAGGGCACGATTCTGCTGGAGAACGACCAGCCCGCCCGCGGCCAGGTTGTGGCGGGCGACAAACCCGCGTTTCACGTGAAACTCAAGGACATCCACGCGCCCAAACCGACGCTGAAATTCCTCAAGCAGCACGGCGCGTTGCGGGAATTTCTGGCGTATCTGCGCACCGGCCGACAGCCGCAGGGCGAGTGTCACGACAATATCAAGTCCCTGGCGATGGTCTTCGCCGCCATCGAAAGTAATCAGAAAAGCAAACGTCTTGCCGTAAGGGTGTAATACCTTCCGGTAAAGGAAATCCCATTTTTCAGAAAAGGAAGCGCCGTCATGGCAACGAAGAAAGCAGCGTCGAAAAAGGCCTCCCCCGCCAAGCCCTGCAAGGAGGGCGTTCGCGTCGGAACGCTGGCGCCGGCCAGGAATGCCGCAGGCTACATCAAACAGATTCTCCCCTACGGCTTCGAGTCGTTCAGCCTCACGTTCGGCGGATCGGCGAAGGGATACGATTTTCCCAAAAACGCCGCCCAAATTAACGAAGTACTCACCGGCAGCGGCGCGGTGATCAGTTCCGTGGGAGTGTTCGGCAATCCCCTGGATCCCGGCGCCCAGAATCATAAAGCCACACTCGAATCGTGGAAGATTCTCATCGACAACGTTCACCGGTTCGGCTGCGACCTGGTGTGCGGCTTCGCGGGCAGGCTGATCGACAAACCCATCAACGAATCGATGAAGCAGTTCAAAAAGGTCTTCGGTCCCCTCGCCAAGCACGCGGCCGACAAAGGCGTCCGCCTCGCGTTCGAGAACTGCGACATGGGCGGCGACTGGAACCGCGGCAACTGGAACATCGCGCACAATCCGACGGCCTGGGAAATGATGTTCAACGAAGTGCCCACGAAAAACCTGGGCCTGGAGTGGGAACCCTGCCACCAGATGGTCAGCCTGATCGACCCGATTCCGCAGCTTCGTAAATGGGCGCCGCGCGTGTTCCACGTGCACGGTAAGGACGCGACGATCGCCTGGGACGTCGTCCGCGAGCACGGCGTGCACGGCCCGCACCAGTTCGCGTGGCACCGCACGCCGGGCTTCGGCGACACCAACTGGTCCGACGTGATCACGATCCTGCGCATGAACGGGTTCAAGGGTTCGATTGACATTGAAGGCTGGCACGACCCGGTCTATCGCGACGACCTGGAAATGACCGGCCAGGTGCGGGCCCTGAACTACCTCAAGGATTGTCGCGGCGGAACCCACGTGAAAAATCCCGTGTAGTTATCCCCCCCGGGGTCGGGCGCTGGAATCAATGATCCAGCGTCCGACGGTTGATCATTTCATTGCGCTGGATTGCCCGTTGCTGGGACTGCTTGGCGTCGAGGAGAATGTCGCTACTCATCTGCGAGAGAATCGTCACAGCCATCCCGACCAGAATGATCGCCAGAAGAACCAGGATCAATGCGAATCCCGCATGGTTTCGTCTTGTCGTTGTCATTTCCCTCGCCTCCCTCGCGGCAGGACGTGCAGGAAGAACACGTGGTGATTCTCGAAGCATTCCTGAACCTGGCCGTGTTTCGTGACTACCAGCGCGGTGTGGATATCGACGGCGTAGGCTTTCCTGTCGCGTGTCCATCGCTGGAATTTCACCTTCGCTTCGGGAATATCCCACTCGAAGGTGTCTCCCGCCTTCGGGCCTGTGCGTTGCGTGCGGATGATTTGTCCGTCCCGGACTTCGTACACCAGCGCGCCGTCAGGGGTTTGCAAAAAGAGTTTGTGCGACGAACACGTTTCCTTGCCGATGTTCGCGGGAAGCGCCGCGGCCGCGTCCACGTCGTCCTGAAGACGGGCCAGGAATTTCTGGATCTGCCGCTGCCGACTGAGCGTTTGGCTCAGGTGCGGCACGTCCCGAATCGCCACCGGCGAGAGGGTCGTAATTAGCAATCCCGCCGCGAGGATCACCGGGATGACGACGAGGACTTCGATCAGTGTAAACGCGGGTCGTTTCATCGCGTCCTCCCTTGGTTCGTCGCGACGTATCGCGAAAAATCCACGCGAATCGTTCTACCGTCGGTTTCCGCTTCGGCATGGACAGCAAGGAACGTCTTATCCTTCCATTTCCCTTGTCCCGCGGAACGTTTCACATGGAGCGACACACCGGGCCAGAGTTTTTGGATCGTCTCGTCATTGATGGGTTGTCCGGTCGCGGTCAGGCTGTCCAGTTGCGCCTCGGCGGCGGCGGTGCAGCGCAGGCGGGTTATCTGGATGCGGCTGAACGTGCGGAACGTGCCGAGGGAATACCAGAATCCCGTCAGCAGGAGTCCCAGGAGCGTTAAGGCGACAATGCATTCCGTCAGGATGACAGCCCGGGGGTTTCGTGTTGTTCGTTTTCGTCGCATGATTCTATGTAAACATGGTGTCCATCATGTTGTTCAGCAGTTCGGGCATGGGGAGGAACAGGGCGTAGGCGATGAAGCCGACCATCACCGCCAGCCCCAGCGTAACGCAAGGCCAAAAGATCGACGTGGCGACGTTGCGTGCGTAGGCGTAGTTCGCCCGGCCTGCCGAGGCGATCGCTTCCAGGACGGCGGGGGTGTTTCCGCGATTGATGTCCGTATCCAGCGCCCACGCCAACGACTTGCCGACCCCGGCTTTCCGGGCGGCGGTGGAGACGTTTTGTCCGCTTTGAATTCGGCGCAGCCAATCCTGCAGCCGGGCGCGATAGCAGAGATTCACATCCAGCTCACACGCGCCAGACACGGCGTCGTCGATGGTCGCACCGGCGTCTAAAGCGATGTGCAGGAAATCGGCGGTTAGTACCTGTGCCCGCATCCGCTCGAACCAGTGAAATGGCGGGAGAAACCATTTGATCCCGTCCCCCCAGATCGACAGCGTATAAGGCTTCTCCGGCCGGCGAGGGCGAAACTGGAGATACAATCCCGTGGGAATTACCACAAACACCAACATCGGAGGTACGGACGCCACGCCGAATTCACTGGCGAAGTCTCCCATTCGCATCAGCCATTGCGTCGGCGCGGGTAAGGGGTAGCCGATGTCCGCAAAGATCATTTGGAATTTCGGCACGATAAAAATCATTAACATTGTCACGAGCATCAACGCGATGGAGATCACGGCGATGGGATAGGCGGGGGTCATACGTTGCATATGATTCCGCGGCTGCATTTGTTCGCTGATGTTGCGCTCAATGATGCGGAGGGTTCGCGGCGTCTGGGCGATGGATTCCGAAGCGGTGACCATCGATAGGGCGCCGCCCGGACAACGGGGATATCCTCGCTTGATCGATTCGCTTAACGGAAATCCCTGCGTCAGCCAGAAGGCGATATTCTGGAACACGCGTTTCGATTTTCCGCGTAATCCCTGGGCTTCGATTTCCATGGCAGCCGGCAGGGGAAGGTTTTGTCGCATACTCGCGGCCAGGGAGGAAAACACGTGCATGGCGAGAGATTCCTTCCCCACCAGCAGATGGGCGATGATCAATCCCGCCAGGACCATCAGGAACAATCCCCCCAGCGGGAAGAACGGTCCGCACAGAACCAGCAACCCGCCCCCCACGACGAGAAGGGAAACGTACAGGAAATAAAACGAAATCATACTGGGGCGCCGTCGATGCGTTTTGGGCGATTCGTTTCCGTACCGTCTCGGCGGTGTGGACAGAACGATGATCAGGACGACCGTCGCCGTCACCGCCGTCGCCAATCCGAGAATCAACATCAGGATTTCTTCGTCATCGAATCCAAACATGGTTATCCCTGTACCGCGCAAAGCATGCTTACCATGGGCATGAACAAAGCGACGATTGCGAAGCCGATAAACGCGCCCAAAATGACCACCAGCGTCGGCATGAGCAGGCTTTGCAGACGGGCCTGGTTGGTTTGCGTTTGCTGGGTGTACATGTCAGCCAGGCTGTAGAGATTGTCTTCCAGTTCATTGCGCTGGGCGCCGAGTTGGATGGAATACGCGAAAAACGGAGGAATCGCGGGACACAGCGCCGCGGCTTCGACGATCGGTTCGCCCTGTTCGACAGATTCGGCGATCCACTCGCACTGCTGCTTCATCGTTTCGCTGCCGGTCGCGCCGGAGGCGAGGCGCAGGCAGGTGGGCATATCGCAGCCGGCGCCGATCAGCAGCGCCATCGCGTCGGCAAGGCGGCTGAGCTTGCTGCGATGCAGCAGGCGGCCTAGTATGGGCAGGCGGAAATAGATTCCTTCTTTCAATCGTCGGCCGCCGGGGGAATTATTCAGGAGTATGCCTAGAAGGACGAATCCTCCGACAATCACGCCGACACCAATCCAGAAGTCAAGAACATGATCGCCCAGATAAAGAATCATATGTGTAGGACCAGGTAGACATTCCCCCAGGTCTGAAAAAATGACGTGAAAGGACGGAACGATCCAGTGGAGAAATGCGGTCAGGATTCCCGCGGCAAAGAAAAGAACAAAGGTGGGATACGTGACGGCTTCGATCACCATCCGGCGGGTTTGCCGACTGATTTCGATATGCCGGTTCAGACTGGCGAGCATTTCACCCAGCCGTCCGCTTTGCACCCCCGCCTGGATGATCTGGCCGTACAACGGCGGGAAAAATCCCCTGCGTTTCTCGAAGGCGTCTTCCAGACTCGTTCCCTGTTCCAGGTCCGCCAGGAGTTCCTCGATCAGGCTTCGCACGTGGCGACTTTCCACGTCGCGGGCGAGTTCCTTCAATCCCTGCTCCAGCGGAATCCCCGCCTTGGTGATGGACGCGAGTTGCTGGTTGAACAGGATAAACTCGCTTTTTCCCATGCGGCTGCGCGGGGTGTGGGTTTTACACTTCTGAACCGAATGGACGGAAAGATTCATTTCCTCCAGGAGGAGTTTAACCTGCTCCTGCGAGGCGGATTCGAGTTCGCCGGTCATCATTCTTCCGTCGGTGGTGACGGCTTGGTAGGCATATAACGCCATAATTCAACTCCGGTTATCTGTCATCCTGAGCGGAGCGAGTCTTCGAGCGAAGTCGAAGGACCTTACGGGTTCGATGGCGTAAGATACTTCGACTTCGCTGCGCTTCGCTCAGGATGACAATGTATATTCAGGCGGAAACTCGATCCAGTTCCGCCTGCGTGGTTATTCCTTGTTCCACCAGTCGACAGCCTTCGACGGCGATGGGTGTGTGGCCTTGCTCTTCCAGCATGCGTTTTAAGGTGTTCGCGTCGGATTTGGCGAGAATCGCCTCGCGCAGCGACGGCTGCATGAGTAACATTTCCGCCACAAGCGCCCGGCCGTGGTAGCCCGTGCCGAAACATTTCTCGCACCCAGCCGCCTGCCACTGCCCCGTCGCGGAATCCTTCCGCCGGCAATGCTCACACAATTTACGTAACAACCGCTGGTTCACAACCGCCAGCACGCTGCTGGTCACCTGGTACGGTTCGACGCCCATTTCCAGTAATCGCAGCAGCGCACCGGAGGGTGTGCCGCTGTGCAGCGTGCTTAGCAGCAGATGGCCCGTCAGGCCGGCTTCGACGGCGATCCGGGCCGTCTCGGCGTCGCGGATTTCACCGATCATCAGCACTTCGGGATCCTGCCGCAGCAGGGACCGCAATGCCGTGGGGAACGTCATGGTTCCCTGCGGCGTGATCTGCACCTGCGTGACTCCGCGAATGTGTCGTTCGACGGGATCCTCCAGCGTGACGATGCTCTTGCCCGGCGTGACGCGCGTGATATGACGTAAAATGGCCGCCAGGGTCGTGCTCTTTCCGCTGCCGGCAGGGCCGGTCAGAAGGATCACGCCGCCGTTGCTTTCGATGAGTTGTTTCAGGTTCGCCAGCACCTTGTCGCGAAATCCCAGTTCGTTCAGGTCCGCCAGTGCGGGATCGTCGTAAAACAGGCGAACCACCGCCCGTTGGCCGTGAATGGTCGGAAACACCGCCAAGCGACGGTCGACAACGGTTCCGTCGCCGTTGGACGCCAGCCTGCCTTCCTGCGGAATGTCGTTGCGATAGGTCAGCAACCCCCCCAGAACCTTCAGCCGCGACACGACGTTTTCCCGCAGCAGACTCGGTAAGGTTTCGACGGTGTTGAGAACCCCGTCAAGCCGAAACCGAATCTGCATCTCATCGGCGGTCGGCTCGAAATGAATATCACTCGCGCCGCAGTCGGTCGCCCGCGCCAGCAGGTCGTCCACCAGCCGCACCACGTCGAAAGCGTCGGAGTCTTTCTTGTCTTTTGAAGTTTCCATATCCAATGTGAGTTCTTTACATGTATAGGGTGACCGTGTCGCGTACCCCTTGGGTGGCGGGGCTCCGTCCCGCCACCATCGCACCCGAACGAAACGGAGCTTCGCCCGGTGGGTATTATGATTGTTGATCGCCCATGGCGCTTCCATAAATAAAGACGCGCCAAGTCGTCGGATATAACGAGAAAAGGGAAAGTTTTTTATAAGAAATTTTATAATAAAATCTCGATTTTTTCGGATTTCGTGTTATGAAAGAAGGGGAATGTGCGTCGTTTCTATGACGGAACATTCCGTTGACGGACTGTATGCGTATGGCACGAAGCCGGGCGAATTTGGCGCTCCTGTGGGACTCCACAGCCGTGGAGCCCCTGGTCGCGTCGCGCCATTGGGTTCTCACAGCCATGCAGCGGCACGGACCGGCGCTGATTACCATGTTATGGCGGCTGCTGGGCAACGAGCAGGACGTGTGTGACGTATATCAGGAAACCTTCCTCCGCCTGGCGTCTCGAAGCGATAAAACACCCCCGAATCGTCTCAAAGCGTTTGTCTTTCGCTCCGCGTCCAACACAGCCGTTTCCCTTCTGCGGCGGAGAACAACGCACGAACGGGCCTGCCGTCGCGTCGCGCAGCATGTGGAATCCACGGACGGGCGACGTCCTTCCGTGGACCTTCATGTGGGGGAGTTGCGCGAAGCGTTACGAAACGGAATCGCTCGCTTGCCGGAGCGTTTGCAGCTTGTACTGGTGCTCAAGGATATCGCCGAAATGTCGTATCCGCGGGTGGCGAAGTTGCTCAATCTGTCCGTCGCTTCCGTTCGCGTATATCGATATCGGGCTCTGCGCCTTCTAAGCCGTTGGATGGCAAGGCAGGATGAATCATGATCGCGGTCAATGAAAAAACCAGGGCGCGTTGTCAATCGTTTCGCCTTCGGGTGCTGGAGGCGATTCACGATCAACTGGATATCTCCAACGGCTGGATGCGGCGGCACGTCGCGGAGTGTCCACGTTGCCGACGACTGTTGCGCGGCGTTCGACGGCTGGACGTGGCGATGTTGATGGTCAAGTCGCAGCCGCACAGGATGAACCTGCTGGCGCGGGCGAACCGCGGCGCCATTGCGGTGTTGAATTTCAAACTGCGAAACCTCCCCCAGGCCGACACCCTCCGCGTCGCCCAGCCGCGCCCCACGCTCCTGCAGCGATTCCGACGGTACAGCCAGGCGCTGACCCACGCGGCGGCGTGCCTGGCGTTTCTGCTGCTGCTGCGCATGGGGATTTTCAACAGCATGCGGGATTTCCACGACCAAAGCGCCCGCGCGGTGGACAATTACTACAATCGGGTATTCGACGAAACCGATCACGCCTGAATCGCGCCGCTTGTTCACCAACGAACAAAGAGAGAGAAATGAATGTGCGTCATGGTGGTTTGGCGCCTCATTTTTTCGTAACTCGTTTGTTTTCCGAAACCTGGACGGTTTGCACCTGTCCCGAACTGTACCGTTCTGCCCAATTCTGCCCAATTCTGCCATTTTCTGCCAAAAACTGCCAAATTCTGACCGATCCTGTCCTGAAGAGAACGCGAATTTCGCGAATAAGAGCGAATAAGACCAATATTGGTGTTTTTAAAAAAAACACAAAAAGATTCGTCTTATTCGCTCTTATTCGCGAAATTCGCGTTCTCTTTTTTTCCGCGTTGACATTCATCGTGGCCTCTACCTTTCCCGTCGCGCCTCGAAAGTACGCGCGCAAAGCGGGTCGTTCAGCGTCGTCGGAAATTTCCAAGTCCCCTGGCGGCCGGGAGAAATAAAAATTTCAGAATTCAACGACAAGGAGCATTTCCACGACCCCTCCCGCGCGCGCAAAACTCCTCCCCCGCCGGGGGAGGGTAGGGAGGGGGAAGCCCGGGTTTTGAAGCCCGAAAGGGCTGGTCAGCGTTTAGCCGGGGCGTGAGTGCAGCGAACCCCCGGTTAGGATTTTTATGTGGAAGAGTCCCAACGGGACGACAGCGATGTTGGAATGATACAAATCATCCGTAATATTGCATGTCCTCTACATGCATTTTCAGACAGACAGGAAACGATTCAAAAGTAAAAGAAGAATTCCCCCAAGGTTGTTACGTATATAGAGCTATTGGAAGACAAACACGATTAGGCAACAGAATCAGTTGAGTTTTACTGGGGTTGATTCTTGCTTTTTGTCAGGCTTCTTTTTCTGACCATGGTAAAAACCATAATTATTAAATCAGGGAAAACCGTATATAAAGCGTAATTAAAAGGATAGGCGAGAATAATTGTTGGCCCTACAAAGTCTGAATATGAATCTTCGGGTGATGGCCTTTGAAATACTACCACCGGTATCGGCCATCCAATAGCATAGGTGTTTTCATTCCAAACGGCCTTGTATTTTGCGGTCATAAAATACGTTAAAGGCAAAGCACCAATCAAAACCACCGATAATATAAATTTTAAATACCAACGGCGTTCATTGATAAATACGTATACAGGAATTCCTATCCCAAGGAATACGATAGCAATCATAATTAGCCAAATTAATGCAGCCATTCTATTTTCCTATGAGCTAATTGATCGAGATTTCATAGAATAATAGAGTACGCGAAAATGCTGGCAGCCGCAAGATCGGCATTGCAGGCTGTGGGGCCTGAAAACCAGTAAGGTGTCACCAGATCTAATCATATTTATCACATTTACCTATCCCAGAATGATTTGTCTTTCCATGTCCATATAACAAACCATAATACGCCGCCCGTGTTTATAATTACCACAAGCAGTCCTATTAAACCAATTTTCAGGCTTCCAAATCCGACGATGACTCCTGCAATTTGCAGAATGGTTCCACCAGGAAAACCCGAGATAAATCTGTAGGTATTCATGTTTCTTTTAAGCATCCTGTGGAGTAAGGGTCGAATGAAGGAGAGATAAAAATTAACGCATCCAATGGCAAGTGCTATCAGTACGAGCCAAAGGCCGCTTTTTTGAATGCGTGGGAATAGATTTATGGGACTTAGTACGCAGGCAATGGGAAGAAGAATGAGAAATATGACAACGATAATTCCGATTGTTCGCCGCCAAAGCTTCTTTTTCGGTGTAGGATTATCTTTCATCTTCTTGCTACGTAGTTACATCCCTATTGGTTTTTCCCACGTTGTTATGCGTTTCCCGCAATGGCGACACTGGCGTCGGCGGATGAGTTTTCCACCCCATCCCCGGCGGGTATAGATTACGCGAAAATGCTGACAGCCGCAAGATCGGCATTGCAGGCCGCGGGATTCTTTTGCGGGGTCAGTAATCGGGGGACACACATTCGTTTCTCCTTTCTTTGTCTTTTGGTGTGTAGCGGGAAATTGGATGATGTCAATTCCGTAGGATTACCGATTTTGGACTTTCATATCTACATTCTTATTCACAGCCCAACGGGCTGATGGAGCATAGCCCAAGGCAACGCCTTGGGATATCGGGATAAAAAATTTAAAAGCCCTGTAAGGGCGCAACAGATTGTCTCGCCCCTACAGGGCTCGGATTCGTGGGAATTCACCACCCAGGGCGTTGCCCTGGGCTATGATGCATTCGCCTTTCAGGCGAAAGAGCTGGTAAGGTGCGTAATACCTTGGGCATCTACACCTTGACGCTGGATTGCCGGAATTTCTCCTCGCACCTGGCGGCGGTGTGTGAGAATTTTTTCTGGCGCTCGGTTATTCTTTTGTTTACAGTGACTTGCAGTAGTTGTTGGTTACTCTTTTTAGGAGCAA
>JAFGJE010000105.1 GCA_016929245.1 Phycisphaerae bacterium
CAAATACGCGACAGCCGGGATAGTATCAGTCGTGGCAATCATGCTGCTCTCCTATTTCTTCAATCTTCTTCAAGGTCGTGGTTTACTTTTGACACCATGAGGGCAAGGGGGGATAAGAACATCAAGTCAAACCCCGCTGCATTTCAGCCTTCGTCGGTACGCCTTCTGACGGCAGGCGGCGCGACAATATCGCGCCTCGGGACGCCCGACGTAGAAGGCTGCGCCGCAGGTCGCGCAAAGGCGACGATAACAGCCGCGATGGTCGCCACGGCGATGCCAGCAGGCCATCAGGATCATTTCACGGGTCAACATGGCGTTCCATTCCTTCCTCCGCGCGTTACAGCTAAAAAGCGGCGTTCACAAGCAACTCTGTCTAGGTTCGTGATTGTTCCCAACGCCATCAGGAGAATCCTTCGCGTTGGAGTACCTATTCGAGGCCTAAAAAGTGGCACGCATGGAACGCGGTCCACTATATTGCGCTCTATTTTTTTTCCCGGACCTTTTCTTTATGCGCCTCGTACGCGATATATGTAAGAAGTAGCGTGCCATGCGTTCCACTTCCGGTAGACTCTTTTAAATCAAGCAATTACAGTTTCCTTCTCCGCGTGCCAGTCGCGTTCCACCCGCGTTCCATGCGTGCCAAAGTTGCCGAGGTTCACGCGCCGGAGATTGGGATCGAGCCCCACGCCGGTGTACACACGCAGGCGCATGACGTTGACAAAACCGCAGATTTCTTCGGTAACTCGTGGGTTTTGTCAACGCGGGGGAATGCAATCGTAGCGGGCGGATTTGCGGGGGGATTCTCCAATTTGACCGGCTCTGTTGACGAAACTTCCGACTTCTCTAGCATTTTGGAAGTTTTGTCAACGTCAACACGGCGGGAAAGTACGAAACGGCGCGTCGGCCTTCCCCCTCGCGGTTTCGATTCAGCATCTTCCCAACGCCCCAATTCGGCTTGTACCAACTCCGCAAGGGCTTGCTCCGCTACTTCCGCCGTGGAAGTGTTATATGCCCGGCAGGATCGCATCAATTCCCGCGCGGTGATGTTTCCGCCGTGACGTTCGATCAGTTCAACAAGTTCCCGACGCTCCCGGTCTTCCTCGGTTTCGTCCAGGATCGCATACACGCGGCGGGTTTCCTGTCCGAACCAACGGGACAGCGCTACCCCGGCGGATACGCTTTCTTCGTCTACTACGTTCAAATCCGAAAGCGTCGCGTCACCCGCAGCCCAGCGCACCAAATGCACCACCAACGCCAGCCGTGCCGCGTAGCCTTCCAGCTTCGACCACGCCGCCGATAAATCGCCGGACAAGTTGACGTGTTCCTGGGCGTGTTCGTTGTAAAAGCTAATCCATGCCGTCTTCGCCGCCGGTGATAGCCGAACAATCCCCGGTTCCGGTTCGCCGTCCTGTCCCGTCACCGGTTCCAACGAATACAGATTTTCAAACATCGTGGTGACGGCGTTTTCCGTGGCCGGGTCGATTTCCCGTTCCGTCCATTTCTTCACGCGACGCGGCGGACTCGCCAAAAGCAACCGGGCGGCCAGGCCGTTTTCAAAATATTCCCGGCCAAGGGCGCGTTGTAGCGTAGCCGGTTGAATACCGCCGGTAACACTCACCGCCGCGCGGGGAATATAAATCGTCCGGGGCGTACCCGTCTTGCGGTCCACCATAACCGACCGACCGCCGTGCATTTCAAGCCATTTTGCTACGTCGCCGCCTTTACCCTGGGCGTAGCGGTCGAATCCGCCAAGCCAACCGGCCAGTTCGTCGCGTACCATGAGAATCCCGCGCCAGTTTTGCAACAACATCACGGCCAGGGCTTCAATTGTGGTGTCATCGCACCAGTAACGCGGCAACACGGGCGCTTTGGGTTCGGCGGGCGGAAGACCTTCGCCCCCGGACTTTTTCCAGGCGGCAAGGTCGATTTCATAACGCAACACGTCGGCCTTGTGCGCTTCCATTTCCTCGGCGTGTTGTTTAATCGCGTCATGCTGGCGACGGCGAAGGGATTTTAGGGCAAGCTCCAGCGCCGGACTTTTCAGCGTACCGGAATCGCCCACAATCGCCACCCAGAGAATCACCGGTTCCGTCCAATTCCGTTTCAATTCGATACGGTAAATATTCCCAATCGCCGAAGCCACTCCCGCCAACAACGGCAGCGCCACAAACGCCGCATCGCAACCGATAGCTTCGGCGGCCTGGGTGACAAAAGAACGCAACGGCTCCGGCAGGAATTCCACGGGGAAGGATTGATACGATTCTATCGTCTTGCCCGTGGGCGCTGGCGTCGGCGGCGTCCAGGGATTTACCGTCTTCGCCAACTCCCAAACAGCCGCCTTGATCGCGTCGGCGTCTTGGCAACCCATCGGCCCATCGGCGTCGATCCAGTCGGCGATATCTCCGCCGACTTCCAGGCCGGGAAGTTTCACGATCTTGACCCCAGCCGGGGGATTCAAACCGTTTAAGATCGCGGCGACTTCCTGCGCGTATTTTCGACCGGTGTCGTCATTGTCGGGAAGAATAATGATTTACCGCTCTGTCCATCAACGAAACGTGCCCCACCACTCTGCCGTCATCCAGAGGATTGTCCACGCGAACCGCCAAATCCCTGAACAAACTGCGCATATCAATGATCCCGCCAAGCACAAACCATACCGTCGAGATCACGCCGGCAATCCCGGCGACAATCAGGTTATTGATATAGAAGTAGTGACCCCAACGGCGTCAACGCGGGAAATTTCACCATTTCCTACGGGCGGATTGGACCCCGACCGCCCCGGCCCTATCGACCTTTTGCCACCGGAAAAGCGGGAAAGATATTTAGCGTTTTATCATTCGCGCCCGGCGAGTATGCCGCCGACGGAAAAGCACGCCCGCGCCTGGAAGGCGGCGTTACGTTCGGCCTGATCGGTTACGGGTCCTTCCGGGAAGGAAATATTTTGAGAGTGCATAGGGAACAGTCGAGTAACCAAACACACTTTCTTTATTAACAGAAAAGAGGACATGCCATGAAATTAAACGACAAAGAAAAAAAGGTATTGGTGGGTGTATTGGCCGACCAAAAACGATTATCCGAATTGCCGATGAATCCGGCGGGTAAGAATTACGGGAAAGAACTTGGGGCGTATCGCCTGCGCATTCAGGACGCGCAAGATGGATATGTTCCGATAAACCTGGCCGGTTGGATCGGACGTACTCCGACGGAAAGCGAATTCGTCACGTACCATCGGACCTACAAACGGCTGGAAACGTCGGGATTATTGGAACGTGTGAACTTTTATGGTGGGCGGCGTTCTTCGCATATCAAACTTACCCCGGTTGGTAGAACCGTCGCCAGAAATCTTCAAGCTATGAGTACCCAAAAAGAAGAAAGGGATACCGTGACTTCCATGACAGAGAAAATATTGAATGACAACGCAAAGAATCTGGTCAAACACCGCGTGGACATCGAATCTTCGCCGGACTTAGCGACGATGCTCGGTTGGGCCGAAAATCGTGAACCTGTTATTTTATATCGTGACGGTGAACCGGTGGCGGTGTTTATGAGCGCCTACCATGCCGGTTTTTCTTTCAACCTGCTGGACCGCTTCGACGCCCGAAAAATACCCTATACGCAAGAAAACCTGGACGCTTGGGTAGATGAGATGTGCAGCAATATGGATATGAGCGACCTTTTCCCCGCTGAGTGCGAACAATAATGGGGAAATCATCCTTAAAATACAGGTGAAAATATCCGGTAGCTCGTGGTTTGTTTCCTTTTCCGAAGCCAAAAAGAAGTAGGGGAAAGTCTGCGCCGGTGTAGCGCAGGCGTAGCGCAGAAATTTGGCGGGAAGTTAAGCAAAAGAAAAACCCTTGCAAATCTTTTATTTGCAAGGGTTTCTGATACACCGTTCAGGACTCGAACCTGAGACCCGCTGATTAAGAGTCAGCTGCTCTACCAACTGAGCTAACGGTGCGTCCCGCCGAAATGGCGAAACGCCATTAAAGGCAATTGCCGGGGGATCGTCAAGACGTTTTTTGGCGAACGAATCCTTCCGGAAAGAAGCGTTTCTTTTTAACCCAGCCGACATACAATAGGCCTCGGCGCGTGGAATGGTAAGAGAGGGTTGTCCTCCGGCGAGTCCGGCGTCGTTTCTTTGTGGAAAGCGTGATGAGACAAACTCGACGATGTGCAGGCGGGGTCCGGTTTCTGCCGGTTCTGGCGGGGGTGTTGTGCGCCGCCGTCGTCGCGGCGGAGGAGCAGGCCGGAGATTTGAAGAAATACGTCGTCGCGGAATATGTGCTGTACACCGACCTGCCCGAAAAGCAGGTGAAGGAGGCTTTGGCGCGGCTGAAAGCCATGGCGGACATGTACCGCCGGTTCGCGCCCGACCTGCCCCGCCGGAAGCACGGCAAGCTGCCCGTGTATCTGTACCGCCGCTTCGAGGATTACCGCCATAGCCTTGGGAGCGACGAGCGTCTCAACGCGGGTCGATACGACGGGCTGGTCTTACGGGCGGCGCTGGACGACGAGACGTTTTCACCGACGGACGTCTGGCGGGTGATTCGGCACGAGGGGTGGCATCAGTATTCGCATCGCGTCGTGCGGCAAAGCGCCCCGCCGCCGCTGTGGCTGGAGGAAGGACTGGCGGAATACTTCGCTGCGGCTGCCTGGAAAAACGGAACTTATCAGCCGGGACACGTCGACGCCGGGGGATACGACTTTCGGGACCGGACTATCGTCCTTCAGCCCGGTCGACTGCAACGCGTCCGGACGCGCATTCGCGTGGGGCAATTTCGGCCGCTGAATAAACTCGTGACGATGACGCTGGAAAACTGGAACGAGCAGACCAACTCCGTCAATCACGACCAGGTCTGGTCGTTCGTGCACTTCCTCCTCCACGCCGAGAACGGAAAATACCGCGAAGCGCTGCAAGCTTATCTGAAATCCGTCCTCGAAAATCCACCGAAGAATACCGAAGCGCTGAAGGTGTTCCGGGAACACTTCGGCGACGTTCGCGAATTACAAAAGCAATACAAAACATGGTGGTTGAATCAAACCGCGCCGAATGAGGAAAATAGCGAATTCAGAAAAAACAAAATTCTTTCGCGGATTAAAAAACACCGCCAAACGGCAAGCCGAGTCAATACCCGACTTGTCGCTCGGCGCTGTTTGATGCGTGCAAGACAGGTTTTGGAATGCCGTTTCTCCTTCGTCGGGAAGACGCGATATGGTTTTTATTACCTCAACGCGGAAAAGGATTCCGAAGTGTGCTCCGCGACCCTCCCTTTTTCCCTTTTGTCGGATCAGGTTTTCAAGCCGTCTTTTGTTTCTATAACGAGCGCTTCCTGAATTTCACGGATAGAATACCCGAAACGATCGCAGAACCAATTCGCCTCTTTGGCGATGTCAGGCCACAGGGAACGAAGATACTCTCGATGCCGAACCTCTCGCCATCGATGCAGGGAGGCGGTATCGGGAGGCCGGATTCCGTTCATGGTGGTTGCGATACCCTCCTCGGTCGAAAAGTTTTCCTGAAAGCGGGAAAAAGGACGGTCATATTCCAGCCCGAATGTCCGGGCGATTTGTTCCTGCACCTGATCCGGCCGCGACACGAGATTCTCATACGATAGCGTCATCATATTGGGACGAGACGCTTCCAGCAAACCGCGCAACGCCCGAACCTCCGCCAACCAACGGCTTGGTGTGATATAGTAGGGATACACCTTGCCCTGAAACCGCAGGGTACTTGTCAGTACGTCCAGGGGGTGCCTTACCAGATACAGAAGTCCGATCGGATGGGGAATCTCATGCGCGAAGTCACTCGCGTTGGAAGCGCGTTTTATCACATGGGTGCGTTCGGGTCGGTGGAGGGTGTCAAATCGGCTGTAGTGGTCTTCGCCGGTCCGAGCCGCCTCCTCCAGGAGAACATAGGTGTCACGGAAACACGTCATCATCGCCAGTAAAAGCGTCGTGCCGGAACGCCCGCATCCGAGAATATAAATGCGATTTTTCTCCATACCGGCGATCCAGTATATTGCTCTTGCCGGAAACTGTAAATAACCGTATTCCTGTCGAAAACAGATTCCCCAAACAGAGAGAGGGAAACTCCATAGGAAGTTTCGGAAAAGCAAAACAGGACGGCGATATACCGTCCCGTTCTGCTGGATCGGGAAGTGATACTCTCGAAGTCCTATTCTCCGCCGACGGGACAGGGAGCGTCTTCGTCGCACGTGCCCGGTTCTTCAGGGCAGGCGCCTCGTCGTCCCGGACCTTGATGATGGTCGCCATGTCGGCCTCTTCGTCCGCCGCGGAAGTCCCGTTCGCCGCGGGGGCCCATCGGCCGACGTCGGTTTTGATGCTCTTTTTTCCAGGCTTCCCATTTTTCCGCCTGCTCGGGCGTCAGGAGCGCCTTGAAGGCCGCCTGGTGCTTGTCGCGCAAGGCCTTCATTTCCTCCTGATTCTTTTTCCGCAGTTCCTTCATCTTGGTTTTCTGCTCATCCGTCAGGTCCAGCTTCGGGCCCATCTGTTCCCGGCGGTATTTCATCCGTTGGCCGATTCGTTTGTGACGGTCCTGCAACTGGTCAACCTGTTCCTCGGAGAGGAAGGTTTTGGCTTTGGCGATGAATTCGTCGTGGACGGTTTTGATCTTGTCCTTGTCGCGGGATTGGATCGCCTCTTTGAATTTCGGCTGAAATTCCTTTCGCAGCGCCCGCATCTTGTCGCGTTGCTCCTCGGTGAGGTTCATGCGAGGTCCCTCGCCGGGTCCATGTCCGCCGCGTCTACCGCCGTGTCCGCGAAATTCTCCGCGTTTGTCCGGTAGCGGCTGCGTCTCGGTGGTCTCCGCCCAGACGATGACGGAACTGACGACGATCAAACCTGCGATGATGATCATTGTGCGTTTCATGGTAGTGCTCCTTGTTCTGCGCCGAGGTTTCATCGGCGGGGTGTACGGCGTCGCGGGATCGTTCCCGTGTTCATTGGTTATTGTCCTTTCCGTACGGTTCGGGGACATACAATTCGTGGCGGGCGGCCGAAAAAAGTTACACCGTATTTTTTTTGTCCCCGAAGACGCGGGAAAAAACAATTCAATATGGATACGAACCATCCGGAAACAACGGTACAATACAAACGCCTATGACGGACAACCTCGCCCAATCGATTTTCTCCGTACTGGTGCATGAGAACACCGGCATGCTGATGACGTTTCTGCGCGCGTCGGTGCGGAAGGAGGCGCTGGCGGAGGATTTGTTCCAGGAAACCATGATCGTCGCGTGGAAGCGGTTCGGGGAATTCGACCGAACCCGCCCGTTCGGACCCTGGCTGCGCGGAATCGCGCGGAACCTGGTCCTGGCGAGCTATCGCGCCCGCAAACGGGACATGCTCCTGTGCAGCGAGGAGGTGCTGGAGCACCTGGATCGCCGCGTGGAGCAGATCGCCCGGCGTCCCGGCGACACGTGGGATGAGAAAATCGCCGCCCTGGACGACTGCCTCGACGCCTTGCCCGAAGACTATCGCGAACCCCTGGAACTGCATTACCGCGACCATCATAACACGCACACGATTTCAGGCCTGCTGGCGATGTCGCGGGAGGCGGTCAAAAAACGCATCCAGCGCGCCCGGTCAAAACTGGCGGACTGCCTGAAACGCAAGAATATCCTGACGGATCCGGAACCTTCGGCATGACTTCGCACGAACCACAACCCGAAGAACCGCTGGCCGCCTGGCACGGCTGCATGAACGGCGAGGACACCCCGCCGGACGACGCGGAACCCCTTACGACCGAGCAGCGGCGTCAGCTTGCCGACGAACAGCTTCTCCACGCGCTGCTGCGGGGACGGTATTGCGACACGGAAGCGTCCGCCGCCAAACTCGTGGACCGCGTGCTCCACGCGATCACCCCCCGCCCGGCGAGGCCGTTGTGGTTCCGCCTGGTCAGGGCGACGCTTTCGTCCGCTGCCGCGATGGTGCTGGTCGTGATCCTCATCGAATTGTCCCTGCCGCGAACGTCGTCGGCTACCTCCGATTACGACCGGGTTCTCAGCGCCTTCATGACCGAAGGCGACCGCACGTATTCCCTTCAATACGCGATGCAGAGCCTCAACGGCGACGCGGAAACGGAAGAAACTCCCGCCGCACCGCACCGTCCACCCATGCGCCCGCGCGGGCCCGGACGACTGCACGGCGCGAAACTGTACCTTCGCGGCGGGAATCAGTACGTCTTCGAGATCCAGCTGCCCCGCGAGAAAACCCTCTGGATCGGACAGGACGGGCGAAACGCCTGGGCCGTCCGTCCTCAAGGCGCGGTGCTGTTCAGCGAGGAACGCGACGCGTTCCACCTTCCGTTCTTCGAGGAAATGACCACCCTTCCGCTGATCGACATGCGCGACACTCTCCATGCCGCGAAAAACGGGTACGTCCTCGATCCGCCAAAACGCGTGACGATGGACGACGGCCGCGGCGCGGAGTATTTCCTCGCCCGTCGAAACCAGCAGGCGGCCCGCCGGCCGCAACGCATCGAAATCTGGGCCGATCCCCAATCGGGATTGCTCTATCGGGTCGTCTTCTCCCGGATGCACTTCGGACAAACGCTCTGCCGGCAGCTGCGGATGGAGTATCTCAACGGAAAACCCTTACCGGAAAACTGGTTCACCTATCAAGCCCACGCGCCGGCGAACGCGAACGTCAAAACCGTCACCAAACAGGACATCCGGCGTTATCATCATCGACGCGACCGGATGCGCCCTCATCGCCAGCCTCCCCGGCAGCACCACCGCCAATGGGAGGAACGACGAACTCCCCCGCCCCCCGTCCCGGATTCGCCCCCACCGGGGGAGTAAAAAGCGGCGCCTTCCGTCGTCGCTTGTCTCTTTGAAGTACCCCGGATTTCATGATCGAAACCCGGCCATCCCGGTGAATGAAAATATTGCACCCGCTCGTTGGGGGTGGTATCTTTTTACTCCCGGAATGTGAATTCGGGATAGGCGCGTTTTTTCGATGAAATTTCGAGGGTGAAACGATGCTCGCGACATATACAGCCATGGAAGTGCTGAAGGATTTCTGGTGGTTGGGCGTGATCTCTCTGCTGGTCTCGCTGGGCGCCACGCCGATGGTGCGCCTGATCGCGTACCGCAAAAAGATCGTCGACAAGCCCGACGCCCTTCTGAAACCGCATGGCCGACCGATTGCGTATCTCGGCGGGGTGGCGATGTGCGTCGGTCTGCTGGCGGGAATGACGGTCTATGCCTTCATCATGCCGGATGCACAACGACAATGGAGCGAACTCGGCGCGAACCTCGTGAAAGGCGACATCGCGACGCTCATGGGAAATCCCGCGTGGCAGTTGTCCGCCATCGCGGTTTCCTGCGTGCTGATCACCCTTGTCGGGCTGCTGGACGATCTATACGAGATTTCTCCGAGAAAAAAAATCCTCGGGCAGGTTCTCGCCGCGGCGATCCTGATCCTGGGCGGCGTCGGACAGGAAATGTCCGAGATGTTCTTCCAGCACCTGCACATCCCCTACCTTCCCGGATGGGCGATGGTGTCGATCAGCGGTTTGTTGTGCATGTTCATGGTCATCGCCGCCTGCAACGCCACGAATCTCCTGGACGGCCTGGACGGCCTGTGCGGGGGAGTCACGGGGATCGTCACGCTGGGCTTCCTCGCGCTGGCGGTGTTCCTGGCGACCTACGCGCGTTTCGACGGGACGACCGATCAGCTCCGCGTGGGATTGGCGCTGGCGATGGCCGGAGCGGTGTTCGGTTTCCTGCCGTACAATATTCCCCCCGCGAGCATCTTCATGGGCGACGCGGGAAGCATGCTGCTGGGGTTCTTCGTCGCGGTGATGATGGCGATGTTCTGCCGCGAGGGACACGGGCGTTTCTTCCTGGCGGCCTGCGTGGTCTTCGCGCTGCCGATCCTCGACACCGCCCTGGCGGTCGTCCGACGGCTGCTGGCGGGGAAGAATATCTTCGCCGGCGACCGAAGCCACCTCTACGATCAACTCGTCGATCGCGGGATGAGCGTCAAGCAGGTGGTCGTGCTGTTTTACATTCTCGCGACGGCGGCGGCGGTCATCGGCGTGCTCTCGGCGATCGTTCTGCGTCTGCGCCACGCCGTCATCCTCGACGCGGCGCTCCTGGCGGTGGTCTGGGGAATCTTCCTCTGCCTGGGAATGCTGCATCCCGAACCGCGCCAACCGAAATCCGAACCTTCCGAACGGCACGACGAAACGCCCCAATCCTGAATTTCGTCCTCTCGACGCACGCCTTCACGACGTGAGTGATATTTTTTTCTGGTTGTGATTCGGCATAGCCTAAGGCACGGCAAAAATAAAAGAAAGAGCGACACAGAGGGACTGAGAAGACTGAGAAGACAAGAGAAGAGATATTTAAAAATTCTTCTCTGTATCTCAGTGACTCTGTGTCGGATTTGCTGTTTCTTCGTTATGCCGGGAAATCCGGTCGCTCACCTTCACGACAGGGGGAAGTGTTTTTCCCTTGCCCAAAGCCGTGAAAATCGTATGATGAACCGCTTCCCGATCACGGGCGCGGACTGGCCTATAAGGCCGGTTCGTGATAGAATGAGTCGCGTTTGCCCCTCGCGACGCGACGGGGAACGAACAGGTAACCGTTGAAATTCCACACGAGGACAGCGAAGAAAGAGGTCGGACATGCCAGCATCGAAACCCGCGGACATTCGCAACATCGTATTTCTGGGCCACGGCGGAGCCGGTAAAACCACGCTCGGTGAAGCCATGCTCTTCGCCGCGAAAGTCACCACCCGTATGGGTTCGGTCAACGACGGCACGACGACCCTGGATTCCGGCGACCTGGAGAAGGAGCGCCAACATTCGGTCGATCCCGCGATGGCGCACGTGGATCACGCCGGTAAGACGATCAACCTGATCGACGCGCCGGGATACCCGGATTTCATCGGCGGGGCCTTGACGGCGATGGCCGGCGCGGACACCGCCGTCGTGTTGATCTCCGCCTCGGCGGGTATCGAAGTCAACACCCGCCGCCTGTTGAAAGCCGCCCAGGACCTGGGTCTGCCCGTCGCGATCGTCGTGAATAAAATCGACGCCGACAACCTCGACCTGCCCGGTGTGATGGCCGCCGTCACCGAAACCTTCGGCGGCGCCTGCAAACCGATGAACCTGCCCGCCGGCGGCGGAAAGAACGTCGTGGACTGCTTCGCCGGCGACTCCGGCGACGCGGACTTCGGCGACGTCTCCGACGCCCACACTCAACTCGTCGAAAATATCATCGAATCCGACGAGGAAATGATGGAAGCGTATCTGGGCGGCGAGGAAATCCCCGCGGAGAAACTCGGAGCCGCGTTCGCCTCGGCGATGGTCGAGGGCGCGATCATTCCGGTCTTCTTCACCGCCGCCCGTGAAAGCGTCGGCGTGACGGAATTCATGGACGCCGCGGCCAAATTCTTCCCCACGCCGGGCATGGTCGCGGGACTGCCCATCCGCGACGGTGACAGCGAAGACGCCGAAACCGTCACCGTGGAAGCCGACCCCGCCAAACCGTTCGTCGGACAGGCGTTCAAGATCACCACCGACCCGTTCGTCGGAAAACTCGCCTGGATTCGCGTTCTCCAGGGAACCGTCACTCCCGACACGACGTATCACCTCAACGACGGAAAAAAATCCGCCAAGATCGGGCACCTGTTCAAGGTCCAGGGCGGGCAGACCAACGAAGTCAAGCAGGCCGTCGCCGGCGATATCATCGCGCTGGCGAAGGTCGAGGAAATCAGCACCGGCGACATGATGCACATCGAGGCGACGCCGATGTTCCGCGGCACCCCCTCCACGCCCACGCCGATGTATTCGCTGGCGGTCACACCCAAAAGTCGCGGCGACGAACAGAAAATTTCCGAAGCGCTCTCACGCCTGTCGGAAGAAGACCCCACCTTCCAGGCCAGCCGCGACAACCAGACCAACGAAACCGTCATCAGCGGGATCGGCGACCTGCACCTGCGAATGATGCTCACGAAGATGAAATCCCGCTTCAACCTGGAAGTCGACACCAAACCCCCGAAGATCCCCTACAAGGAAACCATCACCGCGCCGGCGGACGGCCATCACCGTCACAAAAAGCAGACCGGGGGCGCGGGGCAGTTCGGCGAGGTGTACCTGCGGGTCGAACCGCTCGAGCGCGGCAGCGGCTTCGAGTTCGTCAGCGAGCTGTTCGGCGAGTCGATTCCACGCCAGTACCTGCCCGCCATCGAAAAGGGCGTGCTGGACGTTCTCGGCGGCGGCGCCGTCGCGGGGTATCCGATGCAGGATATCAAGGTCGCCGTTACCGACGGAAAACACCACCCGGTGGACTCGAAGGAAGTCGCCTTCCGGACGGCAGGGAAGTACGCCTTCATCGACGCGATCAACAAAGCCAAACCCGCCATCCTCGAACCGATCGTGGATCTGGAGATCACAGTCCCGGCGAACTACATGGGCGACATCGCGTCGGACTTATCAGGTCGGCGCGGCAGAATCCAGGGTCAGGACATGCTTCCGGGCAATATCGCCTGCATCAAAGCCCAGGCCCCGCTCGCCGAAGTGATGCAGTACAACTCCCAGCTGCGTTCCGTCACCGGCGGGCAGGGCAGCTACACCATGGAACTTAGTCACTACGAACCGGTTCCGGGCAACGTCCAGCAGCAGATCATCGCCGCCGGTAAGAAAACCCAAGAAGAATAATCGTTTTTTCCAACGAAACATGCTTGGTGGAGCACCCGCTCCACCAGGTTGACACCATATCGTTTTTCCAATAACTCCAACAGCGCCGAGCGGCAAGCCGACACGAAACCCGGTGTACCGCTCGGTGTTTTTTCTTCAACGAAAAACCGGGATCCCCATCCGCGCGCAGCCGTGGGCGCGGTTTGGATGATAGGGTTTTTCCCCAAATTTTTTTTTCTTCCTGTTCCTCCTGGAGTTACGTGAATTCACGGGAGATTTGGCTCCCACGTTGCGCCCCAACTTTTGAAGCGCAGCCGTAATAGGGCGGGGAACTTGTTACACACCTTCCTATTCCAACATCCCTTATTGGTGCGTAGCTCGCTACGCGCCCTACCAAGAATAAGATCGCGCGTGCAACGGGCACGCCCCGCAGTTTAGCGGAGTGTGTTTACCACTTCGATCATCGCGCGGATATGATCCGGGGTGGTTCCGCAGCAGCCCCCCACGATATTCGCGCCGGCGTCGATGAGGGCTTTCACGTTGGCGGCGAAGTCGGCGGGGGATTGACGGAAGACGGTTTTTCCGCCGATGAGTTGCGGCACTCCGGCGTTGGCGTGGACGAGGATGGGTTTATCGGTCTCGGCGCGGAACTGGGCGGCGATTTCGATCATCCCCTCGATGCCGTTGCCGCAGTTGGAGCCCACGACGTCGGCCCCGGCGTCGGTCAGGCCCGCGACGGCCTGGGAGGGCGAGACGCCCATCATCGTGCGATGTCCCTGCGCGCCCTTCTCGAAGGTCATCGTCGCGAGCACCTCCACCGACGCGTCCAGCGCCTTGGCGGCCTTGACGGCGCAGGCGGCTTCCTCCAGCGCCATCATCGTCTCGACGCAGATCACCCGCACCCCAGCCGAGAGAATCGCTTCGATCTGCTCGGAAAAGAAGGCCTGCATCTGCTCTTCGCTCAGCAGGCCCATCGGCTGAAGGAATTCACCCGTCGGCCCGACGGATCCCGCGACGATCGCGCTACCGGCGACTTCCATGGACAGCGTCGCCCCGGCGCGATTGAATTCGGCCGCCCGGTCGCCGAGTTTCTTCTTGTCGAGTTTGACGCGCGACCCGCCGAACGTGTTGGTCAGGATCATATCCGACCCGGCCCGCACGTACGACGCGGCGATGGCGCGAACGTCGTCGGGATGAGAGACGTTCCACTCTTCCGGGCAGTCGTCGCTCGTTAAACCGCGCGACTGGAGCATCGTGCCCCACGCGCCGTCGGACACGAGGATTTTCTTCTTGGCCAGTGTATCTAAAAGCGCGCCCATGCTTGCTCTCCTGTTCTTGAGGGGAGTGGTGATACCGAAAGAAGCAGTGTAATGAATTATACGCTCGGAAGCGTCGAAAAAATTCTTATGTGTCATCCTGAGCGGAGCGCAGCGAAGTCGAAGGACCTCACGGGTAA
>JAFGJE010000106.1 GCA_016929245.1 Phycisphaerae bacterium
CCGATGCGCATCATCTTGTTCGTGCGGGCGTTTCGATACTGTTGTCCGCGCTGGATGCGGCCCTGGTAGACGCGGGTGTAGCTCAACTGGCCGAACGTCTCGTCGACGATCTTGAAGACCATGCTCACCATCGTCGCTTCGGGGTCGCACTCCAGGGGCGTCTCGGCGCCTTCGTTGTCGTGGTCGCGCGCGAAGGCCTGTCGGTCCAGCGGGCTGGGCAGGTAGTCGCAGATCGCGTCGATCAAGGGTTGGACGCCCTTGTTGCCCAGCGCCGTGCCCATCATCAGCGGAACGACCTGGCAGTTGATGGTTTCGTCGGCGAGGGTGTCGCGGAGCATTTCTTCGGGAACGGGCTTCTCTTCGAGGAGAAGTTCCATCATCTCGTCGTTGAACATGCTCAATGCCTCGAGCATTTCGTGACGGGCTTCCTCCGCCACGGCGATGTAATTTTCGGGAATGTCCGAGCGGACGACGTCCTCGCCGTTGTCACCCTCGAACGTCAGGGCCCGCATCGTCACCAGGTCGATCACGCCGGCGAAGGCGTCGCCCTCGCCCATGTTCACCTGGATCGGCACGACGTTCAGGCCGAGTTTCTCGCGCAGTTCCACGACCACGCGACGCGGGTCGGCGCCGGTGCGGTCCATCTTGTTGACGAACGCGATACGCGGAACGCGGTATCGCTTCATCTGGCGGTCGACGGTCACGGACTGACTCTGCACGCCCCCGACGGCGCAGAGCACCATCACCCCGCCGTCCAGCACGCGCAGCGACCGCTCGACCTCGACGGTGAAATCGACGTGCCCCGGCGTGTCGATAATATTGATCACGTTCTCGCCCCAGTCCACCTGGGTGGCGGCCGACGTGATCGTGATCCCGCGTTCGCGCTCGAGGTCCATGAAGTCCATCGTCGCGCCGCCGTCCTTGCCGCGCACTTCCTGCATGCGGTGAATTCTGCCGGCGTAGAACAAGATGCGCTCCGAGAGCGTGGTCTTGCCCGAATCGATATGGGCGGAAATGCCAATGTTCCGAATGTTGTTGCGTCGTTTCATAATGCTGACTTCTCGCGTTTCGCGTTTTCTCTATTTTCCGTTGTCTCTAAAAAGGCTTCGCGCGGCGGGAATCTCCCTTGGGGATCCCTGACGGGACTTTCCCACCGCGTTTCTGTTATGTTTCTATTGTCTGCTCCGAAGGGACACGCACACCGACACGCTTAGCGTTTCGATCCATGGGTACGCTTCGAATTCCCTCACTTAACCCTGAGCAAACAAGCTACAAAGGAAGTAGAATTGTACCATATTTTCGGCAATCCGCAAGGGGTTTCTTGAGGATTTTTTCGGCAAATCCAGTCGCGTTAGTTTCTGCAATATATAACGTTACAACACCCCCGCCCCCTGTTGATCGTTGTGGATATTTCAATCCGGGATTTCGTTTTTGAAAGTAGCCCCAGGCGCAAGCCCTTACCTCTACCCACATCTCGAAAACACGTACAGGTTTGTTTTGAAGCCCGATAGGGCTGATCAGCATTTAGCCGGGGGTGAGCGCAGCGAACCCCCGGAAATCGTTGTTTTTCCTGCAAGTCCCAACGGGACGGCAGCGATGTTGGAATTTTGCCATATGGATGGAGATTCCCGATTCGCTGTCGTCCCGTCGGGACTCATTCTCTCAAAAACCTTCTCCGGGGATTCGCTGCGCTCACCCCCGGCTAAACGCTTTTGTCCCTTCGGGACAAGGAAGACAGGCGCTTACCTTCGGGACAAGGAAGACAGGCGTTTATCTTTCGCCTGAAAGGCGAAGACATACCAGCCCAGGGCAACGCCCTGGGTTGGGAATTCCTACGAATCAGAGCCCTGTAAGGGCGTGACAATATGTCGCGCCCTTTCAGGGCTTGGAATAAAGGATATTTGTTCACCCAGGGCGTTGCCCTGGGCTGAGATATTTCAGCCCGATGGGCTGAAGAAACAGCGATCCTTCTCACGACGATTCACTCCCGGCGGTAGGGGTTGAGCTTTTTGCTCGTCTTCGTGGATTGTGAAATGCTCCTCGGCCCAGGCGCGGACTTCTTCCTTGCCCGGCAGGCGATGGACTTTATCGTCGTCGGTTCGCAGCAGGATGCGTGGTTTCCAGAATTTCGTCACTCGGACAGCCGCGCGGATTCGCGACAGCATATGCGTCTGCTCCCCGCCCAGCCGCCAGAGCGAGCTGCGGGTGAATTTCTCGTCGTAAAATTTCCAGATGCACTTCGGCCGTATCAGTATCGCCACCGACGCCGGACCGAGCACCGCCAATATCGCGGGCAGATAAATCAGGAACAATTCCGTGCCGTTTTCGGGCAGGCGGGACTTCTTCGAGAGACTCGCCAAAAGCCCCAGCACCGCCGGGATCAGCGAAATCCCGAACACCAGCACCAGCTTCCAGCCGTCCCACACCGCCACCACGCGCAAAAACCGCCGGCCGTCCTCTTCCTTCCATTCGACGTCCGGAGGATTCAGCTTCGTCCCAACCGGTTGATTCAATTTCGCCCACAAGCCCATGCAAAATCTCCAATCCTAATACGGATATTTTTACCACAGAGGCACAGAGTGCACAGAGTATTTTTTTGTTAGTTCCTTCGCGTGGTTCTTTCTACAATGCCTCTCATGTCCACCGCGTCTCATCGCATTTTGTTGGTTGAACCGCCGTTTCACCGGCTGTTTCGGGATTCGTATTCGCTGGAGCGGTATCCGCTTTCATTGGGATATCTTGCCGGGGCGATCCTTTCCGCCGGCGGGTGGGACGTCAAAACCTATAACGCCGATTTTTACCCCAACGGCGATCTGATCCGCGTCAGCCACCTGGCCGGCGAGGGGTACGAAAACTTCCGCCGCAATCTCCACGAACCCGTCGCGCCGGTGTGGCGGCAGGTGCGCCGCGTGCTGGCGGAAGTGCAGCCCGACGTCGTGGCGATTTCCACCAAAACCCAGACGCACGCCTCGGCGCGGCTGATCGCCAGGCTGGCGAAGGAACTGAATCCCGACGTAATCGTCCTCGTGGGCGGCCCGCATCCGACGATCCTGCCCGAACCAGTGCTGGAGGACTGCCCCCATTTCGACGCTGCCGTTCTCGGCGAGGGCGAGGCGACCGTCGTCGAACTGCTCCGGGCGATTCAAAACGGCGGGGACTGGGGCAGCGTCGCGGGCATCGCGTATCGTCGCGACGGGAACATCGCGCGAACCGAACCCAGGGAATTGATCGAGGATCTCGACGCCCTGCCCTTCCCGCACGCCAGCGCCCCCCAGACGCTGATCGATTACGAGCAATATCCGTTAAGCGCGTTTCGATTCATTTTCGCCCTTCGCGGCTGTCCGTATAACTGCTTCTTCTGCGGGTCGCGGCGCATCTGGACGCGGCGCGTGCGATACCGCTCGGTCGAAAACGTCATCGCGGAGTTGCAATCGCTCATGGCGATGGGGTTGAAATTCGTCCACTTCGACGACGACACGTTCGGCGTGACCCCCTCGAACATCCACCGGCTCTGCGACGCGATCGCCGAGAATTGCCCACAACTGCGCTGGAGCTGCGAACTGCACGTGAAGCTCGTGCGCGACGACCTGCTCGCCGCGATGCGCCGGGCGGGATGTTACATGATCCAGGTGGGCGTGGAGTCCGGCAGCAATGAAATCCTCCGCGCGATGCGCAAGGGATTCACCATCGAGGAGGCGACGGCCGCCTGCCGGCGGATCACCGCTCACGGGATCTGGCTGCAAACGTTTTTCATGGTCGGCTTTCCGCGGGAAACCGAGGAAACGCTCGCTCGGACGGTCCAGGCGATGCGGCGGATTCCGTCCAATCGCGTGGTGTACAGCATCTTCACGCCGTATCCGGGCACGGAGGCGTATGAGCTGTGTCTCCGCGAAGGGCTGGTCGACGAATCCCGCGAGGCGTCGCTGTATTATCATCAGAACCCGGAAAACTGTTTTTGCATGAACATCCCGCCGGAGCGATTCCGCCGGCTGGTCGAGGGGATCGAACGCACGGTGGATCGACGCAACGTTCTGAATCGCATCCGGGAGATTTTTTCGCTCAATACTCTCAAGCGAATCAAAGAACTGGGCGTCGTCGGGGCGATGCGCAAAGGATGGAGCGTTTTGAGGGGACGGTAAAAAAACGATTTCCCCCTATTCCTTGTACCGGTTGGACCGGGCCTTTACAGGCCCGGCTCGTTCCTGACTACTGACTACCGTCTTCTTCCTCCTCCGCCTGGTCAAGTTGTTCCTGCATCTGGGCGGCTTTGGGGAGTTTGGGTCCTGTGATGACCACGATCAGGCCCGGCAGGCCCCAGAACGTCGGTAAGAGTCGGGCGAGCATCGCCATGGCGATGATCGCGCTGGTGGCGGCCGCCGTCACGGCGAAGAATTCCACGTACAGGTTCTCCACCCATCCGACGCCGCCGGGCGTGATCGGAATCGCGCCGATGATGTAGATCAGCGGCAGGTAGACGAAATAGAGGTATACCGGAACGTTGATCCCCAGCGCCACACCGAGCAGCGCCAACCCGCCGAGGAAAAACAGGTGCCCCACCAGCGTGATCGCCAGCGCCCAGAGGACGTACCGGAAGCGTCGCCGGAAAATGCGGATCGACCGTCCGGCGGCCTGGAGATGATGCGCGATGGGCAGCCGTCGGTACAACCACTCCAACCCTGGAAGGCGTCGCAGGCGGGGGACAAAAAACAGCGCCAGCATCGCGCCGGTAATCGCCGCCACGACGACGACCGTAATCGCCGGATTCCGCATCCGCTCGAGAGTTTCGCGTCCCGAAAGCAGCACGAACCCCAGCATCGCGCCAGCCATCAGCACCAGCTCCAGCAGTCCGACCAGCCGGTCGGCGAAAATCGTCATAATCACCCCGGCCGTCTTGTGCGTGTGCTTGCTGATGTACCACGCCTTGACCAGATCCCCCCCCACCGTTCCGGGCACGACCATATTGAAAAACTGCCCCAGAAACGTCAGCCGCACGATCTCCCACAACCCGATGCGGATATTCTGCACCCGCAGGAGAAACCAGAACCGATACGCCCCGACGATCAAAGCCGCCGGAAAACTCAGCACCGCCAGCGTGAACAGCAGCAGGTTCATCTTCTCCAGGCTGACGGCGAGTCCCGGACGAACGTATCGGGCGACCCAATCGTCCTTGGGAACCTGCTCGCTGACGGGAACATACTGATCGGGCTGGAAATCGCGCGTTTCACGGCCCTGGAAATGTCCCCTCATAACGGCCTGAAGATAACTCTCGCTGACAAATTGCTTCGCGTGTTCCGTTCGCGGCAGCCAGGTCCAGGTCGATCCGTCTTTCGCCAGAACGTAATTCCCCCAGTGGGCCTTAGAGAGCACCCACAACAGCAGCACGGCTGCCAAGGAAATTTTCACGACCAACAGAACACGTTTTGTGAGTTTTTTTTTCATCAATCCGGGAGCTTTTTTTTCCGAAATCGGATATACTCGCGTCAACGACGCGCAGGATTATATCCGTCCCTGCCGATGGCGGAAAGAAGATTACTTCGGCAACGAAGCTACCAAAGGGTACCGGGGTAGATGCAGATGCCGATTCGCCGGAAAAAAGTTTACCTTTTTTCTCGGTTGAGGTGTCTTTCCTTCCGAAAGGAAACCAGCGGCCCGGCGGCGCGACGACGTGGAAAAACGTTCATCCGTCCAACCAGCGAAGGACGATAAGGGATTGGAAAAAAGACTTTTACCACAGAGGCACATGATTTTTAGTAATTCACAAGTATATACTAATGCAGTACGTGAAAATAATTAAGATTCTTTGATTTGAATGAAAGTAGCCCCGGGCGCAAGCCCGGGGTTCCAGGCAATTGGCTACTCCAGAGCCCCCTAGGGCGATTGAATCGTTCAATCGTCCCTGACGGGACTCGGAGAGATAGATGGCAGTTTTCTTCCCCGGGCTTGCGCCCGGGGCTACTATCAAAGACGTTGTCAATACCATGATGAACGCTATGGGTCATGTTCGTTTGCATTATTGAAAAACCAGAGGCACAGAGGACACGAAGATAAAGATGCGAACAATTTATTTTTTCCATGGTCTTCGCGTCTCCGGGGTGACTTTGTAACAGAACAATGGCGAAAACCAACGGTGTACAAAAAGCGACGGGATTGAACGGTTACCAGCGCGTGCGCATCCTGGGAACCGGCGCTCACAGTACGATCTGGCTGGTGCGCGATCCGACCACCGGGCAGACCCGCGCCTTAAAAAGCGTCCTCCGCGAGGGAGAGCACCACGACCGCTTCCTCGAGCAGACGATCAACGAATACAACGTCGCCAATCGCATCGATCATCCCAACGTCCGAAAAATTTACGAGATTCGCCGGATTCGCAAGCTGGTGCGCGTCCGGGAATTGCAGCTCCTGATGGAATACTGCCCCGGGCGAAGCGTCCAGGAGCAGCGTCCGCGCAGCCTGCTGGGGATTTGCAGCGTTTTCGCGCAGACCGCCCACGCCCTGCAGAAAATCAACGAAAACGGATTCGTCCACGCCGACATGAAGCCGGACAATATCATCGTCGACGAAGAGGGGAACGTGAAGATCATCGACCTCGGGCAGGCCTGCCCCATCGGTACGATCAAGCGGCGCATCCAGGGGTCGCCGGATTTCATCGCCCCGGAGCAGATTCGCCTCGAACCGCTCGACGCGCGGACGGACGTGTTCAACTTCGGGGCCTCCCTGTACTGGGCGCTGAGCGGGAAATACATGCCCTCCCTGATGGCCGGCGGCGGCATCTTCACGCCCGCGAAGATCACCCCCCCCGCGGACTACAATCCCGAAATCCCGCCGCTGCTGAACCGCCTGGTCATGGACTGCATCCAGATGCGTCCCGAAGACCGTCCCAAGACCATGCGCGACGTCATCGGCAGAATGGTGATCGTTCTCCAGAAAGAGCTCCAACCGTCCCCGGCGGGGGATGGATAATTCGTAGCGTTTGGATTCATCGAAATCAACACCGCGTTTACACGCGGTGCTCGTATGCGCTACTCAAATCTCGCTCGGCGGGACGCCCCGGATGCGTTTGAAGACCTTGGAAAAGTAGAACGCGTCGGAGAAGCCCACTTCCTCGGCGGTTTCCTTCACGCTCCTTCCGTCGCGGAGCAGCGCGACGGCCCGTTCCACGCGCAGGCGGTTGAGGAATTCCACCGGCGTGACGCCCAGTTCCTCGCGAAACAGCTTGTTGACGTACTGCGGGGTGAGCTGGAACTGCTCGGAGAGGTCCCGCCGTCCGACGGGATCGCGAAAGCGCCGCCGCAGAAACTCCGCCATCTGCTCGACGCGAACGGAGGGGGTGTTCTCCACCGAATCCGGCTGCCAGTATTCCGCCAGTCGCAGCCAGATCGACCGCACCAGCGAGGCGACCAGTTCCCGCCGGAATCGCCCGCCCCCGGCGAACGCCCGGGCGACCTGCTCGAACAGCGAACGCAACAGCGGATCCCGCCCGGTGGCGATCTTGACCCGTGGCGTCGGTTCCATCGCGTATTTCCCCTCGGCGTAGCGATATTGGCGCATCGGCTCGCAATGAATGCAGGCGAATTTGCCCGGCCGACCCCGACGGCAGCGAAGCGTGTGCTCCACCTCAGGCCAGATTAAAAGATGATCCCCGGGTCCAAAGGAAAATGTCTCGCCGCGAACGTCGTCATAATCGAATCGCCCCCGGATGATGTAGATCAACTCGATATCGGGAATCGTCCTGGGCCCCCAGATTCTCCCCGCCGCCACGGCCGTGTAGTTGGAAATCCTGACGAAGGGATCGAATTGTTCGGGACTGTACGTGCGCATGGTTTGCTACAACCCCACGTAGGACGCCCAGTAGGAGTAGCAGGTTTCCGGGCGACGGAGGTGCCCGCCGCGGGTTTCCTTCCATTTGCTGTTGTGCTTGTCCCACCCGTGCCG
>JAFGJE010000107.1 GCA_016929245.1 Phycisphaerae bacterium
CGGTGTCGCACGTGCGCCAGCGACACCAGGATATTCGTCACCGACGTGCCGATGTTCGCGCCCATGACGATGGGAATCGCCGCCGTCAGCGACAAATCTCCCGTGGCGACCAGGCCGACCGTCATCGACGTGGTGAAACTGCTGGATTGCACCAGCGACGTGACCAGCAGGCCCACGAATAACCCCATGAAGGGATTCTCCGCGATCAACCCAAAGAGCATATTCAGAAAATTACCGCCCGCGTCGTCCTTGGCGATGACCTTCAATCCCGCGCCGATCATGTTGACCGAAGCGATAAACAGATACAGCGCCGCGATCGCCACCAAGCCTCGTACATAAGGTTCCCGGCGACGATTACGCCGCGGCGTTTCGCGTAAGGGAGATTTTCCGTCGGAGGCGTCCTTGTCAGTGTGTTTCATACGTTCATCCGTGCGTGTAAGCCGTCGCGCGATATAGACATCCATAGGCCGCGCCGGGCATGGTTTGCCTCGTATTACCTTATATATCCCTGTGTTTGAGCGGAACATAGACCAACCCTTCCGGTCGGGCAAGTAAAATGTTACGCCCCGGAAACCCCCTTTCCGTGAAGATATTGTTACTCCATCGCGCACACAATGTTACGATTCCGTTAAATTTCCGTTAACTCTCCTTCGGCATAAAAAAAACATCTCAAATGGAAAGGAACGGTTTGCGGATCGGTGCGATTCGAGTACGATTCCTCGTGAGGAGAATTTGATAACAAAGTTGCTTTTGTTCAGAACGGAAGGATGCCGGATATGGGCAAAACGTTTTACGTCGATCCGCGAGATGGAGACGACTCTCGTTCGGGCTTGTCCGAATCGCGGGCGGTGCGGCATTATGAAACCTGTGACGTCTCCCCGGGCGATACGGTCCTATTCAAACGCGGCAGCGTTATGCGGGATGTCCTGCATACGCGCGACGGGAGCGAAGGCAATCCCGTTACCTACGGCGCGTACGGGCAGGGAGAGTTACCCGTGTTTCTCGGGTCCGTTCCCGCCGGCGATCCAAACCGATGGATTGAACATAAGCCCAACGTGTGGCGCTTCGACGGGGAGTTTCCTTCCGAAGTGTGCAACCTGATTTTCAACGAAGGTCCGGCCTGCGGAAACCTGCGCTGGAGCGTCGACGATTTGAAGCGGCAGGGGGAATGGTTTTTCACCGGCATCGGCGTGACTTCCGACGACCGATGGACCCCGGGCCGGAAGGATACTCTTTATCTGTTCAGCGAAACCAATCCAGGCCGATTTTATTCGAGCATTGAATGCGCATTGTGGGGGCAACGCAAGCTGGCGGACGGGAAACGACACGTTGTCCTGGAAAACCTGGCGTTTCGGAATTCCGGCGTGCACGGCTTCCACCAGGTGCGCGCGGAACAGGTTACTATACGCGGCTGTGACTTTCGATTCCTCGGTGGGGCCGTCTGGAGCCGGGAGCGGCGAATTCGTTTCGGAAACGCGATCGAGTTGTGGGACGGCGCCGTCGATGTGACGGTTGAGGGTAGCACGTTCGACAATATTTACGATTCCGGCGTGACGCACCAGGGCGGCGAGAAAAGCGACGTCCCGCAACGCGTGTATTTCCGCGACAACCTGTTCGTCGATTGCGGGATGGCGTCCTACGAGTGGCGCGGGCCGGCGGCGAGGGAGATTTACTTCGAGCACAACACGTCCGTCAACGCCGGGGGGGGATTTTCCATGCAGGGCGAAACCCCGCCGCGGCAGTCGGAAATCCATCCCCAGCCGATGGGACATCACGTGTTCATCTGGCGGCTGGACCGCCCGGAAGAGCTTGGACCGATCTACATCCGCGACAACATTTTTTACGAAGCGCCCTACGGCGCGGCGATCTATTCCATTCTCGACCCCGCCGACGAGAAGAAATTCGTTCTCGAGCGGAATTGCTATTACCAGACGACGGGTGATCTGCTGGCGCGGATGGCGGGACGGGACTATCGGCCCGATGAATTCCGCGAGTACCAATCCACCGGGTTCGACGCCGGCAGCATCCTCGCCGACCCGAAGTTCGTGGATCCCCGGTCGGGGGAGTATCGCCTGCAGCCGGACAGTCCCTGTCCTGATATGGGAAGGAAGGAATCGTGATTACCAGGCGTCGAGTTCGCCGACGATTTCTTCCACCAGGTCCTTGATCGTGATAATACCCACGTGCCTCCCGGCCGCGTCGGCGACGACGGCGAAGCAGCGTTTGGCGCGTTGCATCGTATAAAGAGCCTGGGTGACGGTTTGTTCGGCTTCCACGATCAGCGGTTCGACGGCGTGGACGTGGATCGGGCGATCCGTTTGATCCGTCAGCACGTCGTAGACGTCCACCACGCCGGTGACACGCTGGTTCTCGTCCAGCAGCGGCAGGCGGGAGTAATTCCGCCGCGCGACACGGCGGAGGAATTCCTCGCGCGACACCTCCGCCGGCGCCCGGGCGACTGTTTCCATCGGCTGAAGCACATCCGCGACGTGCACGCGGGAGATGTGCATCACGCGGTCGGCCATCTCCCGCTGCGCCCCGGTCAGGGCCCCGGCGGCGTGTCCTTCGGCGACCACCGCCAGCAAGGCCTCGTGGCCGAGGAAGCTTTGCGGGCCGGCGGCTTGGCGTCCCAGCAGGCGAAGCAGAACGTGGGCGAACCCGCGTACCAGGTACGTCAGGCCGGTGCATTTGAACAGCAGATCGAACCCGCGCATCGGTACGACCGAGGAATACACGAGTTTTTCGGGCAGGCGCTGGAAGAGATTCTTCGGCAGGCTGTCCTTGAAGACGAACAGCAGCGGCGTGGTGACCGCCAGGGTGTACCATTCGGCGTTGTCTTCGTGTCCCGCCAGCACGAACAGGGCGCTGACGGCGAAGGCGGCGATGTACTGATGGATGTTCGTCCCGATCAGCAGCGTCGCCAGCACGTTGTTCGGATCATGCAGAAACGCGCGCACCTGCTTCGCCCTCGGCCGCCCCGCTTCGGCTTGCAACTCCAGGCGCACGCGGTTGATGAGATACGCTCCGGTTTCCATGCCCGCGAACAGCCCGGCCAGGAACACGTTCACGACGCACACGAACAGCCAGACCCCCGCCTCGATCATATCCGCCAGGGCGATCATGGCTGTCCTCCGATCCACTCCAGCCGCACCGCCTCGACGCGCCGGCGTCGCGTCGCGTGTACGGTCAGCCGCAGGTTGTGATAGTCCACCGAATCGCCCTCGCGCGGGATGCGATTCAGCAGCGTCGCCGTCAGTCCGCCGATCGTGCTGATGCGCCCCTTGACGGGCGCCAGGCCGAACGCTTCCGCCCAGTCGCGGACGCTCAAATCGCCCGAAACGAGATACCGCGTGGGACTGAGTTTCTGCACCGCCGGGCGCGACGGCGCTTCGCGATAGTCCGGGATGTCGCCGACGATTTCCTCCAGCACGTCCTCCAGCGTCACCAGTCCCGCCGTTCCGCCGTACTCGTCCACCACGACGGCCAGCTGCCGGCGGGTTTTGCGGAATTGCGCCAACACCTTCTCCAGGTTCGCCGCCTCGGGCAGAAACGACACCGGCCGAACGAGTTCCTCCAGGGGCGTTTCGGGGTGCAGCAGCAAGCGTCGCGCGTGAATGACGCCCAGCACGTGGTCCAGATCGTCGCGGTAGACGGGTATCTTCCGAAAGCCGGTTTCACGGAACAGGTCGATCAGTCCCGCGACGGAATGATTCACGTCATAGGCGACCATGTCCACGCGGGGCACCATGATCTCGCCGGCGGTTAAGTCCGTCAATTCGACGATTTCGTTGAGCATATCCCCGACGTCTCGATCGAGCAAACCTCGCCGGGCGCTGAGTTGCATCAACCCCGCCAGTTCCTCCGGGGTGATTTCGGATCCCGTTTCCGCGGGATGGGGCGCGAGAATGCGCGTAGCCGGTTCGACGATCCCGCGATCGAGAATCCACAGAACGGGCAGGAACAGTCGGCACAGCACGTCGATCAGCGGCGCCGCGGTGACGGCCCATCGTCGCGCGATCGACCAGGCCAGCATTTTCGGCGTCACCTCGCCCACCAGCAGCACCGCCAGCAGCGGCGCCGCGGACGCGACGCCCACCAGCCAGGCCGGCTGCCCCGACGCCTCCAGCTTCAGCACCAGCACCGCCGCGGTGGCGGAAAACGCGATGTTCACGAGCATATTGCCCAGCAGCAGCGTGTTGAGCAGGCGGCGGGGCTTTCGCGCCAGTCGGGCGGCGACTCGTCCGGGCCAATGACGCGACGCGCGCAGCTCCTGGAGCTGGCTTCGCGTGAGCGTGAACAGCGCCGTCTCCGAACCGCTGAAAAACGCGCTCGCCAGCAGGCAGACGACCATCACGACCGTTTGCCAGCCGAACGGATCGATACACGCCGCCCCGATCATGCGATCCCCCTTTGTTTTTTTCTGACAGCCATTTCGTTGTAGCCCGAAGGGCTGAGACATACCAGCCCAGGGCAACGCCCTGGGTTGAAGATTATTTTTTCACATGAGTCCTGTAAGGGCGAAACAAATTGTCGCGCCCTTACAGGGCTTATCCTGAAAATATGCCCCAAACCCAGGGCGTTGCCCTGGGCTGGTATCTCCATGCATTTCAGGCATGGCATGCAAAAATTGATAGCGTTGAAAAGGGGAAAAAAGAGGACGTTCCGGAGTGATCCGCGGGGAAACGGCGGAAAGCATAGAATACGTTTGTTCTTTCTCGCCGAGGGAAAGCAACTACATTCGCCGGGTTGTTCGCTGTCGTCGGACATCCGAAAATCGAAGATTATTGTACCTTCACCGGGGTGTTACATCCAGCGTCTTGGGGAAAAGACGAGATTGTCGAATCCGGGCACGATGACATCCGCCAGTTCCAGCAGGTCCGTGAAGGATTCCATCGCCTGGTCCTTGTCCGCGCAGTGTTCCCAGACCATGCCTTTTTCGATGTGTTCGCGCGTGGCGGTCGCCGGTCCGGCGATCACGATGGTCGTCGTCGCCGGCGTCAACAGCAGCCCGGTGCACCCGACCGTCGCGCCGTGGAGCGGATAGACGCTGATCTGTTCGGTGAATTTCTCCGGCGCGGGCTGAAATCGTTTCGCCAGGGCGATATCTTCCTCCACGCCTTCGGCGTCGGCGCTTCCGAGGCGCTCGGCGCTGTCGCGCATCGCCAGCAGTTCGCGGGAATACCATTCCAGTTCCGCCTCGCCGCACCACCACCGGGCGTGCGGCAGCGCCGGTAGGGCCCGCCGCGCGTCAGGCCGCAGGGTGGTGCAGAACACGTCCGTGACGCTGTCGAGTTTTTGCCCCGTGCGCTCGAAGAACCTTGCCTCGAGCACCTGCGCCGGCAGGGACGGGTCCACGAGAATCCGCCGGGAATCGTCCTCGATGAGGGTCGTCGTCGCGTGCTGCGTGCGAACGGGAGCGGTCTCCTTCCAGAGCAGGTGATTCGCCAACGTCCCGATACTGATGATTCGATATTCCACCGCCACGAGAAATTCCTTCCTGAATTGCTTTTACCGCATTGTCGGCCGATAAACAGAATGCTAGAATCCCCGGCGGGAATTTGCAACCTTCGATCATCCCGCCGGGACGAGGTTTTTCCGACCCTCCCGGCCTAACCGGAAAGGATCGCCTCATGACACGCCGCGGAAGCATCAAACAAACCGTTCTTGTATTCCTGGTCTCCCTGTGCGTCGTCGCCGGCGCCCGGGCCGACGGAAAGACGTACACCCTGCGCCAGCAATTTCAGCCGGGAACGTATTACGTCGTCATGCACATGGACCTTCTGCAGGCGAGTATCGCCGGCCCGGAAGGACAGGACGCCAAACACACCCAGGGTGTGGACATGAAACAGTTGTTCGTGCTGAAGATGGTCGTCGAGAAACCCGACGACGCGGGGAACAAGACCATGACCCTCACCTACGCGCGAATCGCCCAGACGATGAAGGCCTCCGGCATGGCGATTCTGCAGTACGACAGCATGGACCCCGGATCGGCGAATAGCCCGATCGGGCAAAACTACGCCCCGCTGCTGAAAGCGAAAATCAAAGCCGTCCTGGACAAGGACGACAACATCACGTCCGTCAGCGGATTCGACGCGATCTGGGAGGAGATGAAAAAAGCCAATCCCGCCATGGGAACGATGGGAGACATGAAACAGAGCTTCAACGATGAATCCCTCAAGAAGATGATCCAGGCCGGCCAGGAGTATCTGCCCACCAAACCCGTCGCCGTGGGAGACACCTGGGACGTGGAACAGAAAATCCCCGCGCCGATGATCGGAACCATGACGACCAAAATGAACATGAAGCTCGATTCGGTGGAGGAAAAAGCCGGCCGCCTCACGGCGACGATTTCCGTTCAAGGAACCGCCGAAAGCGAAAACGGCGACCGGAAAGGACCGATGCTGATCAAGAACATGGCGATCAAACAGGACGGGCATCTGCTGTTCGACATTCAGGCGGGACGCATGTTTTCCACGAAGATGAAACAACTCATCAGTCTCTCGATGGCGATTGCCCAGCCGGGCCAGGAGAACGACGGACAACAGTCCGCGGGCATGGCGATGCAGTCGAACGTCTCGACGAAAGAATATTTCAACGAGGAACCGCCCGAAATGACTCCGCCGGCGGATAAAAAAACACCGGCGAACCAGTAAGCATACTGAATCAACGGAGATCCTGATGATGTGTAAGAAGAAATTCATCGTTTCCGCAGTATTGGTCTTTGTATTGCATGTCGCCCAGGCGCAGGCGACGGAACCGAAGACGGCTGTCAAAACCTTCGACGGCGATTCGAGATTCATGCAATGGGTTCTTCTGGGATCCTTCCTGAACGAACCGCTGGAGAAACCTTTACCGGACGGCGTGGCCTTTAACGGATATCACAAGGATTATCTCGAGAGTCTCGGTGGTGAACCCAAAGCGGTTCTCACCACGAAGACCAAGGTGACGTATACGGACAAGGATGGAAAAGAGCACACGGTGGCTGCGCGTCTCGTGACGGCCAACCAGCGCGGTGAGGTGCCCTTAAACGACCTGTATCCCGGTGATCCGAACCATGTAGTCGATTACGCTTATTGCGAAATCGACAGCCCCAGGGCGCAAAAGGTGCACTTTGCCTTCGGTTCGGACGACGGTACGAAAATCTGGCTCAACGGCAGACTCATCCACACCATCTACAAAGCCAGGCCTACCGTTCTTCGGGAAGACTGGTTTGAGGGACAACTGAAGAAGGGACGAAATTGCCTGCTGGTGAAAATTCCCGAGCGGATCGGCGGATGGAGCTTCGCGCTGGAGATGTTCTCGCCGGAAGAATACGAACAAATCCAGGCCCTTCTGCGGGAAAAGAAACTTTTCAAGGCATTCCAGGAAAACGAAATCACCCCGGAATGCAAATGGGATTTCATGTTCGAGGTGGGCAAGTTTCCGACGCTTCAGTGGAAGAATCCCATGCTGGCGGAGGCGTATCTGGGTTCCGCGCCGCTGAAGGTCGCCTGGTACGATGCCGATCTGAATGAAGTGGCCGTTCCCGAAAAACCGGGCCGATACGCCGCGGTCATCGAAACCCAAACCAAAGACGGAAGGAAGATTCGCCGCGGGATGACGTTTTACTGCCGGCCTAAGGATTGGCGTCCCTGGCGCGACAATCCCAAAGCCTATTTCCAATACCTCCCGGGCAGTCCCATCGACAAACAGGCGATGGAAGATCGGAAGGAAAAACTCGCGGAACATTTCGGGATGGCGCTGGTCGGGGAACTGGAGACGAAACCCAACGGCGCGATGATGATGTGTTACTTATCCGAAATCAAACCGCTGGAGGGGAACAAAGCCTCCTGGCTGGACCGGGCCGATATTGTCAACGACGATTATCTGCTCGCGCTGAAGCGCAAGGTGCTCGGGATCGAGAAAAAATACCCCGGCCTCAAGCCGCCGCGCAAGCGAAACGCACCCGCGACGGTGCTGCACCAGGGAACACCCGCCCAAGCCGGCGTCACCGAAGACGCCGCCGAGAAAATCCGCGAGGTTTGCAAACGCTGGTACGCCGAGAGCAAGGAACCCTTCGCGGTGTTAATCGCCCGAAACGGCGTGATCGTCCTGCACGAAGCGTTCGGTGAAAACGGTTACGGCCAGCCGATCAACATCGACACGCCGATGTACATGGCCTCGATCACCAAGGCGATGACGGGCGTGCTGTTCGCCCAGTTTCTCGACCAGGAACTGGCCAAATTGGACGAACCCATCGGAAACGTCCTGACGGACTTTCCCACGGAAGGCGACAAAGCCATTACCTACCGAAACTGCTTCACGCACACACTGGACCTGGAAGGACATTACGAGTTCGGCGGGATGCACAACCCCTGGCTGGATAATGTCATCGCCAACGGCTTGAAGTACATGACGCCCAACCAGAAGGTGCAGTACAACGGTATGGGATACGACCTGGCCGGCAAGGCGATGGAACTGCTGGGCAACAAAAGCATCTTTCGGCTGTTCGAGGAAAATTTCCTCGGCCCGCTGGGCTGTACGAACACCACGATGGACGACCTTGCCTGCGCGACGACCAGTTCGGCGGAGGACATCGCCCGCATCGGACAACTGCTGCTGAACAAGGGTTCCTACGGCGACCTGGAATTCTTCTCCGCCGAGACGTTCGAAAAACTCCTTCCGACCGATCTGAGCAAGTATTATCCCGGCGTGAAGAAGGATTGGGGCGTCGGATTGACCTGGCAGAACGACGAGAAAACCGCCATCGGCCACGGAGCGGCCTCCTCGGCGATCCTCTACGTGGACCTGCCGCAAAACCTGGTTGTCAGCCAAACCCGCAACACCGCCGGCGAGAAGTACGAGGAATATCGAAAAGAGATGTTTAAGGTAATCCAGGATTGCATCGTTAAGAAATGATATCGGAGTTTGACCAAGGCCAGAGGATTGTATCCACCCCTTTACCGCTGCGGGTTTGATAGCCGGGGGTGTCTTTGGCCGCCGGGTCGTTTTGGCAGAGGTTGCACATCTCCAGGTACACCCCCGCCGGACCGTCGTTGGGAAGTTGCGTTTGTGTGCGTTGGAATTTCTCCGCCGCCTCCGCGAAGGCCTGCTTCTGGAAACAATCCAGTCCTTCGAGGAAATCCGCCACCGCCCTACGGTGTTCGTCCGTCGCTTCCTCGTCGCGACACAGCAGGTTCCAGACGGCCACCGGTTCGCGCTGCCCCGTCGCGAGCACCCGTCCCAAAGGCCTCGCCAGCAATCCCGCTTCCTTCCCCTGCCGCCAGGTTTCGTCCGTCACGAGAATGCTCGTTCCGAAAAACTTGTTCGCCGCCTCCAGCCGCGACGCTAAATTCACGCAGTCGCCGATGGCGGTGTAGTCCATGCGCTGAGTCGATCCGCAGTTTCCCACCATCGCCTCGCCGGTCGTCACGCCGATCCGCACCGAAAGCCGCACCTCCCCGCCCATTTCATTCGACAATTGCTCGTTGAATCGGAGCACGTCGTTCTGGCAGTCAATCGCCGCGTGCAGCGCCCGCCGGGCGTGGTCGTCCTGGAAGACGGGCGCGCCGAAGAACGCGAAAATGCCGTCGCCGAGAAACTTATTGAGATACCCGCCCCGCCGATTCTGCACCGTTTCGGTGATGTGATCGAAGTAGCGGTTCAACAGCCGCACCGTTCCTTCCGGGCCGAGTCGCTCCGATAAGGGCGTGAATCCCGCGATATCGGAGAACATGCACGTCAGCGTCCTCTGCTGGCCGCCCAGTTGCAGGATCGAGGGATCCTCCTCGATCCGCGCCACGAGCGTCTCCGACAGCGCGTGGGCGAACATCCCGCGAATGCGTCGCTTGGCCCGTTCTTCGGTGAGTTGTCGATACGCCGCCACGAGCAGGAAACTTCCCGCCATCGCGGCGATCGGCCCGACCAGCACCAGCCAGATATCAAGCACCGCGAAGAGAACCCAGACGTTCAGGAGAAAATATCCCACCGCCGCCGCGGCCGCGAACAACCCCGCCTGCAGCGCCGTCCGCCAGGCGGACAGCGCGGAAATCAGCAGGCCGCAAACGATAATCGCTCCCCAGTTCGCCCATCCCGGCGCTTCCCGCGGGAAGTCTCCCGCGAGAATCGTGTGCAGGATGTTCGAGTGCACCACCACGCCGGGCGTGCGCGGGCCTAACGGCGTGGGAACGAAGTCGGCCGCCCCGGTCGACGTGGAACCGATCAGGCAGATGTTCCCCCGCACGTATTTCGCCAGCCGGGTTTTATCCTCACGAATCTGCCGGGCAATGGCGCGGTTGGACGTCTGAATCTCTCCGAGCATCTTTCGCAACGCTGTGCACTGGTCGTAGACGGCTGCGCCGGTCTCATCCTCGGGGCGCTGAGCGAGATAAAATTCGTCCATCTCCTTCGAGAACGCCGCCCAGGCTTCGTCGATTTGCTTTTCCAGGTTTTTCTCCGCCTGGAGGAGTTCCGTCGGTTCCGGCGGGACGTGAGCGGGATTGTAGAGCATGGCATTATAGCGATCGCGCCGGGCCGCCTGCCGCTGGAGGAACGCTTGATCCGCTCGCGCGAAGAGTTCCAGCAGGTCGTCCTGGTTCAGCAGCTTCGCGAGTTGAATCTGGATCACGCGCTGACGACGGCGGTTGGTGATCCGGTTCTGTTGGTCGCGCCAGATACCGCCCACCCCGCCCGCCGAGACATGCCTCATGCCCGTGACGGGATTGGCGCCGGCCGGCTTGCGGTTCACCCAGCGAATCAGCAGCAGCCCCTCGGAATTGACGGGAATCTCGCGCTGCGTCCCGTCGAGGCAGCGCAGAAGGATGGAATCGTCGGCCGCCTGCACGTCGCACTCCCCGCCGTGCTCGCGCGCCAGGGCTTCGATCGCGACCGCCAGGGCGAACTGCGGATACACCCGCCCCTCGGCCCGGCAGAGCAGGGGGATGTGACGCACCGCGCCGTCGGAGTCCGGTTCGAAGGTGACGTATCCCGATCCGTCCGCCGCCCGCGCCAACGGCGGGATGGGCGGCACGAGGAATCCCTCGCGGAGAGGGAAATCCTTTATCGTGTCGTCGTCCAGCGCGAAGCGGCGCAGCGCCGACAGGCTTTGGCGGCGAAGATACGCGCCGGCGAGCAAGTCCTCCGCGCCGGGGGGAATGTCGCTCGTCCTGCTCAGTTCCGCCTGCACCTGTTTGAAGCTCGCTTCCGGGTCGGCCTTGAGTTCCTTCGCGACCGCTTGTTGGATCGCCTTGCGCGTCGGGGGGGTGTCGTCCGGGCCGAAGTTCACATGGAACGGCAGGAAGACATCCTTCACGCGCCGGACGGTCCGCGTGAGGATCATGTCGTCGTATACCCGTAACGGCGGGGCCTCCTGGAGTACCGCCGACGTGTCGGTGTCGTAGACTTCACCCAGGACGCTTACGAAGCGGGCCTTCTGCGGCTCGGGCAGGATAATGTCCAGCACGACCATCTTCGCGCCGACATCGTGGAGGGTTTGAATCACGCCCGCGAGTTGTTCGCGAGGCCAGGGCCAGCGCCCCAGTTCCGAAAGGCTGCGATCGTCGATATCGACGTGGAGGATGTCCGCGGGAGGTTCGTGGGGCGCGGCGTGTTGGAGTCGCCAGTCGAGCGTCTGCAACTCGGCCTTGTCGTCGAATCCCAGGCCGTGCGCGATGAGAATCAGCACCGTACCCGTCACGCCCAACAGGAACGAAGAGAAAGGCCGGGATGTTTTCTGCGCCGCGCCGCCCATGCCCGAAAAGTGTACCGGCGAACCGGCGCACAAGCAATTGTGGGATGGGAAGGAAAGTTGATTGCGGAATGCGGATTGTGGATTGCGGATTGAAAAAACAAAAACAAGAATCGGGTGACGTGGCCCCTTAGGGGGCGAAGCAACCACGTTTTTCAAATCCCCTTTTGGGGGTGGTAATCACGTCCCGCAAACACAAGGACTTGGGCACGCCCATGGCGCGAAAAGAACCGTGAACTATAAACAGCGCCGAACGGCCAGCCGGGTTTCGTCCCGGCTTGCTGTTTGGCGGTGTTTAAAAAACCACCATTCCTATGGGTTCGTCTTTCCGGATCGTCGCGCCCACAATCCCGCTCCCCCTGCCGTCGCGAAGATCGCCCAGAATAACCATGCCCAGGTTGGGTGCGGTAGATAGTTTGCCTGACGGCTGGCGGCTGTCGTCCAGGTTTGCAACAGTGGGGAGAGGTTCCATGCCCACTCGCCCGATACGCCCAGGAAATCCACACAGATATACCACGCGCCCGGCAAACCCAGCACGATCACAAGCAACCCCAGCAACACCCAGCCGCGCCAGGCGGGGCGCATCAATAACCACCCAGCTAACACCCCCAGCGGACAGTACGCCGTCACCGACAAGGCCGTCCGAAATACATCCCGCCCGGTTGCGTCGCTCAACCAGGCGGCGATGATATACAGCGGTGCGGTGACGATGAACATTCCCGCAAGTTCGAGGAGAATTCCAGTAGTCGGTAGCCGGTCGTCGGTAGTCGGGGAATTCTTCAATCCGCAATCCGCAATCCGCAATCCGCAATTCCCTCCCCCCAATCCCGAGTCCCCAGTCCCCAGTCCCCCTTTCCTCCGCAAAAGCACAATCGGATATCCCAGCAGAAAGAACATCACCTGTCCAGCCGCCAGCGTTTGCAGCGTCGGAAGGGGTGTGGTTGGGGGGATATTGAGTCTCGGTGCGATTACCCCGGGCCAAAGCCCGGCTGCCAGGCTCGCCAGGCAGAAGCACAGGTAGATTACTCCCGCCGGCTGCCACAGGGCGCGAAGGAGATCATTCCGGCCTGGTGCGTCTGTTGTGCGGTTCATGCACGAGATGGTACGACATCCGCGCGCGGAAGGAAACTCCCCAGCGTCCTCCCGGACTCTGTTGAATTCCCGCGTGATCGAAAGCGAATCATTCGGCCCGGCTGACCAGACCCGTATCGGCGGCGTAGTTCCAAGCGGTTTCCCCACCGGGAATGTTACGGATGTAAGGCGGGTCGGCGGTGATCAGATCCGCCAAAGTAGCCGGATATGCCCCCTCGGCGGCTCGGTAGGCATCGACTTGATTCTGCAAAATCCTCACATTGGACGTGTCGGCGGCCTGCTGGGCGTCGTCGGAGGGATTCTCAATCGCGAAGACGGTCACCCCGGCCATGATTCCCACCAACACAACCACCACGAGGATTTCGATCAACGTAAATGCGGCTAGGCCTTTCATTTACTAAACTCCAAAAGGCAAAACAAAGAATTGGCCTCCATGAAGTTATAACTCACCGCCAGGCATCCGCCCGGCGGTGTCGATACTCTGCGCAGGAAAAGTACGATCCAATCCCCCCGCAAAACAAATCAGGAGAAAAAAAGAAGGCCGCAAATTACCATACCCGGAATTGTCGGACTGTATGAGAATTGGTGACTAAAATCAAAATATCTTTTTTTTCCCTCATTCATCGATTTTCTCCGCCTTTCGGCGGCAGTCGCAGACGACTTCTTTCGGGATCAGCTTCATCGCCAGTAGTACCAGAGCAGGCACGATAATCACGTCGTCCAGGTGCCCCAGGACGGGGATGAAGTCGGGAATCAGGTCGAACGGCAGCAGCACGTATCCCACCGCCAGGCCCAGCAGCACCTTCGCCGGCCGGGGGGTGCGCGGATCCTTCAGCACCAGCCGATACACCCGCACCTCCCGCTTCAACGACCGGGCGACGACTCGCATTCGTTCCGACCATTTTGGTTTTGAGGACATATCGATGAATTCCAAATCAACCGATCCCAACCGCTCGATAATTTCCGCTTTATTTTGTACCGGCGTCGCCATGAATACTCTCCGGAAACGGTTTCGTCATTCCACCACGAAAGACTGTACTTTGTTCTCTCCAGAGGCGCAACCGGGGAGACAGAAATAAAACATGGCGGAGCCGGTGCTCCGCCATGCAATATCATGTGATTTTGACTTTCTGCTTCGTCTGTCTTTACGCTTCGGTCGTGTTGATCTTATCCCCGTGGCCGAGGTCTTTGAGGAGTTGCTCGAACCGGCGGCCGTATTCGACGTAGACGTTGTAGGCGATTTCGTCGTTGTTCTTTTCGGGATCGTGGAACACCATCGCCAGGTGCGGCTCCATGGAAATTCCGCCGTTGTAACCGCTATTGAGCAGATCCTTCACGATCGCCCGCACGTCGCCCTCGCCCTCGCCGGGCCAGTCGTAAATCTGTTCTTCGTTTTCGTAATCCCAGCGGCCGTCCTTGATATGCACGTAGGCGATGTGCTCCTTGACGAAGCTGTAGAATTCCCAGCTCGATTGCTTGGGATAGGGTTCCTTATACCCGCGATCGTCGGAGAAGACCGGGTTGCCCGTGTCGTACACGAGCTTCAGGCCCGGCACGTTGTCCACGAGCTTCTGGGTGAACGTCCAGCCCATGCCGCCGTAGTTCATGCAGTTTTCGTGGACGGCGGTGATCCCGGCGTCGGCGAACATCTTCACCAGTTCGCTCACGCGGCGGCATCGCTCGGTGAATTCCTGCGAGGCGTCGTCGGTCGGATCGTCCAGCGACCACTTGAAGCTCATGATGCGAACGAGTTTCGTCCCGAGCTTCCGCATGCGGGGAATGGCGCGCCGGGTTTCTTCCAGGGAGGAATCGAAGGGATCGGAGATGAGTTTCTTCCAGTTGGCGATGGCGGATCCGAAGCAGTTGATCTTCACGCCGGCGTCGGCCAGTTTTCCGGCGACGACGTCGAAGTCCGCGTCCGGGATGTCGTGAATGTTCTTTCCGTCGATGTTGCGGGATTCGATGTATCTCCAGCCCAGTTCCTTCGTGGCGCGAATCTGGCCGTCGATGTCCTTGGCGGCTTCATCCGCGAACCCGGTTAAATACATGATGCTTCCTTCCGAGGAGTGTTCCGTTTAATGATCCATCCGTTGGTACGGCGCGTTGAGGCCTCACTTGGACATCAGCGTCAGGTTCACCTGTTCGCCGTCGGTGTCGAAAATATGCACCCGGTTCATGTCCAGGTACAGGTTGAGTTTGGTGTCGGCTTCGACGTCCGTTCGGGCGTCCACGCGGGAGACGATGTGCGGAAACTTCGGGGTGTCCGCGAACATGTCCATCTTCTCTCCCAGCGGTTCGATGACGCGCACGGTGACGGGAATCGAGTTGTCCTGTCCTTTGAAGCGGCCTTCGGGGCGCGTGTCCATCGCCTGCGGCCGAACGCCGAGGATCACCGTTCGTCCGACGTGCGAACCGAGGTTTTCCGAGCGTTCCTTCGGCAGGCGGAGGCGGAAATCGGTTCCGTCGAAGAAAATCCCGCCGTCCCGCGACACGAGCGTGCCTTCCAGGAAGTTCATCGGCGGCGTTCCGACGAATCCCGCGACGAAACGATTCACGGGCCGATTGTACACTTCCAGCGGCGCGCCGACCTGCTGCATGATTCCGTCCTTCATCACCACCACGCGGTCGCCGAGGGTCATGGCTTCTTCCTGGTCGTGCGTGACGTAGATCGTCGTGGTCGAGAGCTTATGGTGCAGGCGCTTCAGTTCCGCGCGCATTTCCACGCGGAGCTTGGCGTCGAGGTTGGAGAGGGGTTCGTCGAACAGGAACGCCTTGGGATGCCGCACGATCGCCCGTCCGACCGCGACGCGCTGCCGCTGCCCGCCGGACAACGCCTTGGGCTTACGTTCGAGCAGTTCCTCGATGCCGAGGATCCCCGCCGCCTCGCGGACGCGCTGATCGATCTCCTTCTTGGGGTATTTCCGCAGCTTCAGCGCGAAGGCCATGTTCTTGTAGACCGTCATGTGCGGATACAGGGCGTAGTTCTGGAAGACCATCGCGATGTCGCGATCCTTCGGGGGCACGTCGTTGATGATGCGCTCGCCGATGCGGATCGTGCCGCCGGAGATTTCCTCCAGCCCCGCGACCATCCGAAGGGTCGTGCTCTTTCCGCACCCCGAAGGTCCGACCAGCACGAGGAATTCGCCGTCCCGGATGTCCAGGTTGAAATCCTTCACCGCCTGCACGCCGCCGGGATAGATCTTGTCGACTTTCTCGAGAATCACTTCAGCCATGATTGCTCCTATGCTCCAAATGGAATTCATCATCTTACCGTCGATGCGACGGTGCTTCAAGTCTATTTGTGCCAAAACATTCCCAGCCGTCCAAGCCGGGTGACCGCAAGATCAAACGCAGCCGGGCGGGGGGTATTCCACGAAAACGCGGATAAATTTTTGTAAGAAAATCCGGAATAAGGCTTGCAAAATTCGGGATGTCGTATTACGATTCTTGCATTCGTAATACGAACATGGCTTGCACATTGTCGTACGATGTGCTGAAACAGGCTTACGCTTTGTTTTTTTGATACTCATTTTCACAAATGAAATGAGAGGAGTAACGCTTATGAATCCCCACAAGTGGTTTTCGTGTGCCCTTATAGGCGCACTGGTTATCTCTAGCGCTTCGTTGCATCTCGGTGCGGAGACCCATTCGGAACTCCAGGCCGTCGATGCGTCGGGACATGTTACGCATCCAAAAATCGGCGCCACCCCCGTCCTTGATAATCTGGTCGTGCTGGAAGGGATTGCACTGAACAACCCGGAAGACATGCTGCATCCTGCTTATCAGTGGCAAATTTTCCTTCAGGGAGAAGGAGACGACACGTCCGGTACTTCGCTTTGGGCGGGGAAAGGATATCAATCTTCCATCTGGGAGGATGAATTGGCGCGTTTGAATATCAGCGGCTTTCGCCAGGGGGACCGTATTCGCGTGACCGGATACGCGATGGCTTTGGGAGGAAAAGCCAATATCAATGAACGCCATTCCGCCGCCTCAGAAATGAATTTCACGGTTACGTTGCTTCAGTCCGGCGTCGGTCTGCCCGCACCGGAATTAACGACGGTGGCGGAAATGAACGAGTTCGATTCTACCCGCCAGACCGGCGGCGAGCGATATCAGAACCGCCGTATTCGGCTGGAGCACGTTTCCCTGGATTCCGGTTCGACGGAATGGGGAAGCAATACGTATGCGACGATTGTCGATCCCATTGATCCGAATGAGACGCTTCCCTTGAGGCTGTGCAACGTCGACTTTGGTACGCAACTGCCAGGTACCTGGTTCAATATCGTTGGGTTGGGCAATCAGGAACCCATATTTGATGATGACGGACTGGTAGCGGGTACGGGTTTGGTGGACGGATATGAGGTTTGGGTGACGCAGGCATGTGGAATTCAGGTTCCCGGTGATTGCAACCTGGACGGAACGGTTGACGGCGCGGATATCGCGATCATGGCTACGCACTGGAACGACACCGGCGTCGATTGGGCGTCTGGAGATTTCACCGGTGAGGGTGACGTGGACGGTGCGGACCTGGCGCTGATGGCGACCAACTGGAACTACGGGCCGTCGGCTACCAGCATGGGATTCGATGAGGCATTGACAACATATGGAATTCCCGAACCTTGTACGTTGAGTGTTCTGTCCGTGGGCGTTTTGGCGCTGATGCGGCGAAAAAACAGTCGGTAAGTTTTTGGGAAACTATTCGATTTTTCACCTGAAAGGATATGGATCATGAAAACGTTTTTAACTTTCATCCTGGTTTGTGTATTCCTTGCGACGGTTCCCGCGGCATGGGCGGGGTTTACCGTAACCGTGGAACAGGATCTGGTGACCCCTCCCACGGAGGCGGATTTGGTCGCGTATAATGTATTTGTCGTCGGCTCCGAAGGAGACAGGATGGGAGCGTTCGATACGAGTTTTCTCGGTGATACTATTCGTCAACTCGGAACGAAAATTGACGAGGTTTGGCACTCGACGCCGTACCGGAAAGACCTGTCCCTCGCCGGCGGAAAATATCGAAATGATTCGCATTTCTGTTATCTCCTCGAAGAGCTTCTCACGGCTGGGCCAGTGGCGACGGAATTGAACGATTTGTCCGTGGATGAACCTTCAGGAAAAGGATACGGCGACTTGTGGACCACCGATACGGTTGGTGTGGTAAACGTATATCAGAGCGAAACCGCCCACCTGGCGAGGATCGTCCTGCCCGAAGGAGACACCGCCACGCTGAACTGGAAAGTCTGGAATCAGGAAGGCGAAAGCATTACGATGGGACAATCCGTCGTGCCCGAACCGGCGACGCTGGGATTTCTTTCCTTCTGCGGCCTTGCGTTGTGGAGGAGAAAAAGCGGACGATAACGCGAGTGAAACATTCCGGAATACAAAAAACCAACCCCATGACGGCCTGGCATCGCGACGGTTTCACATTATTGGAACTGTTAGTCGTGATCGCCGTCATGGGGTTGCTTGTGGCGATACTACTTCCCAGCCTGTTTCGCGCGAAGCTGCTGGCAAACGTGACCAAGGCTAAGGCGGAGTTGTACGGGGTCAGTGTGGCGCTGCTGAGTTATCACGAGGAACATAAAGCCTTTCCCCTCGCCCGGACGTATTGCGAATACGGAAATCCCGCCAAAGCCCCCGACTGGGCGGAACTCCCCCCGGAATTGGCGGATAATTATTACGCCGCCGGCCCAGCCGGGAGCAATCTTACCCTCGACGCGGTCGATCCGTTCAATCCCGGCCGAACGTATAAATATCTCAAACCGGGCCTGGGATATCACAACAAGGAACCACACAGAGATAATAAGACCTACATCACCATCTACGTGCCGGATGAATTCCCCAGCGGCGATTCGACCAAGGGGAAGATTTACAGCAACGAAAAGAATTCTCCCGTCTCGTTCGTTCTCTGGAGCGTCGGGACGATCGGAGACATCGGATACTGGGAATCGCTGGACAAACATCATCCCTTTGATACGCGGGAATGGTATGGAAATAACGGCGACGAAGGCTTGATTGTACGTGCCTACATGAAGGCGGGTACGTTTGTTTTATCCCCCTGACAAAAAAACATCTGAGAAGAAAAAGTGATTTTCTTTATGCGAAACAGGGCCATATGTATTCTGGTAATAACCTTCCTGGGACTCCTCCTGCCGGGTTGTGAGAATTCCTCTTCGCGGGAGACGGCGGATGTCGCCGCTTCCAATTCGTTTTTGGAATGCGCCGCGAAGGATTTGCTGGGCGTCGACACGCCCGTGTTGCGGCTGACGGAGCCGGGGATGTGCCCGGGGCATTTTGACATTCGGCCTTCCCAGGTGCAGAAACTGCGCGCCTGCCGCGTGCTGCTGCGATTCGATTTCCAGCAATCCATGGACGCCAAACTCGCCGGCGCGACGGAGGCGGGTTTGAAGATCGTTCCGATTACCATTCCCGGCGGATTGTGCGAACCGGACAGCTACCTCGCCGCGTGCAGGCAGACCGCCGATGCGCTGGTGGAGACGGGATTGCTCCAGAAAAAAACCGCCGAGAAACGCCTGAAGCAGATTGGAGATCGCATCCGTCAATTGTCCGATCAATGCCGCCAAAACGTCGCGCCCCTGAAAAACACCCCCGTGATTTGCAGTGTGCATCAGGAGGCGTTTTGTCGATGGTTGGGTCTGGACGTCGCGGCGACGTTTCGTGGCGCGGACACCGAGTCGATCCAACGGCTGGACAAAACCCTTCAGGCGGGAAAGGAAAAACAGGTCAAACTCATCGTCGCCAATCGGCCCGAGGGGCATCGATGCCCGAAATTTCTCGCCGAACGCCTTGGCGCGAGGGTGGTTGTGTTCGAGAACTTCCCCGCCGCACACAAAGATCAAAATACCTTCGATGATATGTTGCGGGCGAACGTTTCCATGTTGTTGAAGGTGATGGAGTGAACAACGTCGCCGTCCATCTCGATGATTTCTCCGTTCGCGCGGGACATCGGGAGATTCTGTCCGTCGACTCCCTGGCTGTTTCACGGGGAGAATTCGTGGGGTTGCTGGGACCCAACGGCGCGGGAAAGAGCACGCTCCTGCGTTGCCTGCTGGGGATGCAGCCTCACGCGCGAGGCGGAGCACACGTGCTGGATCGGCGGGTGAATCGCCTTCCTTCCGGTGACCTGGCGCGGCTTCGTCGTCGCGTGGGATTCGTCCCCCAGATTTTACCCGCGCGAAGTGAAATGCCCCTGACGGTGCGCGAAGTCGTCGCCATCGGGCGAACGGGCATCGCGGGTTTGCTTCTCCCCCTGAAATCCGGCGACTGGCGGATTGTGGACGAATGGCTGGAACGACTGGGTTTGACGTCGCTGGCGCGGCGGGGATTTTCGGAAATCTCCGGCGGCGAGCAGCGCAAGACGCTCATCGCCCGCGCGATGGTGCAGAACCCGGAACTCCTGCTGCTCGATGAACCGACCGCGAACCTCGACCTCGGCTGGCGCGAACGGATCGTCGAACTCGTCGAGGAACTCTACCGCCAGACGCGGATCACGGTCATCCTCGTTTGCCATGAGCTGGAAGTGCTGCCCCCCTGTTGCAGCCGCGTGGTCGTGCTGGACGAAGGCAAAATCATCGCCGACGGCGGGCCGGGGGAAATCCTGACCGCCGCGCGGATTCAATCCCTGTATGGCCCGACGCTGGAGGTCGTGCACAACGCCGGTCGATGGGCGGTCGTACCCGGGGGGACGAATCATGCTTGACCTTACCTTCTGGGCGTCGGTGATCGCCGGGGGACTCATCGCCGGCGGATCGAGCGGGTTGCTGAGCGTGTACATCGTCGGGATGCGGATTCCGTTCCTGGGCGTGTGCGTCGCCCACGCTGCCTTGGCCGGCGCGGTGTTCGGCGCGCTGGGGGGATTGGCCGGTCCGATGCTGCTCGTACCGGCGCTCGCCGGCGCGATGGTCACCGCTTTAGCGCTGGGACTGGCGGATCCGCGAAAGATTCACATGGACGCCAACGTCGTGATGGGACTGCTGTTCTCCGTGACGATGGGACTGGCGTTCGTGGGATTCGGGTTGTTCGGCGTATTGGGCAAAAGCGACAACGATGTGCGAAGCCTCCTGTGGGGCAGCCTGACGTACTGTCGCTGGTCGGACGTCTGGCTGATGCTGTCAGCCGCGTTGGCGCTGGGGTTGTTCGTGCTGCTGTTCGGAAAGGAGATGCGGGCGATCCTGTTTTCCCGCACCGACGCGCAAGCCGCCGGCATCCGCGCCACGGGCGTCTGGACGGGGTTTCTGGTCTTAACGGCTGCGCTGATGACCGTGAATTTTCAGACCGTCGGGGGATTGATGATCTACAGCTTAATCACCAATCCCGCCGCGGCCGCCTTCCAACTGACCCGCGGCGGGCGACGCGTGACGATCCTGGCGGTGATCCTGGGGGCAATCAGCGGCGGCGGAGGATTCATCCTTTCCGCCATAACCGATCTACCCAGCGGCGCGGTGATTGTGCTGTTCTCCTCATTGCTGGTGTTTCTCGCCGCCGTTTTCCGCCACGTCCGCCACCGGGGATGAAAATTTGGCGGGGAGGGTAACAAGTCGAAGCGAAGAGATCACTCTGCCGGCTATTGATTTCAATCCGCCGATGTATCATTTTCCTTTCTTCCCCTTTGAAGGTGTGCGCTTGGCGGCGGGTTTTGTGGTGGATTGGGTTGGAGCGGGTGTCGTTGTGGGACTGATTTTCTTGTTGGTTTCGGGTTTGCGATTTTTGGGGGCAGCCGGTTTGTCTTTGGGTAACGTGATATCCCGTTTTTCCTCGGTACGACGATTTGTTTGCTTTACCGCCTGAGAGGTGGGAATGGATTTGGGATTACGGACTTCTTTCTTCGATGGACTTGCGTTCGGTTTTTGGGCGGAGGTTTTCGTCGGCTTCACTTTTTTATCCGTCTTTTTCGGGGCATTTCTTTCAGCCGTCGCATCAGGCTTGGTTGCTTTCATTTTGGATTCCTTTGGCGCGGTTGTTTGAACGGCGGTTTTGGGGGGTGCTTTATCGGCCGTTTTCTTGATGTTGGTTTTTGGCGGTTTTATTACTTTATCCGTCTTTTTCACAGCC
>JAFGJE010000108.1 GCA_016929245.1 Phycisphaerae bacterium
CGAGGACGCCCAGCGTCAGCCGGAGTTGAAGAAGCGTTTGCAGGACCGCGTGCGCGCCAAATTCGGCGCGCTCGTGGTTCTGCTGGCACTGCTGGTGCTGCCCGTCGGATGTATGCGAACCCGAACCGTCTACATCCCGCCCGGCGAACCTGTTCGACTCCGCGAAACAGTTAAAAACGTAAAAATCTGGACCGTGGACAAAAACGGAAAACCCGTCCCCGGCAAGGTGAACTTGGCCGAGGGGTGGTACTGCCTCCCGGATATGAAAGAGTAGTTCATGCCCAATACCAACGCAATTCGAGCCGGTCGTGCGTTCGTCGAGTTATTCGCCGACGACAGTAAGCTTGTGCGCGGGCTGCGTCGTGCGGAGGCAAAGCTCAAGGCCTTTGGAAACTCCGTCCGCAATATCGGTATGGGCATGGCGAAGCTCGGCGCTGCCGCCGCTGCGCCACTGATCGCCTCCACGAAGATATTTACCGGTTTTGACGACCAGATGCGTTCCGTGCAGGCTGTGCTCGGTGCAACGGGTGCTCAATTCGATCTTCTCAATGAAAAAGCCAAGTTTCTGGGCCGAACCACAAGCTACACGGCTGCCCAGGTCGCGGGCGCGATGCTGGAACTGGCACGGGCGGGATTCAATACCGACGAGATCGACAAGGCCACCGGCGATATGCTCGCTCTGGCACGGGCTACGGGTACGGACCTTGCCGAAGCGACGAATATCGCCGGGAACACTTTGCGATCCTTCGGCCTGTCTGCGGATGAAATGGGCCGGGTGGCTGATGTGATGACAGCGACAGCCAACAATTCCGCCCAGACGTTGACCGACCTGGGCGAGGCGATGAAATATTCCGCTCCGGTTGCCGACGCCTACGGCCTGTCTATCGAGCAGACGTCCAAGGCGCTGGGGGCGTTGGCGAATTTCGGCATCAAGGGTTCGATGGCCGGGAACACGATGAAGAACATCATGCTGCAACTCTCGAATCCATCGATTCGTAAGAAAATCGAGGCATTGGGCGTAACGGTTACCGACGCGGCGGGGAATTTTCGGGACGTGGGTTCGATCCTGACTGGTATGGGTTCGGCGATCCAGAATATGCCCACGCCGGATAAACTCGCCCTGTTGAATGAACTGTTCGGCAAACGTGCTATCGCGGGTGGGATCAAACTCACGGCTGCCAATTTTGAAAAACTCAACGACGCCATCGACAACGCCAACGGCACCGCCCAAAAAACGGCGACCACGATGGATTCCGATATCGGCGGTGTGTTCCGCCGCCTGTGGTCGGCCGTCGAGGGTGTCGCCATCGCCATCGGGGACAGTCTGGCGAAGGAACTGTCCTTGACCGGCGAGAAGATCACGGAATTTGCCACACGCGCTACCGATTGGGTGAAGGAAAACGGCGCATTGATCGTTTCCTTGGCCAAAACCGCCGCCCAGGTTATTGTCGTGGGTGTTGCATTGGCGGCGCTGGGAAAAACCGTAGCGATCATCGGCAGCGTGGTCGGTGCAATCCGTGGGATGGTTACGGCTGTCCGTGTGCTGGGCAAGGTCATGGTCGCCGGTGGGCCGATCACGTATTTCATTCTGGCAGCCACAGCGGTGGTGGCCTTCAACGCCGCGATCGGCGAGGCGATCCGAAGCCAGTACGAGTTGTCCGATTCCGCCCGTCAAAGCCTGGCGGCTGGGGATCGGCAGCGTCAAAAAACGGTCGAACTGTCGCAGGAACTCGAATCGCTGTCGAAGAAAAACCGCCTCTCCAGCGACGAGATGAAACGGGCCACGTCGATCATCGACACGTTGCAAGGCCAATACGGTGACCTCGGCTTGAGTGTGGATAAAACCTCCGGGAAAATCCTCGGCCTGGCCGGGGCGCAGGCGAAGCTGAATAACCGCATGCGCGAAGCGGCGGCATTGGAGATCAAGGCTGCCATTGCCGAGGAGGAATCCAACCGCGACAAAATCCAGGGCGAGAAGGAATCGTTCTGGCTGTCGAGAGTGTTCAGCGACGCCGAGGCGCGGCGGCAGGACGAACTGAACAAGAAACAGAAGATTCACCTGTTGCGTTTGATCGCACTGAAAAAGCGGCTGGCGGAGGTAACTTCCACCCCGTCGGGTGCTGCGCCCGGTTCTGCCGTCACGGGTGCATCCCCCGGCCCAGCGCCGGGCATGCTGGGGATGGACGCCGATGCCGACTCGCTGAAAAAAATCCAATCCGAAACCGACCGTTGGCAGCGGGAAACGCACCGTCAAAAGCTCCAGGCCATCGAGAATGAGCACCTGCGGGAAATGGCCTTGATGAATGAGCGGTACAACAGGGAAATCGAAAACGCCCGGAAACTGGGCAGCGAAATGGAAACCGACGAGTTGGTCGCGGCGATCAACAACGCCAAACTCGCGGAGCGGAACCGCCTGCAGGATGAATATGTGCGAAAAATCCGGGAGGAAAAAGCCGCCCGGCAGGAAGCGGCTGACAAGCAGCGAACCGATATCGACAACGCCCGGCGTGCGGACATCGAGGAAATGACCCTGCGGTCGAAGTTCAAGGGCGTGGAATTGGAGAAGAAGCTCCTGAAGCTGGAGGAGCAGCGGGCCATCGTCGCCGCCCGTGCCTCGGGGGCCAGCCTGCTTCTGATCATGAAACAATTCGCCCTTCGTCGCAAGCTGCTCAGCGCGGACACCGCCAGCGCCTTGCAGCAGCAGGTGGAGGTTCGCGGCACGTTCAATGCGGCGGCGTTGCAGGGATTGCAGAGCAGTACCACCGATCGCATTGCAAAAGCCACCGAAGGCACGGAGAAGAACACCAAGGACATCGCGAAGAACACGAAAAACCAGACCGGACAGACTTGGGGTTAGGTAAACAATGGCTGTTACTGTTGAATACAAATACAAAGGCATTCACGTCGTCGCCAACCAGTCGATAGACATTGAATATATCGTTCGGGGTACGGACGACTACGACACGGCCTTGTCGGCGCTGGAAGCCGCTGCGCCCGAAATCCTGGACAACATGATCCGCCAGCCGATTGAGCTGGACGAGGAGCACGGCGATACGGTGCATCCGGCGACGGGCATCTGGACGGCAACGGTTCATTATGTTTCCCCGAGTGCCAGCCAGTCGTCTCCACCGGCTACGGGTGACTCCGCGTTTTCCTTCGATACCGGCGGCGGTACGCAGCACATCACGCAGAGCCTGGCGACCATCGCCAGCTATGCCGCCAGCGGAACGGCTCCGGACCACAAAGGTGCGATCGGCGTAACGAAGGATTCCGTCGAAGGTGTAGACATCACCGTGCCGGTCTACACCTGGGCAGAGACGCATTACCTGGCCGACGCGATTGTGACGTTGGGTTATCGCGGTTCGCTGTTCGCGCTGACGGGACGAACCAACAACGCCAGTTTCAAAGGCATGGCGGTTGGCGAATGCCTGTTCCTTGGTGCCTCGGGAACAAAACGCGGCAGCGGCGAGGATTGGGAGATCAATTTCCGCTTCGCCGGCAGCCCGAACCGCAGCAATATCACCGTCGGCAGCATCACCGGCATTGCGAAAAAGGGCTGGGAGTACCTCTGGGTCGAATACGAGTCGGAAACGGATAGTTCGGCCAAGCGTATCGTCAAGCGCCCCGTGGCTGCCCACGTCGAGAAGGTTTACGAGGAAGGTGATTTTTCAATTCTGGAGATCGGGACGTGAGTTTGGAAAAAGTCCAATCCGGCCAGCCGATGCGGATCAAGGCCCAGACGTTTAACTCGATTCTTGACGCCACCCGTGCATACCAGGAACGGCAGCAGAGCGGCGGGCGGTCGTCGACTCGTGAATATTCCGACAGCAATATCGTCCTCGTCAAAAACGACAGCGGTGTGGATGCGAATCGTTTTGATGTACTGGGTATCGATGAGCCGATTGTTCTGCCGGCAGAGAATCTTTCCGAGTTTGAGAATCGTGTTTCATTTTCCTGCTCGACGCCGACGGCGGGAACCCACGATGGGAAGTTCGTCGTCCTGGCGGAACCGATCAAGGCGGGAAAGATCGGCCGGGCTTACGCCGCCGGTGTTGCCGTGGCGTGGGTGTACATGGAATATGACGGCCAGGTTCTCACGCGGGTTGATATCCGCGACGGCCAGACCAAGCTCTACCCGACCGAAAATGGTGCGGCTACGGTGCTGTGGTATGAACCGAAAACACCCGGCGTGTGGGGCGATACGCGCGCGATCGTGCGATTCGGCGGCTCCGGCGCAGCCGATATCTGTGTGCAGATCACCGCAACCGAAGCCAACGGCGGGGTGTATTCGCAGTGGCGGGAAGTGGAATTGGTCGATGACGACGGCTTGACGTGGTCGCCGGTTACCGATGGCCTGAATGGAACCGACGACGGTACGCTGTTTGAAATCAACGGCGTCGAAGGCGTTCCAGAAAATTGCGTGGTAAAAATATTCCCGAACCCCTCGAAGGATTCCGATCCCGACCTTCCGGCGTGGCTGTTCTGTTACGCGGAGTCGGGAAATACCGGGTTCGGCAAGCCGATCGTCGGTGAAGTAGACGCGCCGGTGACGAATCCATACATCAATCTGACCGTGACGGATTCGACGGGTGTGCCGATCCTGGACGATCAGGGATATGAGCAGCAGATCAAGGTGTGGCGCAACGCCGTGCGGACGAATCTGTATACGAGATTCGATTCCGATACGGTTTTCACCTATGTCCGCTTCCCGCAGCCGGTCGGAGGCGTCGATGGCTGCATTTTCAGCCGCACCGAGCCGATCCAGCGATATGATCTCTACAAACCCGCCGATGGATATTCCATCTCCGGCAATGAGGGTGTGACGCCCTCGACGGACATCACCGGCAACCCAGCCGATGAAGATCATCTCCATGTGCGCGGGATGATGTACGTGGAGGCCGGCAGTAAGGCGTTTCGCCCCTGGTTCGTGATCGATCCGGACCTTCTTTCCAATGGCGGGAAGGTGAAAACCGACGAGGACGATACGACGGCGGGATACCTCGATGATGAAATCATCGTCCTGCCGGATGTGGGGCATAACTGGATCACGAAAACCGTCGCCCCCGGCGGGGAAAACGACAACAAGCTCCTGTTGGAACATAACGATTGGGATGCGGAAAACACGACCACGGTCGGCAGTCTGATCTCCATTGAGGACGCCGGGGCGGGAATCACGATCACACCCACCGGAACGTTGCCGCCGGAGGGAACGGCGTGGTTCGTTTTCAGGGAATACGAAGATGAATACGACGCGAAGAATCACAGCAAGCTCCGCGCCAAGGAAGGTGGTTTAAAATATTTCATCATCGATGTCGCGCAGTTCGTCAACGGCAAGGTGAAAACCGACGGCGATGACACGACGGCGGGATATCTGGACGACGAAATCCTCGTCAATACCGGCCCGGGGAATTTCTGGCTGACGAAAACTGTCATACCCGGCGGCGAAGATGATAACCATCTGCTGCTGGAGCATGACGAATGGAATGACAGCAGGATAGCCTCGACGACCCGGATCATGGACCTGGATCGCGCCGGTGGTTTTGCGTCCTATTCGGCCGACAATCCCGGATCGAATTACGCCTATATCAAATTGAATTTTATGAACGTGGCGCGCGATCCGGCGGGGCACACCAAGCTGGTGTATTTGAATGATGGGTATATCAAATGGCGGGCGGCCCCCGAACCGACGGCGGTTGGAGACATGATCTACGCCGCCGATGCGATAGGCGGCCTGGCCTGGACAGTCTTGAGTCCCGGTGCGGAACAATCCTTGCTGTATATTGACGGGGGGATTCCCGCCTGGCTGGCCAAGGGTGACGACGGATCGCTGCTCTCTATGGCCGGCGGTGCGTTGTCCTGGCTGCCCAAGGGCGGGGATCAATCGATTCTGCACATTGACGGTGACGCGCCGGCGTGGTTCGAGTGCGGAGGGCCTGACGAGGCGATGCTGGTGTATGTCCCTTCCCATGGCCTGGCATGGAAGCCGCGTGGGTTGGACGAGTCCATCTACATCACTCGCGACGGCGAACTGGACTGGTTGTCCAAGGGCGACGATGGCTCGCTTTTATCCGTGTCTGCCGGTGTGCTGTCTTGGCTGGCCAAGGGAAGCGATCAATCGCTGATGTACATGAACGGCAACGCCCCGGCGTGGTTCGAGCCGTTCTGGCCCGAATCGATGCTGATCGTCGGCTCGGACGGCAACCTGGCATGGAAACCCAAGGGAGACGATGAATCCATTTATATCACGCGGAATGGGTTACTGGACTGGCTGCCCAAGGGGGATAATGGCTCGCTGCTATCCGTGGCTGGCGGTTCGCTGTCCTGGCTTGCTAAGGGGAACGATCAGGCGCTGTTGCATATCAACGGGGATGCTCCGGCATGGTTCGATGCGAATGGTGGTAATGCGGTATTGACCACCGCCAGTGGTAATCTGTCCTGGAAAGGTTCCGGCGCGGATCAGTCGATCTTCATCTCGACGGCTGGCGGATTCGACTGGTTTGCCAGAGGCGGCAATCAATCGTTGCTGTACGTCAGTGGAACCTCCCTGTCGTGGTTTGGGGCCAACAGCGGTAACGCCCTCCTGACCACAGCAGGCGGCAGTCTGTCCTGGAAGAGTTCCGGCGGGGATCAGTCGATCTTCATCTCGACGGCGGGTGGATTTAATTGGTTCGACAAGGGAGACAATGGTTCGCTTATGACCGTAGCTGGCGGGAATTTGTCCTGGCTGGCCAAGGGTGGCGATCAATCGTTGCTGTATATGAATGGTGATACCCCAGCCTGGTTCGAGGCCGGAGGGCCTGAGGCGATGCTGATTTACGGCTCCGCCAGCCACCTGGCCTGGAAGCCCCGCGGGTTGGATGAATCCGTTTATATCACGCGCAATGGATCACTGGACTGGATGAGCAAGGGCGCTGAAGGTTCCATCTTCGCCGTCATCAACGGAGAGCTAACCTGGCTGCCTCCTCCTACGGGGGAGGGAAAGTATTTCCTGACGTTTTCGGCCGGAGCATTGGCCTGGGAAAAAGGCCAGGAATGGAGCTGTCCATGAGCGGGTCTGGGCCGGGATTACTCGATAATAAATTGGCTGTGTTCAACGGCGTTCCCGTGTTGATGACGCAGGAAGACTTCGAGGAGCGATGCTGCAAGGACAATTGCGCCACCAGCATCTCCACGTGCGCGGTGTGTATCGGAAACTGCGATTGCTGCAGTTTTAACGAATATGTGTGCTGCATTACGAGTTGCAGCGAACATCCCGAACTGGTCAGTTGTTCCAAGGGATGGCCTTTGTCCCAGATTTCCGATTGCGTATACGAGTACAACGGCCCGGGGTCGGTGGAAGATTCCACCATCAAAATCACATTGGAGTTTACGAGCTTTGAATGCCCCTCCTACGGCAAGGCGTTTGCGACGTTAACGGTGTATGTCGATGGTGAATTGATCGGGACAGACGACAGCTCCGCCAGCGGTGGGTATAGTTCCACCTGGGCCACGGCCACCTACAAATGTTCCCACTCGTTTTCCATCGACGGCTGTTCGTATAAAACCCGTCCGTCGCAACGCAGAATCCGGCATGCCTCGGTGACGTTCAGCGGTGTGGATTTGGATTCGGAGAATTTTTACGTCTGCGACGGCTGGGGAACGTGGTGCGGAACGTTTGGGGTGACTATAGGCGGAGTCAGCGGAAAATTGGGAGGCACGTATGTATTAGGCGACGAAGATCAGGTTTCGTGTTTTATGGAGAAATCCTATCCCATAACCATCTCCGCATGTAATTCGTTTGAAAATGAGGAAAATTGTTCCGGGACGTGTTCATTTCAGGCCAACGATGCCACGTTATATGTAAGATTCTATCATCAGAATGACGGCGACGTAATCGTAAAAGCGTTTATAACCGCTTCCCTGAGAATCGGGAAAAACATATTGGGCTGGGAATGCAGGAGAGCCTGTTCGTCGATGCATGTATCGATCAGTTTATTCAGCGGGACAACGCCAGGGGTCACCTGTGAAGAATCCTACGAAACCACGGTGAATAACGATTATTCGGGCTATACGAGCTGCTGCAATTCTTCCAGCGCGACCTGTCGACGGGGGAAGAACGGATCGGCATCGGTTTCGGTATGGCATACCTACGAGGATGTAGCATGATAGACCTGAAAAGTTCCATAATCTGCACGTCCAGGCTGAACTGCAAAGATTGCCGGAACAAAGAAGGCGGAAGGTATTGGCGATTGACGCTGGCCCAGGTGTACCGATTGCCGGAAGATAAAGTGGATTTTGAATGCCCGCACGGCAAGCCGTGGGGATATGCCGAATCACCCAAACGGGTTCAATCGAAAGAAGAAACCGCTGACGGAGAAACCGGCGAAGAAGAACGCCACGCCTTGCCGCCGGAGGCCCGCGAGAAACTGCGGGATGTATTTTTACAATTCCGCACAGCATGCTATCAGCATCGAAGCCTCCACGGCTGCACGTGTAAACTGCAATCTATGGGTAACTGCGGTCTGACATCGATCCTGAAAACCCAAGGCCGCCTCCCCTGCGCCGAAGAATATTTTCCCATTATCAAAATCGAAGACCAATTCCGCCAACAACTCAACAAATGTGAGGAAGAAGACTGACACGTTTGGGGTCTGTTTTTTCCGCCAATTGGAATCACGAATGGAAGTTTCTTGCGGAAGAAATTCCTGCCTGACCTGGTTGTTTCAGACGATCTCCATGAAACCTTTTGCTCCCGAATGTTCGGCACGTCGCAAACGGCAGTGGTCGATGACATTCACTGGACAGAAGATGTCGTCAATGCGTTCTTCTCGAACGCCTGGAGTTTGGCGTCCGGGCCGAACACCACCAGCGTATCGCCGTCCTGGATCACATCATCTCCCGACGGCGCGATGATGGATTGACGGGTGCTCTTGTCGCCGTTGTGTCGATTGATGGCCAGCACCATCACCCCGAACTGACTACGGATGCCCGTCCCCGCGAGGGACTTGCCATGCCAGTGTGCTGGGGCACGGACCTCCAGGACGCTGATTCCCTCGGCGACCTCAACGTAGTCATACACGGAAGAGGCCATCAACGACTTGGCCAGCCGAAGGGCCATATCCCGCGCCGGGTAGACGACACGGTCTGCGCCGACCTTTTCCAGAACGCGCCCGTGCCTTTCGGAGAAGGCCCGCGCGACGACATAGGGAATGTCGATCTCCTTCAACGCCATGGTCGTCAGGAC
>JAFGJE010000109.1 GCA_016929245.1 Phycisphaerae bacterium
GCGATTTTGAGTTTGTCCGCCAGGGCGAGGGTGGTTTGTTTGTCGGTGATGAGGGTCTTGCCCGCCTCCACGACCACGCAGGCGCATCGGTTCTCCGCGAGATTCTTTAGCGTGTCCGGTCCTATCGTCGGCACGTCGAAGCGCATGTCCTGCCTCGGCCGGGCGACTTTCATCAGCGACCAGCCGCCGTTTTTACAGAGCTGCCCCGCGCGGTGGATCATCGCGTCGGTTCCTTCCATCGCCTCCACGGCGATGATGTCCCGTTCCTTGACCGCCAGCGCCTGGCCGATGTCCAGCCGTGCACACTCCCGCACGATCGGCCAACCGAATTCGATGTCCAGCAGCGCGTCGCGCATCGGCTGGGTTTTCGTCATCACGCCTTCGTCCGCCAGTTGGTCCATGCAATACTCCACGCTGGAAATCAGTTCGATCCCTTCACTCGCCAGTTCGTCCGCCGCCGCCAGCAGCGCCGCTTCGTCGCGCTTGTCCTTGCGAAGGCGGCCGTACCATATCCGAAACGCACGCCAATCGGGCATATAGCGCAGGATGCGAAACGGCAGGTACATATCGCCCTTCCGCACCGAGCCGATCATCACGGCCTGGCTCGCGCCCTGGGCTCGCAGGAAGCGAATCCACCCGCCCATACGCAGCACTCCGCCCCACGTGAACGCGTCGGCAAGCCCCGCCAGGTGCGGCGAGGCGAAACCCTTCAAGCCGACCACCGCCAACCGCCGGCCTGCCGACAGGATTCCGTCGGCGACCAGCATCGGCGCTCGGCCCGCGCCGGCGATGAGCCCGATTGTCTCGGTCATGGTTACGTCTCCCGTGCGTCGTCGCCTTGAAGTTCGTCGAGACGCTTCTGCAACGCCTCCACCTGCCGCGTGAGTTTTTTCACCGTCGAACGCAACTCCGGTAAGCGCGAGATCAGCGTGTAGCTCTTGCCGGCTTCGGCGCGAGGAATCGCGGGACTGCCCAACAGCTCCACGCCCGGGGAAACGTCGCCCGTGACGCCCGCCTGCGCGCCGACGCGCACCCCGTCGCCGATGCGGATGTGCCCGACCACCCCGGCCTGCCCGCCGAAGACGCAGTAGTTGCCCACCATCGTCGAACCGGCGATCCCGCTCTGCGAGACCATCAAACAATGCTGCCCCATCTTCGTGCCGTGCCCGATCGCTACGAGGTCCGCGAATTTCGTGCCCGCGCCGATCACGGTCGGGCCCATCGCCGCCCGCTCGATCGCGCAGCAGGCGCCGATCTCCACGTCGTCTTCGAGGATTACATACCCCGCCGGCGGAATCTTGTCGTGTCGCACCACGCCGTCGGCGCATTTGTGCGTCGAATAACCGAAGCCGTCCTGACCGATGCTCGATCCGGCATGCACCGTCACGCGGTCGCCCAGAACGGTATCATCATACAGCGTGACGTTGGGATACAGCACGCAGCCGTCGCCGACGCGAACGTCCGGGCCTACGAACACGCCGGGATACAATACGCTATCCTTGCCGATCACCGCGCCGCGACAAACGGTGACGAACGCACCGACGGCAACACTCTCCGCCAGCGAAGCCGACGGAGCGATATTCGCTCGTTCGTCAATGCCCTCAAACGGCGCCTCTCGAAAGCCGTACAGCAGCACCATCGCCTCGCGGTACGCGAAGTAGGGATCGTCGCAACGGATCAACGCGGGACCCGGGCCATCGTACTCCTTGCCGACGATGACAGCCGCCGCCTTCGTGTCGGCCATCTGGGCGGTGTAACGCTGGTTCGCCAGGAAACTGATATCCGCCGGACCCGCATCGTCCAGCGAAGCCGCCGCCCGCACGACCACCCCGCCGTCGCCGGTCAACACCCCGCCGATCTTCGCCGCCAAGTCAGAAAGTGTAATCTCATTCGTCGCCATTCGTCGTCCTTTTCCCAAGTGTAAATAACACAGGAAAAGGATAGCGTCTGACATCTCCATTCTCAAGGAAAGATACGTTCCGGAAACGAGAGTAGCTTTCAAACTATTTCCAACAACGCCGAACGGCAAGCCGGGACATATACCGGCTTGCCGTTCGGCGTTGTTGGATTCTCAGAGAATATCCAATGAATAGAAAGAACGCGGCGGGAAGGTCCCGTAAGGGATCCCCTCGGGAGATTCCAACCGCGCGGAGATTTCGGGAAAAAAAGGAATCAGCCCAAAGCGTTTTTGTAGGCTTTGTGCACGCTTTTTCCGGTTTTCATCTGGGCCATCTTTTTGGCGGTTTCTTCCTGCCGGCTGGTCAGGAGCAGGCCCAGTTCTTGGTGAAGTTTTTTGATGCGCCCGATGGCTTCGAAGGACACGTGTGTGACGGGCGCCTCGGCGCCGGTGACGTCCTGGAGCCTCGCGCCCATGTCCAGGCCGAGTTCCATGAACTCGTCGTATTTCTCGTCGCGCACCAGCGCCAGGCCTTCCCGGAGCAGCGCTTCGAGCTCCGTCAGGTGTTTTTCGAAGGTTTCGGCGTCTCGAATGGGTTCCCGTACGGTTGTGGCGGACGTTTCCTGTGAGTTGTTCATGCGACTTCCTTTGGGCAATCGGATCGGAGTTGTTCTTCCACTTCACGCAGCAGCGCCAAGGCTTCGGGTTTCTTCGGTTCGTTCGCCAGTACCGTCAGCAGCGCCTGCTTGGCCTGGATCGGCTGACCGTCGCGGGCGTAGAGCGACGCGAGGCAAAACAACACGGCCTGGTCGTCGGGATGCGTCTCCAGGTATTGTTCGAGGTAGTGAATGATCTTGAAAAACGTACCCATCTGGCAGGACGTCTGGAACAGGCCGAGTAGGGCCATCAGGTTCGTGCTGTCGATCTCCAGGCAGCGGAGATACATTTCGAAGGCCTGCGGATATTTCTGACGTTCCTGGTAGATCATCGCGGTCCCGGCCCAGGCTTCGGCGCAACGGGCGTCCATCAGCCTGGCGGTCTGGAAGGCCCGCAAGGCGTCGGCGGTCCGTCCGGTCTGCATCGCCACCACGCCCAGGCCCACGAACGGTTCGGGACGTTCGGGCCAAAGAACGGCGGCCCGTCGATAACAACGCTCCGCTTGTAAGTAATCTTCCGCGGCCACGTGACAGGACGCCATCTCCTGCAGTTGGTCATACGCCTCCTGCCGGCGGCGATACTGCTTCAATTCGTCTTCGTAAATGACTCGCACGGGTTTGGTTTCCTTTTGCATGAAATCCATGAAATCAATACGCACCAGAAAGAATTGCAAACACCGTGCCGAAATTTCCCAAAAGGTATATTTTTATAATTAACTACCAAATATGCACTTAGGGGCTTTTTGGTCATGGGTAAACTTAGAAGTTTTTATTGCGGTGTTTAATTCCTGTTCATATGCGCTGAAGGATGCATCTCTCCCGGGCGCAACAACGCGGCGGGAGCGGATTCCCGCCGCGCGGAGAGTGGAAACCTCTGACGGGCGCGGAAAAAAGTTCGCCCCGCGGGCCGGGCAAGCCTCGCGGGGCGGATGAGGGATAGAGATCGTTATCGCGTCGTTTGCACGACGTTGATTAGCGCATGTAATCCAGCAGGCTTAGGGACATCGTTTTAGCGGCGATCTGGAGGGACATCTGGTAAAGGGTTTCGCTCTTGGCGAGTTTCACCGCCAATTCCGTGATATCGGCTTCCTGAATGGAGGTGGATTCCGTTTGGGCGTTGAATTGCAGGTCGTCCAGCGTTCCGCGGAGGGTGTCGGCGGCGCCGATGCGTCCTCCGACGATCGTCATGCGTCGCCGGACGCCGTCGCCGACTTCCACAATTGAACCGCTGACGCGTTGAATGGCTTCGGTCAGATCGGCGTCGTCCAATCCTTCGTTGTTCATCAGCACGTCGCGGGTGTAAATCAACGTCTCGAACAGGTCATAGGTTCCCGGAACGGTCACCGCGTCCACGCCCGTTCGCTGAATGTCGTTCGTGTTGATATACAGGAAGCGATCCGGATCGTCCGGATCGGTCACGGCGAAATTATCGAGGGCGAAATTGTTCAGCGCGATCCCCGTCCCGTCGTCGAGGGCGACCTCGCCGTCGGCCTGGATCGACCAGGTTCCGTCGACCAGGGCGCCGGTGAGATTCACGTACACCACGTCTCCGACTTCGTTGGTGAGTTTCAGGTTCGTTTCGGCGCCCGTGTAGGCGACGTCCTGACCGCCGTCGAGACGAATCATCCCGCCGCCGATGGTGATCGTGTGATCGTCGCCCAGAATGGTGTCGCCTTTGACGCCGCTGGTGCCCATGACCACCCCGCTGCCGGCGTTGTACGTCGAAAGGGTGTGATTCAGGCGCAGCCAGTGGTCGCCCTGTAGGCTGGACGTGCCCGAACCGACCGCGGCGCCGGTGGCGCCGTAGATTTCGGGCGTCTGGCGTTTGTCGTTGCGAAAGATCGATTCGCCGACCAACTGCCCGGACATCGTCACGCCCGGTCCGACGGGCACGGGTTGATCGCGATACCCGCCGACATACCGCATGTCGACGATACGTCCGTTTTCATACGTCACTTCATACGGCGCCCGGGAGCTTTCCTGCCCGCCGAAAATGTATCGGTTGAGCACCTTGTGGTTCGCCAGGGAGACGCATTGTTCCAGAATCTGATCGATTTCCTCCGCCATCGCCACGCGGTTTTCCCCGCCGTAGGTTCCGTTGGACGCCTGCGTGGTCAACACATCCACGCGCGCGATCAGTTCGGAGAGATTCTGAAGGGCGTTGGACGCTTCGCTGAGCGACAGTTCCACCTCGGTCAGATTGTTGTCGTAATTGTCGAGGGCATCGATGTTATCCTGCAAGGACATGATCCGGTGGGCGCCGGCCGGCTCATCCGAGGATCGAATAATCCGGCTGCCGGTGGTGATCTGCTCCTGCAGGCGCGCCATGCTCTGCGAGTGGTACTGCACGCCGAACATAGTGTTGTTGTAAATGGTATTCCAGCTTCCCATGGTGGTTCTCGTTGGGGGTTATGCTATTGGTATCTTCGCGGGTTTCGTTCGTTTCTACAGGCTTTGTTTCCGAAGAAATCCTTACAGCACGTCCATCAACATCTGCATCATTTCATTCTGCGTCGTGATGAATTTGCTCATTGACTGAAACATTCGTTCGAACACCAGGAGATTGGCGGCCTCCTCGTTGGCGTCCACGCCGCTGATCTGGTCGCGCTGGTTCATCAGTTCCCGGTGCACGGCGCTGATCGATTCCTGACGGGCTTCCCGCAGCATGACGTTTTGTCCCAGGGAGGTGATCAGGTTGTTGTAATATTCTTCCGGAGTCAGGCCGTTCATCGCCGTGTTCGCGACGCTCTGTAAATCCAGCATCATGGAAATATTCACGTTGTCGCTGAGTTCCACGCCCCGGCAGGAAGCCAGCAGCTCCGGATTTTCATAGAAATGGGATCGCACCTTGATATCGGCGGCGCAGGTTCCCTGGAAAAACGTGTTCAAGCCGGCCGCGGCGAGGAACATCGTGTCGTCGCTGATGCTTCGGGCCGTGAAATCGAATTCCTCCCCGTGCGTCAAAACACCCGTTCCCAGGATCATCTCGATGCCGTTGACGATTTCCAACGGTTCCCCGGCGGGATATCCCAATCCCACGGAAAGCACTTTCACCAGTTCCGAAGCCTCGTTATACACTTCAATGGTCATGTCTTCTTCAATCCCGACCATTCCGGCATTGCCCGGCCCGTCGGGATGAACCACACGGCAGGTGAAGGTTTGATTTTCCCCGGTGTAAATCCCCCGCAATTCAACCGACGCGGAGAACGCATTGCGGGCCGTCGCCTGTTCAAAGTCGCCGACTCCAATCGCCACGTCGTCGGCGGTTCCGCTCCACTTGACGTTTCCAACATTGGCGACGGAAATATTTCCCACGCCCATATAATCGAATGATTCCAATCGCAGCACGAATCCGCCGGCGGTGTCGTCCCAAACCGCCCGGGCCGCCTGCCAGCCGGCGTGTACGCCTTCGGACCAGGCGTTGATGTCTTCCACCACCTCGTGGAGCGTTTTGTCTCCCACGCCGATGGCGTAGGTGAACTGCTCCGCGGGAGTCGATCCCAGATCAAACGTCAGCTCATCCAGGGCGTTGTCGCCGGTGAAATACGCGTCCCGCAATTCCGACACCGCCCGCCCGGACATCGTTTCGGTCATCGCCGAAGCCTCGTCGCTGTACGTCGGAATGAAATCAAAGCTATATCCGTTGTTGGCCCGCAGGTAGAGCGCCTGGTCCGACAAGTCCGCCACAAGATTTCCGGAGGAAATCAGATTGATCTGGTCGATCACGTCGTCGATGGTCATCGTGTCGCTGATGTGCAGATCGTACACTTCGTATGTTCCGTCGGGAGCGATCAGTCGCAACGAGACGGTTCCGTCGGACATGGGCGTCTGATAGTATTGGAATTCCAGCGAACCGTTGACCGCGACTCCGGTCAAGTCGGTGAACGAGCCGGCCGCTCCGACGCCCTGGGCGTGCAGATTGTTGAACTGCCACATGATCTGCCGCGCTATCGTGTCGAGTTGGCGCTGCATATCGGGAATGATCTCGTTGTACATCTCCACCAGCGCGCCGATTTTCCCGCCGGAAACATACGGCGAGTAGCTTTCAAGCTCGTTCACGGAAAAGCCCAACAGGCCGTCCGAGTTCACGCCGACGCCGAACTGCTGGTATTCCATACCCATCACCACGGGCGTTCCCCAGGCGCTGACGTCCACCTGTCCGTCTTCGGAGATCAGGCTGCTGGTCTGGACTTCCACCAGTTTCGCCAGTTCCGCGACCGCCTGGTCGCGCTGGTCCCGCAGCAGGTTCGGCGACGCGCCGCGACGGATGGCCAGTTCGATCTCCTGGTTCAGTTCCGCGATTCTCTGGGCGTACCCGTTGACCTGGTTGATGTATTGTCGAGCCTGCTCCACGAGTTGTTCCCGGATTTCCACCAGGAAATCGCCGAGGGAGCGCAGGTTCGTGCACAATCCATCCGCGGACCAGACCACGTCCTGGGCGTAGGCGGACTGGGTCGGGTCGGCGGTCAGATCGCTCAGCGCGGAGAAGAAATTGGTGAGACTTTGCCCCAGGGGATCGTTTTCAATGTCGCCGATCATCGCTTCAATCGACGTCAGGACGGACAACTCCTCCTCGATCTGTCCCAGTTCCGGTAAAACGCGAAGATTTTCCTGTTCGACGAGCATGTCGTAGGAACGGTAGGAACCGAGGATCTTCACCCCGCCGGTGCTCACGAGCGTCGTCTGGTTACCCGTGCCCATGGGGGTCAGCATGATATTCTGCCGGTGATAGCCTTCGGTGGCGGCGTTGGCGAGGTTCGTGCCCACCAGTTCGATGGCTCGTTGGGCGGCCCGCAGGCCCGATAGTCCGATGGATAAATTCATGGTTACATCTCCGCGTCCACCAGTCCGGAACTGGTTCGCCAGGGTTTGGCGCCTCCGGCGCCGTAGGTGGTCACCGTGTCGGTTTGGGGCAGCAGACTTTCCAGGAGCAACCGATTGATCCGCGCGCTTTCCGCGAGCAGAATCGCCGTGGTCAGGTGTTTTCGTTTCAACCGCTCCGCCAGCAGGATGATCTGCTGGCGTTTTTCCCGCAATTGCCGCGACGGGGTTTCCTCCAGCAGCCCGACAAGTTCACTCAGACGAATGTCCTGTTGTTCCCGTCCCAGGGCGCGGGAGAGCATGGAGCGCATCGCCTGAAGTTTGTCATCCAGCACCGCCTGGCGTTGCTGGGCGAGGGTCATGTCCGCCAGGAGGGTTTCCATTCGTTCGTCCCGTCGATGAAGAATCGCCTCGTACAGATCGTCGAACTGCTTCGCGCGGAGTCCCAGCAGGGTGATTTCCTCGTCGAGCAGCGCCAGTAAATCGGGCGTCATCCCGTGTAATGCGTTGGCGGGGGGATTCATGGTTTCAACTCCGTTGGAGAATTCGTTTCGGAGGCGGCTTCGATAAATTTCGCCACCTGCCTCCGCGGGGTCGAGTTTCCGGCGGCGCCGGCGGGATCCACTCCCGCCGAGACGCATAAATCGCGGTAGAGACTTTGGGCCAGTCCGATCCCGCCGTTTTGGGCGACCTGATCGGCCAGGAACGACCAGAACATGCTCTTGATCTGTTTCATCCCGGCGCCTGAAAACATGCCCGAATCGGGGATCGTGTTCTGCATTTCCTGCAGGAGCTTCTCCAGGAACACGCCCTCGAAATCCCGCGCGACTTTCTTCAGTTCTTCCGCGGTGGGTTTGGCGTTTCCCGCCAACGCGCGGAATCGCGCCTCGAGCATCGGTTCGGCGCCGGCGACGGACGACGCGGGTGAAATGGATGTGATCGGATCGCTCATACGAATCGGCCTTTGTGTACGGTTACATGGTTTTCAGGTCCGCCTGCAGGGCGCCGGCGGCCTTGATCGCCTGGAAAATCGAAATCAGGTCGCGCGGCGTCAATCCCATGGCGTTGAGCGCCTGGGCGAGCTGCGTGACGGTCAGCGTCTGCGGTACGACGCGCAGAATTCCTTCCTTCTGCGTCGCGCGAATGGACGTGCGATCCATTTTCGCCGTCGTTCCGCCGTCGCCGAAGTTGCCCGTCGGCTGGGACACGTAATCCTTCTCTTCCACGGTGATGGTCAGATTCCCGTGGGCGATGGCGACGGTCGAAATCGTCACGTTCTGTCCGACGATGATCGTTCCGGTCTTTTCGTTCACGACGACGCGGGCGGGTTGGTCCACCTGCGCTTCGAGCAGTCCCAGCGTGTGCACGAATTGATTCACGTCGGTTCGCTTAACGGTTTCGGGCACCTTCACCCGTACCGCCCCGCCGTCGGCGGCGGCGTGGGCGATCCCCTGCCACTTGGAATTGATCGCCGCGGCGATGTACTGGGCGGTGGAGTGATCCCGGTTCTTCAGCAGCAGCGTCACTTCGCCGCTGCGGACGATATGGGCGAGTTCCTCGCGAACGACCGTTCCGCCGTCGGGAATTTCGCCGCTGGTAAGGTGTCCCTGGGTGACGGTGGCGTTGTTTCCCGCCGCCCCGAACCCGCCCAGGAGCACCGACCCCTGGGACGTCGCGTAGACGCGTCCGTCGGCGCCTTTGAGATACGTCAGCAGCAGCTTTCCGCCCTGCAGGCTCGTGGCGCTGCCCGTGGCGGAGACCGACACGTCGATCTTCGCGCCGACGCGATCGGACGGGCCCAGGATGGCGGTGACCGCCACGACGGCCGCGTTGGCGGCGTCCACGTTGTTGGGATCGAACGCCATGTTGTGGCGTCGATAGTAGTTGGAAAGCATGCGCTTCGCGACGTTCGAGTTGTCGCCCGATCCGTCCAGGCCGATCACCAGACCCACGCCGTTGAGTTCGTTGCTCTGCGCGCCGTCAATGGTCGTGATGTCCTTGATCCGCTCGGCGAAACCCGCGCTGACCGCGAGCAGCACCGCCAGGATAACCAGTTGCTTTGTTCGCATAACGCCCATCTCCCAAAGGGTTCTCGTTCGCTTAGAACGGGTTGAACAGGTTCCAGATTCTCGTGAACCAGCCCGGACGCAGGTAGTTGTTCTCCTGCCCGCGGTTGATGTAGACGATGTGGAAATTCGCCACGCGATCCGACGTGACGATGTTGTCCGCGCCGATGTCGCTGGGACGCACGATACCGCTGGCCTGGATCGTCTCCTTGTTGCCCGTCACCGACCGCGTCCGCTTGCCCAGCACGAGAAGGTTTCCGTTGGGCATGACGTCTTCGACGACCACCGTCATGTGGTCGGTGTATTTCTGTTCTTCCGTCGTGTCGGCTTTGCCGGTCAGGTTGCTCTTGGCTTCGTTTCCGTAATTGTATTCGGGCAGCAGCCACATCTTGTCGATGCGTCCGAGTCCCGGCGTCATGTCGCCCAGGGTGAACCATCCGGCGCCCTTTCCGCTGTTTGCGGTTTTCTTGTCCCAGGTGCGGTTCTTTTTCGTTTCCACCTTGGCGCTTTCGGAGATTTTAATCGTCAGCACGTCGCCGATGTTGGAGGCCTTGTCGTCCGCGAACAGGCTCTGCCCGTGCGTGCGTGCGTAAGCGTTCAGGAAGATCGATCCGCCCCAGGCCGACGAGACGGCTGTCAGGATTGTGCAGAACACCAGAAGTGAAACGTGAATTTTCATGGTTTGTCCTTATCGTCCGGGGGTCAGGGGGATCACGTCACCGTCCTCGTCCACGCGGGCCTGGATGACTTTTCGGGAATCGATATTCCGCACGGCGATGATGTCGTCGGTCACGCCGTTTTGCATAGCGGTGCCCAACGCCGTGATGCACCATCCCGAACCGGCGAGTTTGATGCGCACGGTCTGATTGCGTCGCACCGTCACCCGCGGTTTGGGTCGACGAATCAGCTTCTCGCTGATGACGGCGCCGGCCTGGATCGTTTTGCGGGCCGTCGCGCCGAACGGAGAAATCCATCGCTCGGGTTTGCGCGCCACTTCGATTCGTTCGATTTGGGCGTTGTCGGGCGTGATGATTTCGCCGGGACGAATCTCGCAGGTCGCCACCACCTGCTGCGAGCGATATTTCAACTGAAACAGCACCTGGCGCGTTTCGAGAACCTTTTCACCCGCGACAGCTTCGATGATCACGCGGACGTGCCCGCTGGGAGCTTTTTCGTCCGAGTGACATTTCAACTCCGCCTTGGACGACTCGGGCAACGTGAGGGATTTCGGTTTTCGCGCCAGCTTCCAGGAAAAACTTTTACTCGGTAGATGCGTCTGCAAAAAAGTCTCGGCGAGATTGATCAGTTCCACCGGCTGAATGAGGCTGACGTTTCGTTTGACCGCGACTTCCGTCGCGCCGATCATCGAGATGTCTTCCTCGAAGAGTTTTTCGCTCGCCAGCCGGGCGCGAATGGTGTTTCGTTTCAGAACGATCGTCTCGCCGGGCAGCGGCGCTCTGCCGAGTTTCAGCCCGCGAGCGCGCCGGGCGCAGGCGTCTTCGCCGGTGACCATGGCGATGTCGTCGAGAGTGATGCTCGGACCGGCGACGATTTTCTGCCGCGGTAGATAGATTTTCACCAGCGGCGCGTCGTCTTCGGCGACGACCCATCCGGTCGTCAGAAGCACCGCCGGCAACAGAATGAAGATTCGCACGTTCACGATAAGCTCCTATCGAATCAGTTGATTGGCGGTCGTGAGCATCTCGTCGCCGGCCTTGATGGCGCGGGAGTTGATCTCGTACGCGCGTTGGGCGGTGATGAGTTTGACCAGTTCGTGCACCATCTGCACGTTGGACCGTTCCAGGAAACCCTGTTCCAGCAGTCCCAGTCCGCTGTCGCCGGGCGTCCCGACGGTGGCCGATCCGCTGGCGGCCGTCTCGGAGAGCAGGTTTCCGCCCTCGCTGCTCAATCCCGCGGGATTGACGAACCGCGCCAGTTGGATCTGCCCGATCTGGCTGGGCGTGACGCTGCCCGGCTGCATGACCGACACCGTTCCGTCCTGCCCGATCTGGATGGTCTCGGCGTCGGAGGGAATGGTGATGTTGGGCTCGAGAAGCATTCCGTTGGCGTTGACCAGGTTTCCGCTGGCGTCGACCCGGAAGGAACCGTCGCGGGTGTAGTAGGTCGTGCCGTCGCCGCCGGTCACCTGAAAGAACCCGTCGCCCTGAATCGCCACGTCCAGGGGGTTGTCGGTGTTTTCCAGTTCGCCGGCGGTGAAAACCTTCACGGTCGAGGCGCTCTTGACGCCGCTTCCGATCTCCAGACCCGTCGGGGAATTCGTGCCTTCCTCGACGATCGAACCGGCCGGGCGCAGCTTAACGTACATCAGGTCCTGGAAGTCCATCTGGCTTCGCTTGAACCCGGTGGTGTTGATGTTGGCGAGGTTGTTGGCGATGACGTCCACGATCTGCTGCTGGGCCGTCATGCCCGTAGCC
>JAFGJE010000110.1 GCA_016929245.1 Phycisphaerae bacterium
CCCTTCGGGTTTCAGGATTACTCCGCCGAGACTTCTTTCCATAAAACATCTTCGACTTTTTTGAACTTGGTGAAGCTGTCGAGGAGTTTTCGGCGGATGCGCTGGATTTCCTTTTTGGTTTCGGGATCCTTGGGATCCAAACCCCGCAAGGCCGCCATCTTCGTCACGGCGATGTTCAACTGGTTCGCGCCCTCGTCGAACGCGCGCGTCGCGTCGTAGAGGTTGGTCGAGCGCATCTTCTTGTCGTCGGGTTTGTAGAACAGGCGCCACGGGTTGCGGCGGATTTCCGTGGAGGCGGCCTTCAAGTTCGCCGAAACGAGCACCATGTTGTCGATCATTTCGTCGAGTCCCGAGGAATTGGCCACCAGCAGCATCTTGATCTTCTCGCTGGAGACGTCCAGGTTGTTGGCGGTCTTGAGCACGGCGTCGGCGATCTCGCGGATTTTCACGAGCAGCTTGCCGACGTCGTCCTTGACGTATTTGTCGATTTTCGTCGTCGTGTCGGCGAGGTTCCTGCTGGTGGTCTTCAGGTTCGCCGCGATGGTGTCCTCGTGGGTCGGATCGAGTTCAGGCCGAAGCTTTTTGGTGATCGCGGCGATGTCCTTCGACGCGCCGGCGAGGTCGTCGGCCATCGACTTGATCTTCGACAGGAGCGAGTCGGGATTCTCCGGATTCAGTTCGACGTCCACCGTGTTGGAGAGTTTCCCCAGCGCCTGCATCACGCCGCCGCCGATATGAATGGCGTGGGCTTCGTCGGCGGGGCCTTTTTCCTTATGGCCGAGGTCCGTGACGGACAGCGGCGCGGTCCCCAGCAGCACGCTGGAGATGATCGCGGTTCCGTCGGCGTAGATGGTGTAACGGGGATCCTCGATATTCACGTGATACAGGATGCGCTTGTTCTGCTCGTCCGGTTCGATGGAGACGATCTTTCCGATCTTCAGGTCGCCCAGGAGCACGTCGCCGCCGTCGATCAGACCGAGGCTGCCTTCGGAGATGTTGCTGTAGAACACCGCCTCGGCAGCCACGGACGTGAACAGGTCCGAGGCCCCGATCCACAGGATCACCGCCAGCAGCAGCACTACCGACGCGATGACGAATATACCCGCCTTGAGTTCGTTACGTTGTTTTCTCGGCATAATCATCTCCGGGAAGAGTCCACGAATTGCGCGAATTGTTATGTTTCATTCAATCCAATTCGAGTCATTCGTGAAATTCGCGGACCTATTTCCGTCAGTGTAAAAATCTCCGTCCGCCGCGGCGCTAGCGGGCGCCGGCGGCGTGCAGTATATCTTCCTCGTATCCGCCGGCCTGTCGTCGCCGGGTGATCGGTCCTTCCGAATCCCCGCGCAGGAACTGGCGGATCAAATCCTTCGTGTCGTCGCCCGTGGGCTTACCGTCGCGGATCGTCTCGAATTCCTCGCGTTTGGCGGCCATCAGCACCTTGCCCTTGTCGAGCATAATCATGCGGTCGGCGATGCGGAACGCGGAGTCCATCTCGTGCGTCACGACCACGCTGGCGACGCCGAGTTTTTTGGCGAGGTCCATCATCAGGTAGTCGATCTCCGCGGAGGTCACCGGGTCCAGCCCCGCGGACGGTTCGTCGTAGAACAGGATTTCCGGATCGAGCGCCACCGCGCGCGCCAGGCCGGCGCGTTTTTTCATCCCGCCGGAAATCTCCGACGGCATAAGGTCCTCCGCCTGCCGCAGGCCCACCTGTTCCAGCTTGATCTTGACCATGATGTCGATGGTCTCGTCGTCAAGGTCGGTGTGTTCCTTCAGCGGCAGGGCCACGTTCTCGCCGACGGTCATCGAGTTGAACAGCGCCCCGGACTGGAACAGGATTCCGAATCGCTTGCGGATTTCGTCCAGTTCCGGTTCGTCCATCACCAGCGTATTTTGCCCGAAGATTTCCACCACGCCTTCCTCGGGAACCATCGAACCGATCAGGTTGCGCAGCAACGTGCTCTTCCCGCACCCGCTGCCGCCCATGATCACGAGCATCTCACCGGGAAACACTTCCAGATTCACGCCGTCCAGCACCGCCCTGCCGTCAAAACGTTTCACCAGGTCCCGCACCTGAATCACGGGCGTCGAATTGTCCTTCACATTGGCCATACATTAATCAAGAGAACGCGAATAAGACGAATGAAGACGAATAAGACGAATTTTTTTATTTTTCATTCCACAACCATTGGTCTTATTGTTGATTCACAATCCGTTTTGTCTGAAGGCGCGTGTCGGCGAAGTTCATCAGGATACCCAATGATAATCCCGACGCCTTCAAATACGCCAACATCTGGGCGGCATGTTTTGCGACCATGATTTCAATTGCCTTCAGTTCGAGGATGATTTTTTCATCCACGACAATATCCGCACGAAATTGTCCACAAGTTACACCTTCGTAGGCGACATCCATTTCCACTTCCGAGGAGAATGGAATTTTCTCTTTCACCAGTTCCAGACATAAAGCGCGGTGATACACCTGTTCAGGAAATCCAGGCCCTAACACGGAATGGACGCGCTGAGCGCACCCAATCACACGATAACTCAATTCCTTGTAAAGAATCTCCGTCATCGTTTGAACGGCGAGATCCGTATTTTCCGCGATAGTATTTCTCATGGGAAAAACATCAATGAACTCACCAATACACTAAAAAACAATTCGTCTTATTCGTCTTCCTTCGTCTTATTCGCGTTCTCTTTTTCCTAGAACCCGAACGTGTAAAAGATCACCGTACACACCGAAGCGGCCAGCACGATCGCCACGATGGAGTATACGACCGTCATGGTCGTGGCGCGGCCGACGCCCTCGGCGCCGCCTCGCACGTGCAAACCTTCGTAGCAGGCGATCAGACCGATCAGCACGCCGAACACGCCGCCCTGGATCAGGCCGGTGAAATAATCCTTGAACACCAGCGCGTCGCGCATCCGTTCCCAGTAGCGGTTGTACACGTCCGCGCCCAACGCCATGTGCGCCGTCACCCATCCGCCCGCGGCGATCATCAGGTCCGCGAACGTCGTTAACAGCAGCATACACACGAAGGTCGCCAGCACGCGCGGCAGGACGAGGAATCGCGTCGGATTCAGCGCCATCGCCTCCATCGCCTCGATTTCCTCCGCGACGACCATCGTTCCGAGTTCCGCGGCGATCGACGCCCCGGCGAACCCGCTGATCACGATCGCGGTGAAAATCGGGCCCAGCATCCGAAATCCGCTGATCCCGATGATCGTGGCGATCTGCGCCTGCTGGCCGTAGTCTTCGAGGGTGGGTGTCAGTTGCAGCGCCAGGATCACGCCCACGAACCCCTGCACCAGCGCGACGATCCCGATGCTCCGCACGCCGACGCGAACGATCTGCTCGCCCAGCGACACCAGGTCGCGCGGTTTGGGTTTTCGGAGCGTCTTGGCGATTCCCACGCTCAGGTCCGCCAGCAGCAGCGACAATCCGCCGGCGTACTGAAAGCCGTGCAGCACCTTCGCGCCGAGGCGCTCGACCGGATTGCCCGCCAAACCGCCAGCCATGCTACGCCATCGCCTCCTCTTTGCTGTCCGTGATCGTGAAGACGCTGTTCAAGCGGGTGATCTCGAAGATGCTCTTGACCTTCTGGCTGGGCGAAAGCAACACGAGCGACACGCCCAGTTTCCGCGTGCGGCTGAGCAGTTTCACCAGCGACGCCACGCCCGAGGAATCCATGTACGGCACGCCCGATAGATCCACGACGACCTTGCTGGGCTGTTCGTCCAGCAATCCCAGCAGGGCGTGCTGCAGGGAAGCGCTGCGGTGCAGGTCGATATCGCCGGCGACTTTCACCACGGCGACCTTGTCCTCCCACGTGACGGTTTGAATCGGCGAATCAGTCATGGCTGTAGCCCGTTGGTCCTTTCGTTGTCCGAATCCCGAAGACATTTGATCATAATCAGTTTCGTTCCGCCGCCCGGGGCGGGTTGATAGTCGATGCTGTCCATGCACTGGGTCATGATATGCACGCCCAGTCCGCCCGGGCGAACGTCGTTAAGGTCGCGGGAATGGATGTTCTCCCGCGGCGCCCGCTTGCCATAATCCCGCAGCGTCACGTGCAGGTTCGTGTCCCGCACGGACAGGTCGATTTCAATCGGGCAATCCGCGGCGCCCTCGTAGGCGTGGCGGATGATGTTCGTCAGGGCCTCGTCCATCGCCAGGACGACCTTTCCGGCGGATTCTTCCGTCATGCCCATCGCGCGGGCGAAGGATTCCACCTCCGTCCGAACGTGCTTCAGCTCCGCCGGATCGGACTTGATCTCCAATCGCAGCGCCGAGCCCATGGATTCCGATTCACTCATGAAGGTTCCGTCGTCGGTTGGGAGGTCGCCTCCCCGCCCGGTTGGGAAGTCGCCTTCCCATAGTGTTTCCGTACCCATGTCCGCCACCTCATTACAGCCTTGTTACGTTGTTCCGGCGGGTCATACGATACCCACCCCATATGCTTGCTGACCTCCCGACCGACTATTTTTTCCAACGCCATTCCCGCGTAAAATCGAACGTCGCTGTCGGTATCCGTCAATCGATCCACCAGCAGCGGAACGACTTTTTTATCGCCCGTGTTTCCGGCTTCGACGGCTGCCTGGATGCGCACGGCGGGATCCTCGGCCTGGAGGCGCTGGGCGACCGTACCGACCGTGGGCGTGGAAGCCGCGCAGCCGAGAAAACCCGACAGGACGATCCACAAACAGATTGTGCAGATTCCGTACCGCATGAGACGTTCCCAAAGAAAACCGAAGGGATTATATCTCCTTTTGTCACCAAGGGAAATACCCAATTCGCAAATACCCAATGACCAAACTTCATTGTTGTCATCCTGAGCGGATCGCAGCGAAGTCGAAGGACCTTACGCGCACGAAACCGTGAGGTCCTTCGACTTCGCTGCGATCCGCTCAGGATGACAACATGATTACTCATCATTCAATAAACTCCAAATAAACTGAAGTCTTGATTTTTCCTCTCGTACCTGCATGAATATGCCTCATGGACACCGCCCCGGAAGCAACGACACTGGAAGAATGGATCGTCGCGTTCTGCGACGAAGACACCGCCACCTGGACCACCGCCGCCCGCGCAATCGGGAAACAGGCAGCCGCGGACGCCGAGGCGCTGGAGTTCATCCAACAGCGATTAAAAGAAGCCCCCGCCGCCGGCGACGACCAGGAACCCCCGCGCGGCTACCAGGACACCGGCCTGCGTCGCCGGTCGGGCAACGTCACGCGAACCAATCTTCACCGCTACCGACGGGCCTGCTGCGCCGCCGCGGCGTATCTGTCCGAACCCGACACCACTGAAGAACCCTTCGGCGGGTTGATCGACGAAATTCTTCGGAAGCCCCTCCGGACGCTGCGCGACGAAAAAGACTCCGCCTCCACGGACCTGACCCAACAGGAGCAGGACCAGGCCTGGACGCTGGGCAGCTATCTGCTGGGGGTGCGACACCCCAAAGCCCTTCCGGACATTTCGCCGGAGGAACTCACCGAAACGCTTCTCGCCCAGGCTCAACGAGGCGGATCGGCGGGGTTGGTGTACGTTTTGTCCCTGCCGACGCTGCTTCAAGCGATCCAGGAACACGTTCCCGACAAGCAGTGGGCCGCGACGGCGGAATTGCTGTTCGAGAACCTTCATCCCGCATGGATTCGATCGCGCCTGGAGTACAACCAATACGTGCTGGACGTATCGCGGCTGAAGGGCGCGCCGCCGTTTCGGGAACTCTGGACGAGTCCCCTCGATCTGCCCGGCTGGTTGACCGAAGGACTGGAGGAACTTCAGCGCCTCGCGGGCGAGGAAAGCGACGCCTTCTGTCGCGCCGCGGCGAGGCGGATGCGCGCCATCGCCGGGGGCGCCTTCGGCGACGACTGGGAATGGAAGGAACGTCCCGACGGGGAACAATTCGCGCTGAACGTCCACGCGCTGCTGATGCTGCAAGGACCGGAGGTGCTGGGCGCTTCGGAATCCGGGAAGGAACTGAATCTCCAGCACCGCCTTTCGCTGCTGATGGACGGCATCGCCGCCGCCGGGCGGGCGCGGAGCGGCATCCTCCCGACGCTCGTCGGCTGCCTGAAGGAACTGCTGCACCGCGAATGGACGGCGTTTTTCGCGGCCCGTCCCGCGAAGCGGAACGACTACGAAACGCTCCAGGAACTCATGTCCCTCGCGCGACGACAGTTGCTGATGGTCAAACCGATGCTCAACGACCGGCTGCTCCCAGCCAGCCTTCGGAAAGACCTCGCCGCCATCGTCTGCCGCATCCTCCACTGCGTTTACCGTTTCCAGGAAGACCATCGCGACCAGCTCGTGGAGGACCGCAAGGAATTCCGCGAATACACCGTCGAACTGGTGTACATGATCCTGTTCGCCTTCCCGGACAATCTGCTGCTGCGGGAGATGATCGAATATTCCACCGACGACGACCTGTGTCGCCTGTTCGACTGCATCCGCCAACTCATCGAGCAGTTCGAGCGGTACGAGGAGGCCCGGGCGCTGCTGGTCAGCGAGCGGCAGAAGCGGGCGCACTTCGAGATCGAGGCCGAGTCCTGGAAACGGCGCTACGACGATTTCGCCACGTTGCTGGGGTGTATTTCTCTGCACAGCCTGTCGGACCAGGGCGAGCACTGGCTGAATTTCCTGCGGCGGATGATCGGACACCTGACGCGCAGCGACCGCGAGGAATTCGGCGAGGACCACACCCCCGCGGAGGCGCCGTTGTGGCAGTTGTTGCGGTACGGGCTCAAGAGCCAACAGGACTGGCGCGAACTGCTGGATCAGACGCAAAGCCGCCCCGACGACCATTCGGGCGTGAAAGAACAGCAGCGGGAATGGGAAAACCGCCTGCGCCTCACCGCCCAGTCCAGGGCGGGAGAATTTATGGGGTTGCTGGACGACATCCAGATTCTCGAACACGACTGCCTGCCCGAGATCGGCCGCCCGCGCATGGGCGACGACCTCGTGCCGCGCTGGCGACGCCTGATCCATCGCATGACGGAACTCGGCCGGCTGTGCGACGAACACCTGCCCTGGCTGGAACGGGTGCTGACCACGCGGATCATTCATCATCGCATCAACGCGATCCTGGAGCCCCGGCTGCAGCAGATCGTCGAAATCGTGGACCAGGAACGCGAGGAAGACGCCCAAAGCATCCTCGCCGAACACGTGAAAGCCCAGACGTCCGGTAAGAGCGCCCGGCCCGAATCGGCGGGTAAATCCATCCGGGACGTCGGTCTGATCGAAAACTGGATGCTCCGCCGCTATATGATCCGCGAACTGGCGAAGACCTATGGCCTGACCGTCCTAAGCTGGCTGACGAACGGGAAATTCGTCGCCGGGTGGATTCTCCTGCCCTTCCTGCTGGCGGGGGTGCTGAATCTCGCCGGCGCGAAATCCTTCACGGGAATTCCCTTCGCGCTGCTGTGCCTGGCGAATTTCGGACTGCTCATCGCCTACGCCCTCCAGTCGCGCCGCCGGCAGCCGGACATCGACGGAACGATGGTCTCCCCGTGGGGATTCATGCTGCCCCAGACCGCGGCCGCGATCTTCCTTGCCGTCACGACGGCTTTGCCGACCGATGAAGGATGGTCCATCGCCGTATCGGGCAATCCCTGGGTGCAGATGTTCACGTGGGCGGCCTACCTGGCGTTCGGATTCCTGTTCACGCGGGAAATCATCCTCGGCGAGCAGTTCCAGGGGCGCAAGGAATCCCGACAGAAAAACCGCCGGGCCATGCAGTTGATGGCGTTGAGCTTATGGCAGTCCTTCGCGCTGGTGATGTTCTTCGCCATGGTGTACGGCCGCGTGATGGCTGGCGAAACGCGGGCGGCGGTGGATATCCCCCACTCGCCGGGGCTGGGCGTCGTGCCTAACGTGGTGTACCTTGGCCCGTGGTTCCTCCAGCCGGCAAGCGACTCCACAGCCGCGTTCTGGATCTTCCCCCGCGCGATCCTCACCTGGACGGTGCAGATGTTCTTCTTCGGAGCGATCTTCGAGCGAGTCATGCGAAAAAGCGGTGATTGAAGGCGCTCTTGAGAAAGACAACGGGGTAGCGGGCAGGAGAAAAAGGTACCTGACCCGAATGGCACTGCCGTGATTTTGTGTTTGCAGACTTCTTTTGTCGGCAAGAGTCGATTGGGATTCTTTCGGCCTTGCCTTTTCCA
>JAFGJE010000111.1 GCA_016929245.1 Phycisphaerae bacterium
CCATCTATCACAGCGGCCTGTGGCGAACCTACTGGACACAAGAAAAAGCCGCCGCCTGAGGCCGCCATGATTTATCCTCGCACACGAGGGATGAGGGATTTCTTCGCCGATTTGCGACTTGCACACCGTCGGCGGGATGGATAAAATCTTGCGGACCGTACAAATTACGTAAATTTCCTGAAAATGGCCGATAACGTAATTATGGCAAAACCAAGGCGTTCTATGCGGTTTATACTCCCGGCGGTCCTCGCCGGGGCGATGTTTCTGGTCGGCTGCGACGAGGGACAGGTCGGTCCTGCGCCGATTACCGTCTCCGAATACCAGCAGATGGGGCGCGCCGACCGGACGCGCTGGCCCGACAATCGCATCGTCCAGATGAACCTGACCCGCGTGAGCAACGCCGAACTGACGTCCGAACAGCGATCCGAATCCCTGAAGCTCGTGCGCCTGATCTCGAACGAACAGCCGGGCATCCTCTCCGAAGCCGACCTGGCGGACCTCGCGACGCTGCTGCGAAACAGCAAAACCCCCAAACCGCTGCACCGGGACGTCCTGCTGTTCCTGCTGAAGGAAAACTACCCGGACCTCTCGACGTTCATCACCGGAAAGATGTCCGACCGCCAGAGCGATCCGGAGATGCACGCGGCGGTGATGGCCTACCTCGGGAACAACGCGCCCCCGCAGATGCTCTCCGGCGTGGTGCGCTCCTGGGCGAAGGAAACCGAGATCACCGGACCGAACGAAACGAATTTCCGGAAGGCTGTCGAACGCATCAGCGAAAAACCGTGGGACGAAACGCTCCTGACGGAACTGAATTCCCCCACCTTCGACGCCAAGGGCGAGGCGCTGCAGATTCTTCGCGCGAGACTCGGCCTGGAGGCGCTGCGGCAAAAAATGCTCTCCATGCACGCCGAGACGGAGGAAACCCAGGCCGTCCAGGCCTTCGCCGAGCAGTTCGATTATTTCCCGACCACCCGGGAAGAACTGATCACCACTTCCCTGATCTACCGCGCCCGGCGGAACATGCTCCCCGACGCGGCGCGAATGAGCCTCGACTGGACCAAGAGCTACGGATACGGCTTCGACATCCGCGATTTCCACCTGCTCAGCCGCCTGTCGCGCGACCCGTTGCGGAACAACCTGAAACGCACGCAGATCGTGCTGGAGATCGGACAGGCCCTCAAGACGCGAAAGCACGTGAAACACTCCCCGACCGTCGCCGGTGGCGCGGACTACAAGGAGAGCTTCTGGCTGCAGGTCGATCATCTCACGATGGCCGACCTGTGGAACCTGTATCTCATCAACGAGATGCTCTCCCGCCCTCGCGTGCAGACGTCGCTGCGACTGATGGCCGACGGCGACCTCGCCGACAACAAGAGCGCCTGGGGCGGGCTGGTGTTCTACCTGAACGGGCAGGCCGAGGCGACCCTGTATCCCCCCGACGCCAACGCCCCCCCGGACGACCGCGTCTATCAGCCGACCAAGCGACTCATCCTGGACGGCAGGGACTCGCTCTGCCGATTCATCGGGCACTTCGATCAGGAAAACAACGTTTCTCGCGCCGGTCCCACCGCGGAGGAACTCGCCGACGCGAACGTGTACGACTACTACGGCCTGACTCTCACCCGCGTGGATAAAAACTCCTTCTGCGCCCATTACTACACCCCGGAAGGACGAGTCATCTCCCTGGGAAAATTCTCCCTGCGGTAATCCTCCTCGCTTCCACTAAAAAGAGAACGCGAATCAGACGAATGAAGACGAATGACGCGAATGCTTTTTGGTTTTTCCCGTGACACTGAAACGCATAAAAAGAGCAACTTCCCATTTCCGAAAAAATAAATTACACTATTCGCGTTATTCGTCTTCATTCGTCTGATTCGCGTTCTCTTATGGATGATTTGAGAAGAGATTTCCACGGAAGGAAAACCATGGTCGCTAAAACGGAATCGAAAGCGAAATCGAAAAAGAACCAACCCTCCCCCGTCGTGCGGAAGATCGTCGCCGAAGCCGCCGACGTGCACGACAAGATCAGGCGGCGCGACAAACCGCAGATGAAACTGCCCATCCGCTCGCTGGCGAACGTCAAATACCGACCCGCGGCGGGGCACTTCCAGCTTCAGGGGAAGAACAAGATTCGCACCCTGACGGTCAACACCGTCAAAACCTTCGCCCAGACGCTCAAGATGCTCGCGATGAGCAAGGATCTCGTCGAAACCGAGCGACACTCCACGAAGCGGGAAGCGTACTACCAGGCCTACAACTGGGGAGAAGCCGCCTTCTCCGGGCAGGACGAGTCGGACACCGTCATGGACGACGTCGAGGCGATGCTGGCGGTAAACCGCGAACAGATGCACTTCCGGGCCGACGAACACGGCGGGGAGGTCGCCGGTGAGTTGATCGTGATCGACAAGGACCGCCGCACGAAAAAGCCCATCGAGATCGACTGCACCGCCTTCGGTTCCGGCGCCTATTCCGTGCCGACTGTCGTGGAGGACCTGCAATTCAAGACCACCGCGAAATTCATTCTCGCCGTCGAAACCAAGGGTATGTTCGAGCGGCTGGTCGAGGAGGATTTCTACGACAGGCATCATTGCATTCTCGTGTCGATGGGCGGAGTGCCCAGCCGGGCCTGTCGACGGTTCATCCGCCGCCTCGCCGACGAGAAAAAACTGCCCGTGTACGTTTTCACCGACGGCGACCCGTATGGATATTTCAACATCTACCGCACGCTGAAAGTCGGCAGCGGGAACGCGGCGCATCTGAACGAATATTTCTGCGTCCCCCAGGCGCGGTTCCTGGGCGTCACGCCGGACGACATCAAAACCTACGAACTGCCCACGCACCCCTTAAAGGAAGTGGACATCAAGCGGGCCAAGGATGCCATGTCCAACGACCCGTTCATCCGGCACTACAAAGCCTGGCAGAAGGCCATCGAAAGAATGCTCAAGATGGGCGTCCGCGTGGAACAACAGGCGCTGGCGAAGCACGGCCTGGAGTTCGTCGCCACGAAATACCTCCCCGATAAGCTAAAACAAATCAACAGCTTCCTACCGTAAAAAACGGACACCGCGGACGGGTTGTTGTGGGTTTCCTCCGACGATTCCCAGCGTCGGCCCCACCACTACAAGCCCGTCCGGATGTCCTCCG
>JAFGJE010000112.1 GCA_016929245.1 Phycisphaerae bacterium
AACCATGGGCCGACGGCTGCTGACGAAACTGCTGATAAAGTTAGAAACAGGCAACTGGCCCGGAAAACGGCTGGAGATTCTTTGACGAATGATTCGTTTTGCCGAACGTATAGAGTGTTGCTCACAAACTCCTCTCCCATTGGGAGAGGGCAGTCTGAAAGGCTGGGTGAGGGTATTTTTCAAATCAAAAAATCTTCGCGGTATTCGTCCCGCCTTCCGGCAGGTTCGTCTAACCTGTCCCCGAGGGATTCGCGTTCTCTTGGTTGCTTTTTGTGGGGTTGGGCGGATATGCTTATTCGCATGAGCGATATTCCCGACAATTTCCTCGGCCTTCCGTCGGAGTTGTGCGATCCGGCGACGGCGAAGTACGCCGTCCTGCCCGTCCCGTATGAAGGCACCGTCAGTTACATGCCCGGCACCGCGGACGGCCCGGCGGTGATACTCGATGCCTCCAAACAGGTCGAATGGTTCGACGAGGAACTGCTCGTTGAATTCCACACCGCCGGCATCGCGACGTACCCGGCTGTCCCCGCGGCGGACACGCCCGACGAGGAGATGGCCCGCATTCGCGCGGCTGCCGAACCGATCCTCCGGGACGGGAAATTCCTGCTGACCCTCGGCGGGGAGCACAGCATCACCGCGCCGCTGGTGGCGGCCGTCGCGGAAATTCACGGGCCGATCAGCGTGTTGCAGTTCGACGCCCACGGCGACCTGCGCGACAGTTACGACGGCACGAAGCATTCGCACGCGGCTGTCATGCGTCGCGTGCTGGAAACCACCCAAAACATCGCCCAGGTCGGCATTCGCAATTTCTCGAAGGAGGAATACGACGACTGCCGCGAATACATTGATCGCATGATCATGCCCAAGCAGATCAACGAAGACCCAAACTGGATGGACGCGGCGATGGCGCTATTGGGCGAGAAGGTGTATATCACGATCGATATCGACGCGCTGGATCCGTCGCTCGCGCCGGGAACGGGCACGCCCGAACCGGGCGGCATGACGTGGGAGCAGATGACGGGTTTGCTGCGACGCGTCTTCGCCCAGCGGCAGGTGGTCTCCGCGGATATCGTCGAGGTGCGCCCCATCCCGCCGAACCACGCGACGGAATTTCTCGCGGCCCGGCTGGCGTATAAACTCATCGCCTACTGTCAGCATTTCGGCGGGGAAGGCAAACAAACTTGAGCGACGGAAAGCGAATCCTGGTCGCCGGCGGCGCGGGTTTGATCGGCCAACATCTCTGCCGACGCCTGCTCGCGGACGGCCAGTATGTTATCTGCCTGGACAATTTCTTCACCAGCCACGAGCGGAACATCGCGGAATTCCTGCCGAATGAGAATTTCGAGCTGATCCGCCGCGACGTGACCGAGCCGATTGAACTGGCCGTCGATGAAACATACAACCTCGCCTGCCCCGCCAGTCCCGTGCATTACCAGCACAATCCGATCCGGACGCTGCAAACCTCCATCGACGGTTCGCTGCACCTGCTGCGAAACGCCCTGCGGACGAACACGCCGATCCTGCAGGCCTCCACGAGCGAGGTTTACGGCGACCCGGACGTCTCGCCGCAGAGCGAAACGTATCTCGGAAGCGTGAATCCCATCGGCCCGCGGGCCTGCTACGACGAAGGCAAGCGATGCGCCGAAACCTTATTCTTCGATTTTCAACGAATGCACAATCTGCCGATTCGCGTCGCGCGGATTTTCAACACCTACGGTCCGGGCCAGCACCCGCACGACGGGCGCGTCGTGAGTAATTTCATCCTTCAAGCATTGGCGAACAAACCCATCACAGTGTACGGCGACGGCACGCGGACGCGGTCGTTCTGTTACGTCACGGACCTCGTCGACGCGCTGGTGCTGTTGATGGAGAATCCCGACAATTTCTCCGGGCCGGTGAACCTGGGCAATCCCGACGAAATCTCCATCCGCCGACTCGCCGAGACGATCATCTCCCTGACCGGTTCGACGTCGGAGATGGTCCACCAGGATTTACCCGCCGACGATCCCAAACAGCGTCGCCCGGACATCACGCTGGCGGAACAAACCCTCCACTGGAAACCGACGACCTCATTAACCGAAGGCCTGACCAAAACCATAGACTACTTCCGCCGCCTCGATCTAAGCAATTTCCCCCCGCCGGTACGGTAGAGATTCCAGCCTCATTTGGAGATCCGAAGGGGCGGCATGTCCACATCCAGCAACAGCAGGGTCACGTCGTCGTCCGCGCCGGCGGCGGGAACGGAGAACGTCAGCCGGGCCAGTAAGTCCTCCCGGTCCAGCGTCGTGATCGGCGCGATGAACGATTCCATCGTCATGGTCCGGCTGCGCCCCTTGCCGCAGATGACGTCCTCCGCGCCGTCGGAATACACCAACAGCCGGTCGCCCGGGGCAAGCTGGAGCGTGCGACACTCGAACTGCGCCTGTTCGATGATGCCCAGCAGGCTACCGAGCATGTTGACGGTTTCGTGCGAACCGTCGGCGTGCATCCAGATCGGCGGAGGGTGCCCCGCCCGGCTGACGGTGCAGACGAGTGATTCGGTGTCGATCACGCCGTAGACCACCGTGCAGAATTCGCACATGGAAAGTTTTTGGCGGTGCAGGTCGGCGTTGAGTTGCGCCAGGGCTTCGTTGGGCGGGATGATCTCGTAGGTGTTCCCGCTGATCCGCTTGGTCTGGAGGGCCTTTTTGATGAACATCGTCATCAGCGCCGCCGGCATGCCGTGTCCGACGGCGTCGGCGACGTAAAATCCCACGTGGGTTTCGTCGAGGCGCGTCACGTCGTAGATGTCGCCGCTGACGAACCCGGCGGCCATGTATCGCACACCGAAGTGCACCGGGCCGACCCGCGGGAGGCTTCGCGGAAGGAAATCCTGCTGCAACTGCTGGGCGATCTGCATTTCCTCGGCGATTTCGTTGGCGGTCCGCGAGGCCTCCTTGGTCAGCAGTTCCGCTTGGATCAACCCGTTGTGCATGCGCCGGATCAGGGGCGCCAGTTCCGCGGCGGTTTCCAGGCGGGCGCGAAGTTCCTCCGCCGTGACGTTCTCGTTCACGTACAGCACGGGAAATTCCGAATTCGCCTTCGGCTCCACCGCCCCCAGAACCACCGGCACGATCCCGGCTGTCTGAAGCTGCCGCGTCGCCGCAGCCGCGTCACCGCGCCGCCCGTCGATCACCGCCAGGCAGGCGTCGCCCGGCAGCTCTTTCAGCACGATCGGCGCGGCGATGGACGCCAGGCGCCAGGATCCGTTGATCGACTCCCGCACCGCCGGCGGCGCCTCGTCGCCGATCCACAATATCGTCTCCATCGACAAAATCACGTGTCTCCCATTGACTCGTTGATTCTCGTCATCGTCCTTCCTCCGCCCGTGACGGCGGGGGTACGTTGACGAACTCCGCACGGTCGCCCACGCGAACGCCCGCGCGCCGCAGCGCCCCGCCGGGCACTTCCAGCGCGTACATCGCCGGAACGTGCGAATCATACATCGCCCGTCCGACGCGGTCCGTCTCAACCGTCATTTCGTACAGGTTCACGACGCGCAAATTGCGGTCCAGGAACGCTATATCTATCGGAATATCACAGCCGCGCATGCAGAAGGAAAGTTTCTGCTCCCGGGGATAGACGAACAACATCCCCTCACCGTCCGACAGGATTTTTCGGCCGCTGAGTCCCTGGAATCGCCGCCGATCCGTCATCGCCAACTCCACCTGCCACGTATGCCCGCGGAGCATTACCTTCGCCGGGGGTGAAGAAGAAGGTTGCTTTTCCCCGCAGCCTGCCGGCAGCGACAGCAACCCACCGAAAGTCAGCAACAGGATATGTCTGAAATGATTCATCCTCTTCCCCCGAACCACAGATTTTCAGAAATATGGAATTTTGTAATCATTGTCATATGTTAGTTTTCAATCCACAATCCGCATTCCGCAATCCGCAATAAATCGCGAGCATTTACAGTTTCATGAGCGTGAGGTCCTTCGACTTCACTCGAAGACTCGCGGAGTTCACCCCTTAGGGGCTCAGGATGACATACCGGACACCGCGGACGGGTTGTTGTGGGTTTCCTCCGACGATTCCCAGCGTCGGCCCCACCACTACAAGCCCGTCCGGATGTCCTCCG
>JAFGJE010000113.1 GCA_016929245.1 Phycisphaerae bacterium
AAAAACCATTGAATAGAAATCTTTATGACATATCGAGATTTAGATCGTTAGTGGTACGAATCGAAAATCCCTTAGGGAGGAAGACGAATAAGACCAATAGGGGTGTTTTTATAAAAACACAAAAAAGTTTCGTCTTATTCGTCTTCGATTCGCGCAATTCGCGTTTTCTTCAGGATAGGATCGGCCAGTCTTCGGCAGAAAATGGCAGAACGTGGCAGAAAATGGCGGAATTGGGCGGAACTCGGCGGCCTGGTACAGGTACAATTTTTCCAGTATGCGGAAAGCAAGCAGGTTACGAAAAATGAGCGGTAAAAAACCCCCGGAATGTACCCACCGGTCCGTTGGAGCACATCCGGGGGGATTCTCCGTCACGATGTATCAGCCGCAACCTCCTGCGCGACGGAACGTTGATTTTCTTGCGTGGAATGAATCCTTGTTGTATCCTAAGCGTTTCGTCGAAATGCGCCGGGGTTAATTGACAAGCTAGGAAAGGCTGTTCGTATGAAGGTATTCGTCGTGAATTGCGGGAGCAGTTCGATCAAGTATCAACTCTTCAGCATGACCAATGAGGTGGTGCTCGCGAAGGGGATCGTGGAGCGCGTCGGAGGCGGCGGGAACGGGAATGGAAACGGCAGGGGACGCCTGATGCATACGGCGGGCAGTTCGCATATCGGGTTGGACGTCGACGCGCCGAACCACACCGCGGCCATGAGGATTATCCTCGACACTCTGACCGATCCGAAGGTCGGCATCCTCAAAAGCGTGGACGAGATCGAAGGCGTGGGACATCGCGTGGTGCACGGCGGGGAGGAGGCGGAGAAGTCCACCCGCATCGACGAAACGATCCTCGACGCGATTCGCCGCAACGCCCAGCTCGCGCCGCTACACAACCCGCCCAACCTCGCGGGGATCGAGGCGGCGATGGCGGCCATCCCGAACGTTCCGCACGTGGCGGTGTTCGACACGGCCTTTTTATCCACCCTGCCCCCGCGCGCCCACCGATACGCCGTTCCCGCGGAGTGGTACAGCAAATATCGCGTGCGGAAGTACGGCTTCCACGGCACGAGCCACCGCTACGTCACCTTACGGGCGGCGGACCTGCTGGGCAAACCCGCCGACAGCGTCAACCTGATCACCTGCCATCTGGGCAACGGCTGTTCCATGACCGCCATCGCCAACGGAAGGGCCGTCGATCACTCCATGGGCATGACACCGCTGGAAGGATTGATCATGGGCACCCGCAGCGGGGATCTTGATCCTGCCGTCGTGCTGTACATGATCTCCCAGGGATTCAGTCACCAGGACGTGGACAAAGCCCTCAACAAGCACTCCGGCCTGGAGGGCGTCAGCGGATTGAGCAACGACATGCGCGACCTGCTGGAGTACCGCGAGAAGGGTGAAAAGAGCGCCGAACTGGCGGTTGAAATGTTCGTCTATCGCCTGGTGAAGTACGTCGGGGCCTATTACGCCGTCCTGCCGAACGTGGACGCCGTGGTGCTGACCGGCGGGATCGGGGAGAATTCCTTACCCGTGCGGAAGATGTTCTGTCAGCAGCTAGCCTCCCTCGGCGCGACACCGGACGAGGATCGCAACCTCAGCACCGTCGGAGGCAAGGCCGGTCCCATCACCGCCAACGGTTCGCGCCTGCCGATCTGGGTAATCCCCACCAACGAAGAACTCATGATCGCCCGAGACACCCGTCGCATCGTCGCGCAGGGGGGGTAGCGTATGCCGGCTGGAACATGTGGTAGGAAAACCTGGGTTTTCGTTATCGCGGTTCTGACGGGATCGTTCCTGGCGGTTTGGTCGGCGACGGCGGATGCGCCTTCGACGACGCAGCCGTCTGAGGCGAAGGACGATCTGGAGTATTGGCTTGATCGAGCCAGGCCCGTCGCCCAAACGCAGCCGGCGTCGAAACCTGCCCCGTTGCATGCGGATTCCCCGCTCCGACGCGACGACGCCTTGCCGGGGGTGATTGAATTTTCCAACGGCCTGCAGATGGCTGGGTGGATGTGCACCACGCGCGAGAAGCCCTGGAGGGTCTGGGTGGCGGAGGAAAAACGCTGGCGGCGGATTCCCCCAGCCGCGGTGCTGTCGATTACCGCGATCGTCGATCAGGAGGAAATGAAACGCCGCTGGCGATGGAAAGCGATGGGCGAACCGGAGAAAGTCTATACCGGCAAGAGCTATCCCTTCCGCCGGTTCCGCCGGCGGTTTCGCCTCGCGGACGGCTCGGAAATCATCGGAGTGGTGAAAGGCCAGCCGATCTGGATCGGAACGGGCAACCAGACGCACGGGCCATTCCTTCTGGAGGAACGCGCCAAGGGCGAGGACGGCCAATCGTTGCGAGAACTGATATACATTCGAAAAATCGTCGTTTCCCGGCGGATGATGAAGGCCGTCTCCCAGCAGCAACACCGGGACACGAAGGAGTCCGCGGACGCCGATTCGCACGATTAGTCCGAAGGATAATTGCTCAGGCTGAAATGTTCCTCGAACTGATCCTGTTCCCATTTTTTTTGGAGCTGATACGTGTCGAACAGCACGTCGCGGGAGTTGCTCAGCGATCCGACGGAATGGATGTATCCGTATCGGTCGATCAGGACTAACGTGCCGAAAGCGGGGCGCTCGAACATTTCCCACGCCAGCTTCTTCGGATCGAGCACGAGAATCAGGTTTTCCTTCCGCGGGGTGCATTGTTGCAGCACGTCGTCGGGGAAGGGATGCTCCCGGGTCGGGACCGTGATCTGCGCGACGCTGATGGAATCCAGCCAGAGTCCCTTGGCGATGTTCTCGACGGCCGGGGAGAGGTAGTCCGGCTGTCCCGTCGCCTCGACGAACGCGACGAGGTAAAACGGATAGGCGGCTTTGGCGAGGGTGGTCGTCTTTCCGTCCTGGCGAAGCAGGGGAATGGTCGGCGCGACGCTCCCGTTCCGGCGGGTCATTTGATCGGTCCGCACGACCAGCGCCAGCGTGGTGTGTCCCTCGCAGCCGGCGATGCAGACGACGGTCAGAAGAAGGAAAAAGGCGACAATACGCATGATACATCTCCCAAGGGAATAAAGAGAACGCGAATCCCTATGGGACAGGTAAGACGAATAAAGACGAATAAGACGAATTGGTTTTGAAGTTTGAAGTCAGGAGTCAGAAGACAGAAAGTCGCAAAAAACTCTATCAAAATTCGCGTTATTCGTCTTTATTCGTCTTGTTCGCGTTCTCTTGTATTTGACGTTTTATTTGTCAGTCGCTTCGGACCCATTCTTCGGCCTGGTCGATTTCTTCGGCGGGGAAGTAACGCACCTGGGCCTTCGTGAAGGGTTTGCAGAGCGTGGCCATCCATTTTTCCCATTTGTTTTCGCCCACCATGGCGAGTTTTTCGATGTCGGCATGGTGGCGCATGTCGAATTTCAGGTCTTCCCAGGCGGCCGCCCACTCCCAGCCGTGGAAGTCCTTCATCTCGAACAGAACCCGAATCGCGCCGTGCCGTTCGATGGCGCGTTCCGATTCGGGCACCAGCGTGTCGTAATCCTCTTTCGTCAGTTTTCCGCTCATCTTGATTTTCACGATGTTCTTTTCGTCGGCTTGGAATTCCACGGGCATGATCGTTCTCCTGTACAAAAAGGGTTCGTGAGATACTCCCCGAAATCCTGAATTCATAAAACGTCCACGAATTTCTTTCATATGTAAAGGTGTCAATACACTTCCGGCACGAAGGTTTGATCGGTGATCGGCGGGCGCACGTATCCGGTTTCTTCCTGGCGCGGTTTGAGCTTGAACGGTTTGGGCGTCAGATCCTCGTAGGGGATCCGGCCCAGCAGGTGCGCGATGCAGTTCAGGCGGGCGCGTTTTTTGCTGTCCGCGTTGACGACGTACCAGGGCGACTGCTTGATGTCCGTCGAGGCGAACATTTCATCCTTGGCTTTGGAATATTCGACCCAGCGGTCGCGGCTTTTGATGTCCATGGGGCTGAGCTTCCAGCGTTTGGTCGGGTCGTCGATGCGGGCCTGGAAGCGGCGCTCCTGTTCCTCGTCGCTGACGGAGAACCAGTATTTGAACAGTTGAATTCCGCTGCGCAGGATCATGCGTTCAAATTCGGGGCAGGAGCGCAGGAATTCCCGGTATTCCGCTTCCGTGCAGAATTCCATCACGCGTTCGACCCCGGCGCGGTTGTACCAGCTTCGATCGAACAGGATCATCTCGCCGGCGGCCGGCAGGTGCGGAACGTAGCGCTGGAAATACCATTGCGATTTTTCCCGCTCGGTGGGCGTACCCAGGGCGACGACGCGGCAGATGCGGGGATTGAGACACTCGGTGATGCGTTTGATCACGCCGCCCTTGCCGGCAGCGTCGCGCCCCTCGAATAATACCACGACCTTCAATCCCTTTTCCTTGATCCAGTATTGCAGCTTGACCAGTTCGATCTGGAGTTTGCGGAGTTCCTTGAGGTACACCTTGTTGGGAATCTTTTCGCCGCGGTGGGAGATTTTGGGTTCGAGCGTGTCCAACTCCGTCGGGGGGGGGGAATCGGAATCTTTGTCTTTTTGGGAATCCTTTTTCTTGTCTTTCTTTTTGTCTTTCTTTTTCTTACCCATACGGAACACTCCGCTTACGGATGCACTGACTGATCCCCAATTCTTCTTTCCTTATCGGAAAATCCGCCGCGCGGCTGTGAGAAAGGTTTGGTTAATTCTATACCTGTGATGAGATTCGGAACCATGAAAGAAGCATTTTTTCCCGTCTTTCTGGACTTTATCCCCAAACCATGCCTACAATTAGGCAATTCACGGCTTCGATGAGGATCGATGCCGCGATGACCGTAAGAAATCCGGGACACGAACCAAAGGAGAATTCGGGATGAAGGAAAACGGGGATCTCATTACATTTCAAGGCGAACCGTTGACGTTGGTCGGGCAGATACCGGCCTTGGGACAACCCGCGCCGAACGCCACGCTGCTGGATACCGATCTGAATGAAATAAAGTTATCGGACTTTGAGGGCAAAACGCAGATTCTTTCCGTCGCTCCGTCGCTGGACACGCCCGTGTGCGACGCCCAGACCCGGCGATTCAACCAGGAAGCCTCGCGGCTGGGCGAAAACGTGGTGATCCTGGCGATCAGTATGGATTTGCCCTTCGCGCAGAAACGCTGGTGCGGGGCCGCCGGGGTCGAGGCGGTGCGAACGCTCTCCGATCATCGGGACTGCCAGTTCGGTTTGGCGTACGGATTGCTCATCAAGGAACTGCGACTCCTGGCCAGGGCGGTGATTGTGCTGGACATCCGGGGGGCCGTCCGATACGTTCAGGTGGTTCCCGAAATCACCAATGAACCCGACTACGAGGCGGTGTTGAACGCGGTGGCGGAATTGAGCGGGTGAAAATAGCAAGAGAACGCGAATCCCTATGGGACAGGTAAGGCGAATGACGCGAAGGATTTGTTGTTAGTAGTCAGTAGTCAGGAGTCAGGAAAAATAATATAAAAACATATTCGCGAAATTCGTCTTCATTCGTCTTACCTGTCCCATAGGGATTCGCGTTCTCTTTTCGGTTCAATTGTCGAAGGATTGTGAATTGTAGTGGAAATCAACGAGAAAGGAATTTCTTCCCATGACAGAGCAATTTCAGGTGTACAAATGTGACGTGTGCGGCAATATCGTCGAGGTGCTTCACGCCAACGCGGGGCAATTGGTCTGCTGCGGTCAGCCGATGACGCTCCAGGAACCCAAAACCGAAGATGCCAGTACAGAAAAGCACGTGCCCTATATCGAGAAGATCGAAGGCGGGTACAAGGTGCGCGTCGGCCAGAATGCCGCCCACCCGATGGAGGAAAAGCATTACATCGAGTGGATCGAACTGACCGTCGGCGACCTGGTCGCCAAGACATACCTTAAGCCCGGCGAAAAACCCGAGGCGAGTTTTTACGTCGGTCCCTGCTGCGGTAAGTGCGGCGAACCGACGGCGAGGGAATATTGCAACGTGCACGGATTGTGGAAATCCTGACCTCAAGGAGAAAGGACAATCCAGATGGATGCGGCATTCCAGGCCTACCGGGTCGCCGAGGACGTGTACTGGGTCGGGGCGATTGACTGGAACGTGCGGAATTTCCACGGTTATCAGACCGGCCGGGGCACGACGTACAACGCCTTTTTACTCCTGAGCGACACCGTCACGCTGATCGACACCGTCAAGGCGCCGTTTTACGACGAGATGATGTCGCGCATCGCGTCGGTGATCGATCCGGCGAAGATCGAGTACATCGTCTCGAACCATTCGGAGATGGACCACAGCGGGTCTCTGCCGCGAACGATGACGGCCGTCTCGCCGAAAAAGGTGTTCGCCTCGAAGATGGGACAACGCGCCCTGGCGAACCATTTTCATATCAATCCCGAATCGATCACCGTCGTCGGCGACGGCGACGAGATCGACCTGGGCGGGATGAAACTCTCCTTCGCCGAGACGCGCATGTGCCACTGGCCCGACAGCATGGTCAGCTACCTGCACGAGCGGGAAATCCTGTTCAGCCAGGACGCCTTCGGGATGCACCTGGCCGGCTACGAGCGGTTCGCCGACGAAGTCTCGCGGGAAGTGCTGGACTACGAGTCCGCGAAATATTACGCCAACATCCTCCTGCACCTCTCGCCGTTCATCGAAAAGACGCTGGCGAAATTGAACGACCTGAACCTGCCGCTCTCGATGGTCGCGCCGGACCACGGGCCGATCTGGCGAACCGGCGAGGATATCCGGCGGATTCTCGGCGAGTACGCCCGCTGGGCGAAGCAGACCCCGACGAAGAAAGCCGTCGTCGTGTACGACACCATGTGGGGCAGTACTGACGTGATGGCCAGGGCGATCTGCGAAGGACTCTCGGCCGGCGGAATGGACGTGAAGCTGATGCATCTTCAATCCGCCCATCGCAGCGACGTCGTGACGGAACTGCTGCAAGCCGGGGCGCTGCTGGTCGGTTCCCCGACGATGAACAACCAGATTTTCCCCTCCGTCGCCGATACGATGACGTATCTCAAAGGCTTACAGCCGCGGAATCTCGTCGCGGCGGCGTTCGGATCCTACGGCTGGAGCGGGGAAGCCCCCAAACACCTCACGACGATGCTGGAAGAGATGGGACTGAATGTATTGACGGAACCTTTGCGGATTACGTATGTGCCGGACGCCCGGGCGTTGGGTGAGTGCCGCCAGTTGGGGCAAACGGTCGCCCAGGCCGTCGAGGAACTCCTGTTGCGGGGAGATGAACGTGAGTAAAGCGAAATCCTATCACGCGAAGCTCGAGTCGGTCCGCGACCTGACGCACGACATCAAGCTGCTGCGGTTCGCGTTGATCGAGCCGAAGCGGATCGAATTTATCCCCGGACAATATATCAGCCTTCACCTGCCGGAGAGCGTCGATCCGTCGGGTTCGTCGCGGACGTTCAGCTTCGCCGGCCCGCCGTCCGACGAGGGGCACGTGGAGTTGCTCATCAAGCGGCATCCCGGCGGGTTGGGGACGGGTTGGATTTTTGACATTCTCCAGGTCGGACAGACGGTGGATTTCGACGCCCCGTACGGGCGGTTCGGTTTATCGGACTCCGGCGCGGAGATGATCTGGATCGCCGGCGGATCGGGGATGAGCGCCTTCCGGTCGATCCTGCGGGACATGGTGGAGAGAAACATCGCCCGGCCGACCACGTTGTATTTCGGCGCCGTCGCGATGCGGGACCTGTATCTGCAGGAAGAGCTTCGCCGATACGAACGGGAACGGGACTGGTTCACGTACATCCCGGCCTTGTCGAAACCGGATCCGGACGACGCCTGGTCCGGCGAAGTCGGCCTGGTGACGGAGGTGGTGGATCGCCGGCTGACGGACGGCGCGAACGTGGAAGCGTATCTCTGCGGGCCGGCGGGGATGATCGACGCCGGCAGGGAAATGCTCCGCGCCAAAGGCGTCGGCGACGAACGGATCTTCTTTGATAAATTTGCGCATCGATAGGAATTTTGGCAGTTGGGAGCCCTGCTCTGCGAAGCCGCTACGCAGGGCGAAGCAGAGTCGGCAGCGGGCAGCCGGGAAGAAAAACAACAAACCTTGCGGTGTGAAACGTCTCACGCCGCGCTAGAATGTACTGTAGAAGGAGCATGACCATGAAATACGTTTGTGACGTGTGCGGATGGATATACGATCCGGCGGTGGGCGATCCCGAAAACGGCATTGCCGCCGGCACGGAATTCGCCGATTTGCCCGACGATTGGGTCTGCCCCGAATGCGGAGCGGGGAAAGATCAATTCTCCGTCGAAGAGTAATTATTATTTGTCATCCTGAGCGAAGCGAGTCTTCGAGCGCAGTCGAAGGATCTTACGGTTAGTTAGGCGTGAGGTTCTTCGACTTCGCTGCGCTCCGCTCAGAATGACAAATCGAGGAAAATAAAATCATGCCCCCATGGTTGCTGGACATTCCGATGGACTTCTGGGGCGTCCTGGCGGAGATGGGGCCTTACCTTCTGTTCGGCTTCTTCGCCGCGGGCGTGCTGTCGGTGTTGATCTCGCCCGGGTGGATCGAGCGCAATCTCGGCGGGGGGGGCGTCTGGCCGATCCTGAAGGCGTCGGCGTTCGGCGTGCCGCTGCCATTGTGCTCGTGCAGCGTGATCCCCGTGTCCACGTCGATCCGACGGCACGGCGCGAGCAAGGGCGCCACGACGGCGTTTCTGATCTCCACCCCGCAGACGGGCGTGGACAGCATCTTCGCTACGCTGAGCCTGCTGGGGTGGGTGTACGCGATCTATCGCCCGATCGTGGCGCTGATCACCGGGCTGCTGGGCGGGGCGGCGGTTTCGCTGACGGGACGGGACGATCCGGAATCCGACGCGCCGAGTGAGGCGTGTCACGAAGCCTGCTGTCATCATTGCGAGGATCAGAAGCAGCCGGGTCGTTTCCAGCGCGCGGTCCTGTACGGGTTCGTCACGCTGCCGCGGGACATCGGCCTGACGCTGCTGATCGGAATCGCCGCGGCGGCGCTCATTTCCGCCTTGATCCCCGAGGGATATTTTTCGGAACTGGTTCCGCGCGGCCCGTTGCAGATTCTCGTTCTCATGCTGGCGGGGATTCCGGTGTACATCTGCGCGACGGCGTCCATTCCCGTGGCAGCCGGGTTGATCGTCGCGGGGGTTTCGCCCGGGGCCGCCTTCGCGCTGCTGATGACCGGACCGGCCACCAACGCCGCGACCGTCGCGACGATCTGGAAAGTGCTGGGCCGACGCGCCTGCCTGGTGTACATGGCGACGATCATGGCCGGCGGATTCTTCGGCGGTCTGCTGCTGGATCAGATCCTCACACCGCAACAGATTCACCACGCCATGAAACACGCCGGATGGATGCCGATGTGGGTGAAACACGCTTCGGCGGTCGTGCTGCTGGCGGTGCTCGTGGTGGGAATTTTCACCGGACGAAAAAAACACTCGCACGAATCATGAAGAACGAAGCGAGTATGAATTAAAAGAACAGCGCCGAGCGACAAGTCGGTACATGGATCGGCTTGCCGCTCGGCGCCGTTAAAAAAAGGGAAGAAAAAGAATTCAGAATGTGATAAGAGATCACCATGTCGACGGACGATAACCAATCTCCCTTTCCTTCGTGGATGGACGTGACGGGGCGGGACCGGTCCGCTTCCCCTTGCGTGTTCGTGTTGTTCGGGTGCACGGGCGACCTGGCGGCCCGGAAGATCGCGCCGGCGCTGTTCAACCTTCACGTCGACGAGTGGATGCATCCGCGAACCGTCGTGCTGGGCGTCGGACGACGCGACTGGTCGGATGACGTCTTCCGCGACGCGACGCGAAAGGCGATCGAATCTTATTCCCGCCGCGAGCCGAAGGGACCGAAACTCGAACCAATGCTCACCCGCTGGCGCTATCAACAGGTGCATCTCGACGAACCGGCTGACTATCGCGCCCTGGCGGAGCGAATCGACGCGCTGGACGAGGAATATTCTCTCGGCGGGTCGCGATTGTTTTACCTGGCGCTGTCGCCGGAATATTTCCCCGTCATCGCCGAACAACTCGGCGCCGCCGGGTTGCATCGGCCCGGCCGGGATGGGGGATTTTCCCGCGTCGTCGTGGAGAAACCCTTCGGAAGGGATTTGCCCTCGGCGCGGGAACTCAACGAACGGTTAACCACGCATTTCGAGGAGCGGCAGATTTTTCGTATCGATCATTACCTCGGCAAGGAGACGGTGCAGAACATTATCGCATTCCGCTTCGCCAACGCATTGTTCGACCCGCACCTGAACTACCAGTGGGTGGACAATGTGCAGATCACGACGGC
>JAFGJE010000114.1 GCA_016929245.1 Phycisphaerae bacterium
CTCAAGAAAGCCATCGCCGAGAAACTCGCGAAGGAAAACGGAATCTCCGTCGAACCGTCGCGGGTGCTGATGACCTTCGGTGGAAAGCACGCCCTGTACGCCGCCTTCCAGTGTCTGCTGAATCCCGGCGAGAAGGTTCTGATTCCCACGCCGTACTGGGTCAGCTACGTCGAGCAGGTGAAGCTGGCCGGCGGCGAGCCGGTGTTCCTGCCCGCGGGCCCGGAGGTGGGGTTCAAGATCACACCGCGACAGATTCTCGACGCGGCTTCCGACGCCAAGGTGCTCGTGCTGAACAGCCCCAGCAATCCCACGGGCGTGATGTACTCGCCCGCGGAACTCAAAGCCATCGCCGAAGCGGTCCTGCGGACGAACCTGATCGTGTTCAGCGACGAGATTTACGAGAAGCTCGTGTACGGCGGCGATACGTTCGTGTCGTTCGCGTCGCTCGATCCGCGCCTGCCCGAACGCACGCTGACCTTCAACGGCCTGAGCAAGACGTTCTCCATGACCGGCTGGCGGCTGGGCTGGGTCGCCGGTCCCAAAGACGCGATCGCCGCGATCGCGAATCTGATGAGCCACGAGACGACCAACCCGGTCAGTTTCGCCCAGGCCGGCGCGTTGGCGGCCTATACCGACCCGCGGGCGGACGCCGCCCTGGCGGCGATGCGACAGGAATTCGCCCGTCGCGGCCTGCACATGACCCGGCGTCTCCGCGCCCTTCCGAACGTCACCTGCGTGGAACCGACCGGCGCGTTCTACTGTTTCCCGGACGTCAGCGCCCACTACGGCAAGACCCTCGGCGGCGTGAACGTGACCGATTCCCTGAGTTTCGCCAAGGCCGCCCTGCAGGGCGTGAACGTCGCCCTCGTACCGGGCGAAGCCTTCGGCGAAGACCGCTGCGTGCGCCTGAGCTTCGCCACCAGTATGGAGCAGATCGATAAAGGAATCGACCGCCTGGCGGAACTGCTGGGATAACCATATTACCCTAAACCCGCGTGGTTCGGTTTTGCGCGCGCAAAGAGGGGCGTGCGAATGAGGTGTGGGATTCAAAACGAAAAAATTTTTTTCTCTCCTCCCGGCCGGGGATTACGAAAATTCATCCGACTTGAGAAGCCCCATTTGCGCGCGGAAAATCGAAGCGCGACGGATAAGGTAGACGCTGCGCATTGTGTTTGCGTACAAAGAAAAGAGAACATGAATTATGCGAACAGGAATGAATGAAGACATAGAAGACAGAAGTCAGGAGTCAGAATGAAAACACAAAAGAAATATTCGCGTAATTCGTCTTCGTTATTCGTCTTATTCGCGTTCTCTTGGTCGAAAAGCGGCAAAACCCGGCATAAAATGGCCGTATTGGGCAGAACGGTACAGTTTGGGACAGCCTGATGCCGGTGCGATCTTTCCAGTATGCGGCGAATGAATGAGTTACGAAAAATAAGGAGCAAAAAAATACCCGCCGTGTCTGAGCAGACGTTATACTCCGGAATCAGGATCAGGGGTTTTGTTCTCGGAAATAATTTTACGCTCGTCGAATTTGCTTTCTCCAAGGTGTACAATGGCGGGGTTATGAAGCAGACGATTCGCAATCGAATCAGGACGATGCTGAAGGCGATGTCTCCCGATCAGGTGACGGTCAGGAGTCTCGCCGTCGCCCGGCGGGTCGTGCAACTGGACGAATTCCGGTCGGCGGGGACGGTTCTGCTGTACCTGCCGATTCCGGGCGAGGTGGACGTGCTGCCGATCGCGCGGGAAGCCTGGCGGGCCGGGAAGAAAGTGCTCGCCCCGACGGCTTGCGATCAGTGTCGCGCCATGCGGGCGATCCTCTGCTGCCCCGTGAACGAGGAGATGTTTCATCCCCATCACGGCCTGCGGCAGCCCAACCGCGATCTGGGAGAACTGGCGATCGACCAACTCGACCTGATCGTCGTGCCGGCCGTCGCGTTCGACGCGCGGTGCAATCGACTCGGGCGCGGCGGGGGATTTTACGACCGCTTTCTCGCCCGTCCCGAACTGCGGGCGAAAACCGTCGGCGTGGCGTTCGACGAACAGATCGTTCCCGACGTGCCCGTGCGCGAAAACGACAGACCGGTGCACGTCGTCGTGACCGATACGCGAACCTATCACGCGGATTGATCCATTTGACTATATGAATTTCTTTGAAAGTCGCCACGGGCGCAAGCCCGTGGACAAATGAGTATCAATAAAGCAGTGAGTCCCGGAGGGACGATTGAAATGCAATTCTCACATTCAATCGTCCCTCCGGGACTCCGATAAAAAAACCAGACAATGTCCCGCGGGCTTGCGCCCGTGGCTACTATCAGAAAGAAAGCACGCATTATGCGAATGGAAAGTTATCAACCCCGGCCGAGGAAAGGACGCTGGGGAATCGTACTGGTGATCCTGATTCTCGCGGCAGGGGGGATCTGGTTTCTCTCCCGGCGAGAGGATTCCGTCAAATCGACCGAATCGGATGATTCATCCACGATGAATCAGGACGGGCAAACCACCAACACCACAAGCGGGAACAAAACTTCTCCGGCTTCCCAGGAACCATCGCTGTCGCCGCAACAGGCCGACCAACCCGCCCCGGGCCCGAAGGGCATGACGAGGGGACTGGCCGAGTACATCGGTCCTTCGCCGATCACGGTCACGCGCGTTTCCCGGGAGCAGGCGGTGGCGGATTTGCGCGAGGGATTGAACCTGTTCGCGCAAAACACGAATCTGCTGCCGGCGCGAACCTTATTAAACCGGGCCTACATTTCCGGACAACTGGCGGAACCCCAGGCGATTCAGGCCCGCAAGGCGCTGGAAGACCTCGCCGACCGCACCGTATTGCGACGCGAATCGCTCGTGAATCCCGAGGATCCGTATTTGCGGAGCTACACGTTTCGTTCGGGCGACATGCTGCACTCCCGGCGAAAGGGCGGCAGGGTGACGCGCCCGGGCGTGATCGCGCGAAACCGCTTGAACGTCCCAGCCGGGGTGATCGTATGGGTCAACGGCCTGCGGAGCGCCGCGGAGTTTCGGGCCGGGGTGAGTTACAAACTGCTCCAGGGACCGTTCCACATGGTGGTGTACAAGTCCAGACGCGTCGCGGATATTTTTCTGCGGGACCTGTTCGTGCGCCGGATTCCGATCTGCATCGGCGCCGCCGAGACGCCCACGCCCGAAGGATACTTCCGAATCGTCAACGGCGGGAAGACGGTAAACAGTCCCTATTATCCCCCCGCGGAAACCGGCCGGGCGAACGTGGCGATTTTCCCGGGCCAGGCGGGATATCCCCTCGGCCCGGACGGACGAAACATGAAGATCGAAGGCATCGCGACGTTGGGGACGAACATCCTCGCCAGCCAGAGCTACGCGATCCACGGCACGAATGATCCGACGAGCATCGGCCAGGCGGAAAGTCGAGGTTGCCTGCGCCTGCGGAATGAGGATATGGAATTCGTCTACGGCGCGTTCCAGGACTACGCCGCTCCCGACGACCCGTCGGCCACCTGGGATCGCTGGAGCACGATCACGATTCAACCATAGTGTCATCCTGAGCGGAGCGAGTCTTCGAGTGAAGTCGAAGGACCTCACGCTTAGTTACCCGTAAGGTCCTTCGACTCCGCTGCGCTCCGCTCAGGATGACATTCTATCCGCCGATTTCACTTCCAACCTTGCTTTTCGTCGAAATTCGGGTACAGTAAGTGGCCCTTCGCGCCATGACGCGCGGAGGAGCAGGAGAACCTCATGGAGACGTATTCGGACGATGTCTTACAACGAACGCACACCTGCGGGCAGCTTCGCCTGGACCAGAACGGCCAGTCGGTTCGCCTGTGCGGGTGGGTGCGGAGTTATCGCGACCACGGCGGGGTGGTGTTCATCGACCTGCGCGACCGCGACGGCGTGACGCAGGTGGTCTTCGACCTGCCCGACGTTTCTGAAAAAGACGACGCCGAC
>JAFGJE010000115.1 GCA_016929245.1 Phycisphaerae bacterium
CCGTCGAGTTCGTTGGGGTTGCCCTTCATGTCCTTACCGAGGTCGTTGCCTTTTTCCAGAATCGATATCGCCTGGAGCAGGCCGACGGAATCCAAATCGTAGACGCACTTGGCCTGCGGGTGATCGCCCATGGAGACGTGGTCGCCCGTCAAGCACAGCACGTTTCGCACGCCGAGGATGTACGCGGACAGCAGGTCGCTCTGGAGCGCCAGGCGATTCCGGTCGCGCGTGACCATCTGCAACACCGGCTCGATGCCGACGTCCAGCAGCCGCTTGCAGCCGATCATGCTGCTGGCGCGCATGACCGCGGTCTGGATGTCCGTGACGTTGACAGCCGCGATCTTGTCGCTCTTTAAGCAATGCTCCGCCTCTTCGATCACCGGGTCGAGGTTCACGCCCTTGGGCGGGCCGATCTCCGCGGTGACGACGAACTTCCCGGCCGCCAGTTCCGATTGCATTCGACTTACGGATTCACTCATGAGGCGTCCTCCTCTTCGACGGCAACCATTTCGGTGTGCGTCAATCGTCGCACACCCTTGCCGCGGTCTTTGCTCCAGTCTTTCGGCGGGCGCAGCTTGCGCAATTCGTCCAGCCGTCCCAGCGATTCCAGCCGCTGGTAAATCTTAAGCCACGCGCAGTCCATGTCGGGATCCACCTCGCAATGACCCTTGTCCGTCCCGCCGCACGAGCCGTTGATGAGGCTCTTGGAGCAGCGGGCGATCGGGCAAATACCGCCCGTCCACGCCAGCACGCAGTCGCCGCAGCCGTGACAGTATTCCGCCCACACGCCGTCGGCGACGTTCGCGCCGTAGAACGTGGTGTTCAGCCCGGGCAGGATCGGCGTGTCGGGAAACTGCTCGGACATGAATCCCACGCCCACGCCGCAGGCGATGCTCAACACGGCATCGTAGTCGCCGGGCTGCTTATTGAGGTTGTCGATAAACTCGCGGTCGCACTGGCGGGTGATGCAGTCGAAGTCGGCCTGGATATCCAGGCCTTTCGCCCTGGCCGCGAGGTTCAGCATCGTCGCGAGTTCCTCGGCCTGCTTCTCGCCGCCGGTCAGACAGACCGTGACGCAACTGCCGCAGGCCAATACCAGCACCTTTTTGTACGGCGCGAGCATTTCGAGGATTTCGTCCATCTCTTTACGCTCAGCCACTATCATGGTGTACTCCTATAATCCAAATTCTAAGAGAACGCGAATAAGACGAATGAAGACGAATTACGCGAATCTTTTCTATTGTAAAGAACCGCGATTTGACTCTTCTTTTCATCAAAAAACATTCGCGTTATTCGGTTTTCATTCGTCTTATTCGCGTTCTCTTACTCTTCCGTTATTTTTACCACCGCTTCGCAGATGGCTTCGCGGATGGCGTCTCTGCCTTTGTCCGCCACCTCCGCCAGTTGCACCTTTTCCGGTGACAGGCCGATTTCGCCCAGCAGTTCGCGGGTTTGTTCGACGCGTTTTTTCGTGCGCGCCGCCGTCGTGGGATAGCGATCCGTGCCGTCCGGACAACTGACGACCACCACGCCGGCGGCGCCTTTTTCCAGCGCGTGCAACAGTTCGGGCACGCCAAGTCGGGATGTACTCGCCAAGTACACCTCCGCGACGCCGGGAATCGGTTCGGATCGTCCCCTCCATTCGTCGGCGGTGCGGCGGAATCCGCCGATATACGCGACGATTTTTTGGCCGTCAGATATTGTTTCCAGGGCAGCCTTTGTGCGGGTGACCAGTTCATCCACGGCCCGGCTGCGCGGGACGATCGCGTTGGCGGGACATTCCGCGATGCAGATACCGCAGGCCTGGCACTGGTCCGACTCGATCCGCGCGACGTCCGTGACGACCGGGATGTCGAACGGGCAGACGCGCAGGCACGTCAGGCACGCGGCGCACTTGTCGACGATCACTTCCGCCCCGCCGCCGCACCCCATGCAGCGCCGCGCCTCGCGCAAAGCGGCCGCTTCGTCCAGCGTATGCTCGAATTGCTCGAAATTGGTTTTGCGCTTCGCGGCTGGGTCGGTGGGAATTCGTACGCGCTCGACCTTCAGCACCTTGTCAGCCGTCGCTTCGGGGATCGTGTCGATCACCGGCGGAGTGGTGTCGTCGATATGAATCGATTCGCCGGAAAGAAACTGATCGACCGCCGCGGCGCACCGCCTGCCGCTCGCGCAGGCTTCCACGACCGAACCGGGCGGCGTGACGATTTCACCGCAGGCGAACACGCCCGAAACGGAGGTTTCGTGCGTCGCTGTATTGCAGGAAAGTCGGCCTCGGTCGGCGGCAAGTTCGCTGCCTTCGATAAACCCCAGATCGGCCATTTGCCCGATGGCGAAAACCACCGTGTCGCAGGCGACGTCGATCACGTCCGCGTCGTCGTATTCCGGGGAGAATTTCTTCTGCTCGTTAAAGACGCGCGTGACTTTCCGGGCCTTGACGCCGACGATCTTTCCGCCGTCGACGACGATTTCCACGGGCCCGCGCCGGTGAAGGAACTCCACGCCTTCGTCGCGGGCTTCTTCCTGCTCCCAGCTCCAGGCGGGCATTTCTTCTTCATTCTCCAGGCACATCGCGCGGACGGTTCCCGCGCCCAGCCGAACCGCCGACCGCGCGGCGTCCATCGCGACGTTCCCGCCGCCGATGACCAGGACGGTATTTCCGATCTTCGGCGCGTTTCCGGCGCTGATCGCCTGGAGAAAATCCAGCACGAGGTAGACGTTCTCGTGATCGGCGTTGGGAATCGGCAGTCCCCGGCTGTTCGCCAGGCCCGTCGCGACGACGACGGCGGCGAAACCTTCCTCGCGGAGTTGGGGAATGGTCTTGTCCTTGCCGATCTCGACGCCCGTGACGACCTCCACGCCGTGGGCGCAGATCCAATCGACGTCGATCCGCACCACCTCCAGCGGCAGGCGGTAGCGGGGAATGGTCGTGGCGGGAATCCCGCCGGCGACGTCGGCCTTCTCGAACACCGTCGGCTGATAACCGAGTTTCGCCAGTTCCAGTGCCGCCGACATCCCGGCCGGTCCGGCGCCGACGACGGCGACGCGGGCTTTGTCCTGTACGGGGGCTTTGTTGACGGTGCACCCGTCGGCGCCCTGCGTTTCGGCGACGAATCGCTTCAGTTCGCGGATGGCGACCTTCTCGTCCACGTCCCGCCGCCGACAGTTCTCTTCACAGGGATGATGGCACACGCGCCCGCAGACCGCGGCGAAGGGCAACTGCTCGCGGACCACGTCGATCGACGCCCGCCAGTCGCCCTCGGCGATGAATTGCAGATAGGTGCGAACGTCGGCGTGGACGGGACAGCCGTCGCGGCACGGCGCCCATTCGCGGGCCATCAGCTCCGCGGTGTTTTGGATTTCCGCCAGTTCTCGCGTGGTCAGATCTCCTTCGATCATGCGATAAAACTCCTGTCGTATTCCATGATACGGGGAAAAACGCTCCTCCCTCTTTTATCATAGACGAAAGGATTTCACAATCCTTTGAAAAAATCCTTCGGAAATTCAGCGACATGCCGCGAAGGGCCCGGGAATTCCGCGCGACGAAAATCACGGGTTGGGCGCTACACCCGGTCCAGGCCGACCAGGCGGTTGGCGCGAAGGGTGAAGCGAAGAGTCCGTCCGGTCGAAGGGACGCGCACTTCCACCACCGTGTATCCGTCGCTTCGATTCGCGACGCGCCAACTATCGAGATTCACGGGAAAGTACAACTCCTCCTGCAGGAAATACGGTTCGAAGGCGGAGAGGAACACGTTGCAAACGGCGTCCATGAGTTTCTGGCGCTCGGCGTGATTTCGCGCGGCCTTGAACCGCGCCCCGTATTCCACACCGTTCACATTCAAATACCCCCAATCCAGGCTCACGTGCGATTCCGTGACGTTCCCCTCCCGAAGAACCGAAAAAATCCTCTGGGCGGTAAGGATACTGTCCCGATCAAGCTGCGCCTGGCCTGTACCGGTCGGCACCAGGCCCAGCGTCAACGTCGTGACCATACACACCATCAATCCCCCCAGGCCGATCCAGAAGCGAAGCCGAACCGATAACGGCGCGCGACGAAACACCATCCATCGACGGATCAGCAGATACACCCCGTAGAAGCAGGCAAGGAACACCAATATCGACAACAGCAAATTGGCCCGCATGAAAAAACCCTGTCCCACGGCGAGGAGGGTTTGTCGCATCACCAGACCCAGCGTGAAAATCACACCGGCGATGATGAACATCCATAGCAGGCGCACGAATTTCTGATGGAAATGTTTGATCTCATGAACACTCAGGGAAGGCGAAGTTCGTGTTTCGACGGGGGCGGGTTCCTCCTCCCGCCCGGGTTTTGCCCAGGCGCGAAGTTCCTCAAATTCCTCCACCGGCCTCCACCCTTTCAAACCGTCATGAAAAACCAGCACCGACAAGCCCACCTTCCCGGTTTGAATCAGTTGCTGAAGTTTGAGGGTGGACACGGGGCCGTGCTGATGCTCCCGCAGGAGGTAAAACCATTGTCGCGCGTCTTCCTCCGCGACGGGCGAGGTTTCGGGCGCCAATGTGGTAGCCAGTTGCGCCTCAATCTCCGGGTTGTACTTCTGCGCCCCGTTGAGAATCGATCCGCCGGGCTGATCCGAAATCAGGGGTAACCCCTGGATGATCGAATCGCTCGGATCCTGGTCCGCCGATCGGGGCGCGACGAGAAAATCGCCATCCATAATCCAGCCGCTCTCCCGGGGTCCGCTTGATACGGGAGTCCGGGTGACGGAGGCGTACTCGCGGGGAAAATCGACAGTCGTAACGATCGGGGTTTCATTGACGGTGTTGCAGTTGGGACATTGTCCACGGGGACGATCGGCGACGGTGAGACTCTCAAACTCCCGTTCGCACTGCTCGCACCTGAATCTCGCGCTGGGACCCATCGCGCGGGTGACGATCGGAGGACGCTCCGTAGGCGGCAAGGCGGTGGTGTCGAACAATTCGGCCAGATACCGAAGTCCCTCGATGAAATCGGGGTGATTTTCCGGAAGAGGCCTGGGAATGCGAAGCGGCGTCTTGCAGCGCGGGCAGACCCCCCGCCCACCGGCGTACTCCGCCGGAACACTGATATACAACCCGCAGATTCGGCAATAAAAATGGATCATCATTCCACCCGGATTCTTCCACCCGGTACGGCAGTATGCTACGACAGAACCCGGGGAAAGGTCAAGGACGCAAACGGAAAGGAGGGTTGTACATTTTTTCCGTTCGTGGTATCCTCAAGAAACTTCAATCCGTCAAAAAGATGGCGTTTTCCGCCTCCCTACGGAGATATACGAACAGGCCCTTTCCCGAAAAGAGGGATGATAACCATGAAACAAAACAGTACGCGATGGATGTTGGTTCTTCTGCTGATCGGTGGCGGCATGGTTCCTTCCCGGGCGGTGGAGGAAAAAAAACAGGAGGGCAAAGACCAACCGCTGGAAAAAATCACACGTCCCCAAGCCGGGACGTTTATCGCGGACGTTCCCAATATCATCGATCCCATCAACGAAGGGGAAATTAACGCCGTGTTATCCTCCCTGCAGGAAGAGCACGGCGTGACCCTGTATGTCGTCGTGATTTCCTCCCTCGCGAAAGCGGGATACGAAAACGCTGAAATGGAGGATGTGGGCAAGGAACTCATGGAAACGTGGAAACTGAGTCCCGAAACCCTCGACGGTAAACCGTGGGATCGAGGCGTGTTGATCCTGTTCAGCCGGGAGGACAATCAAATCCGCGTGGAAACCGGAAAAGGATGGAAGGAGGATCTGGACAAACCCTGCCGGGATGTTCTTCATCGCCATATGCTTCCGTATTTCAGCAAGGAAAAGTACGCCGTCGGTCTGACCAAGGGAATTCGCTCCCTGGACGCCGCGATTCGCATGCAGACGCCCATGCGAAGAATCCCCCCGAAACTCCAGACGCCGAAAGACGATGAATTCGTCGTCGATTCGGTTCGCTTCTTCAACCTGGAAGCCGGCGTCGCCTTCAACGACGCCTGTCGCGCAATGTATCAAAATCAGAACGTCCCGATGTTCATTGTCACGGTCAAATCCCTGGAATCCATCTCCCGAAAAGGATTGGATTTTGACACGATCGCCAAACGGTTTTTCCGGTTTTGGCCCGTGACCCCGGAAAGTCGACGCGTCGCGTTTGAGAAGCAGGGGGTGCTTCTGTTACTCAGCCGCGACGACAACCTGGTCGGCCTGGAGTTCGCCGACGGCTGGGGGAGTTCCAATGCGCGAGGCAAACTCCGGCAGAACGTCATGACCCGGCAGATCGTTCCGGCATTGCAGGCGAATCAAATCCAGCAGGGAATCCTGCAGGGAATCCAGGCGGTTCAGAACGCCGCCGGGGAAAAGAAATTCCCTAAAGTGCAGGTTCCCGCCGCATCCTCGACGTCCGGGGAGGCGAAGACGAATCCCGCGGCGGCGGATGCAACGGAACCCGCGCAATGATTCCTCCGACGCCACGTCGGCTTCGCTTCCTTCGCGCGGCGGCATGGAGTTGTATCTGCCTGGGTTCCTTCGTTTCGGCGGAAGATCGCGTGTCTCCTCCCATTCGGGATCTTCGCGTCGTTTCCCGACACGTCTGGGCTGTGGGAGACGGCGGGGTCGTTCTGCAAAGCCGCGACGGCGGAATCACGTTTTCGCCTAAAGAGGGTCTCGTCGATTCCGGGTTCCATATCCAGGCTCTTCGTCTGGACGGTCCTTCGGTGTGTCTTTTGGGCGGACGGGCGGTGGAGGGTTTCCCCGGCCGCGGCGCACGGGGTGTGTTGCACCGCTCCGACGACGGCGGGGAAACGTTTGAATCGATGGCCGTCGACGCGCTGGGGTGGCTGTATGACGGCATCGTCATCAGCGATTCGGCGCTGCTTCTCGGTGAGGCGATCCCCACCGGTCCGGGCGGAGTCTTCCACTCCGTTGACGGCGGGGCGCATTGGAATTCCCTCACGGTGCGGGGGCGTGGATATCTGCGTTCGGCGGTGTTCGATGGATTTCGTTTCGGATACCTGGTCGGCGCGAACCGTCGCATCGTGAGCCTGCGCGACTTCGGCGAACCGGAATCCCACGCCGCGCCGATCGCCTCGACAGCCGAACTGACGGCGGTCGCCATGACGGCAAAATCCACCGGCTGGTGCGTGGGACAAGACGGTTCGGTCCTGACGAGTCAACCCAACACCCCCGATTGGCGACAGGCGCTCCTTCCGATTCCCGCCGGAACCCGACGCCTGTCGGATTTTGAATGCCTCGACGTGCGGGAAAACCGGATCTGCATCGCCGGTGGATTGACCCGGCGAATCTATGTCAGCGACGACGCGGGAAACAGCTTCAAAGCCGTCGAAGCGCCCGGGCCGGGCCCGGTGCATACGGTAGGATACGTCCCGGGATCGAACGGCAAACCGCGCCTGCTGGCCGGCGGCGACGCCGGATGTATTTGGTACAGCGACGACGAAGGACTGTCGTGGCGCCAGGCGCATGGCCCGGACACGACGGATGTATTGTTCATCGTCGCGGCGGGCGATACGAGCATTTACCCCGCCGTCGTCGCGCACGCCGCGGCGGGATTGAACGTCGCCGTCCTTTACGCCACCGTTCCGAATCCCCGGACGAGTTATCCCGCCGCGCCGCCCGATCAATGGTTGCGGGCGGCGGCTGTTCGCTGCGGCGCCGGGGGGGTGACGGCGTTGCATGATTTTCCTTCCGTCGCGAATGCCGCCGACGGTTCCATCCAATCGCCGGAGGACATTTCGGCGGCCTGGTCCAAAGCGTTGGACGCTCCCGCCGAACCGATTCTGCTGGAGCAACTCACGGCGGCGATTCGGCTGTATCGTCCCACGATCCTCGTTGTCGGTTCGGAGGACGCCGACGGAAATCAGAATGTCGCGGAGATGGAAAACCGTCTGATCGCCCGCCTGGCCCAACGGGCGGCGGCGGAGGCGGCGAACGCGGACGCTTCGGCGGCACTGACGAAAGCGGGTTTGTCGCCCCATTCGGTCAAACGCATTTACGTCGGACAATCCGGCAATGATCGCTATACCCCTCCCTGGGAGCTGCCTCCCCCGATTCCGCGGGGCCGGGGAATGGTTCGCGTCGACGGAACCGCGTTCCCCCGGGGAAAACCCACCTGCGTTTCGCTGCTGGCGCAGGAAGCGATCTGGCTGCTGGGCGATCCGTCGCTACTGCATCGGCCGGCCGAGATTACCGCCTACCACTGCCGCACCGCGTCGGAAGGCGGGGAACTGTTCACGCGAGGATTGGGAAAGAACTATTTCCCGCGAATCCACGCGGACTCGTCGCTCCGGAGGATCGCGGCGAACGCGAACCTGCGAATGGCGGACGTGGGCGACCGGATTATGACCGCCCTGCCGGAGCTGCTTCGGGTGGCGGAGGAAAAAGCCGCCCAAGGCCTGGATCCCTCGTTGCCGGCGGCGGATCGAATTTTACTGGCCTGGCGAAGGTTGTGCGAACAGGGTCGTCTCGTTCACGCGCAACAGTTTCGCGACGCGTTCCTGCGCGTCGGAACATCCCATCCGCTGTATCGCATGATGAACGTCCGAACGCTGGCGACGACCTGCTCGATGGAATACACCGCACAGCGAAAGCGCGTCAGTCCGGACGTTTCGCCGATTGACGCCGTCATCAAACGGGGGGTGAAAAAGTTCGCGTCCTGGCATCCCTGGGCCGACGACGGGGCGGGACGACTGCTCCTTGCCCGGACGCTTCTGGCGACGGCGCCCCCGGAGGAAACCCCGCAAGCAAGAATTCGCGCGATGAAAATCCTCGGCGCCGCGGCCCGGGAAGCGTATCCGGACGTCTGGAAGCGATTGGCCGATTTCGAGCTCAACTGCCTGATCGGCCGACCGCGCCGACCCGCGGGGCGAACCGTTCTTCCTGCGCCTCTCGTCACCCAGCCGGGCAAGATCGACGGGCGTTTGAATGAAGACGTCTGGAAAACGCTGCCCGCCAAAATACTCCTTCCCCCCGGCGGGAAGCCGAATCGCAGCCGGGCCGTCGGACAGGTGCAGGCGTTTCGAACCGTCGGGGCGATTGTCCTGGGATTGCGACTCGCCGAAGGCGTCGGCAGAGTGTGGCGCGTGACCCTCGCGATCGACTCCGACCGCGACGCCTGGACGCAACTCCAAATCGAATTCGACACCACCGGAAAAAAATCCAGTCACCTGGCCTGTCGCTTAGGGCCCCGAACAAAACTTCCGTACGTGGTCGGAGACAAACGGAACGCGGATCATCGCCTGTACCTGCTCCAGGCGCCGCGCGAAACAGGCGACGAGGGACAACACACATTCGAGTTGGCTTTGCCGATTCAGCAGGTGGGCGTGGATTCCGCCGCCGCGGGATTGTGGAACCTGCAAATTCGCGCCGCCGCGGAAGACCCCGACGGTGTGGAACATTTTTACCTTCAGCCGCAGAGCGACCCCGAACTCCTGCCGGAACGTTTCGGATTGCTGGAGTATCCCCGCGCGATGTGAAAGATTCCGGGATTTTTCTATCTTCCCAAACCACAATACTTTCCGATATGAACCTCTGACCCTTTTCGGTCGTATGGATTCATGGCGCCGTGTCGGGACGGATCCGCCAAAATAAAGTTCTTGGCGGCTTGCAGGATCAGTATAATAATTGCTCTTCACGTGTCGATGAATATACGGAAATCGACGCCGGCGAAAACAACCTCGAATCGCCCGCGTGGAGTGTCGAAAAAAAACGGTGGAAGCGGGTCGTGAAACTCCCCGCCGAAGGAGAGATTTGTGAAACGAGCAGTACGAAGGCTTTGGGTGATGGGGTGGATATTGTTGATTCTCCTGTCCGGCGGCTTGGTCCCGGCGCGGGCGCAGGAAACCACAACCGCCCCCGCCGAAGAAAGTCTCCTCACGCCCCCGACGGACATTCCCGGCGCGACGGAAGCTCTCGAACCGACGACGGCGCGTCGTCGGGAGGCGGCGTTGAATGACGCCCTGGCCGGTCAGTTCGAACGGGCGATGGAGGGATTTAAAACCGTCATCCGCGACGACCCGCGGGACGCCGTCGCCCGCGACGCCCATGATCTGATCCAGGCGTACCTGGAACGAAAACAACGCGCCGACGAGCAACGCCGACGGGAATACGAATACGAAATCGAACGCATCGACTGGGCGTACCTCGCGCAGAAACATCTCAAAGATTTCGAGGCTCTGCCCGCCTGTAAAGAGATTCGCGATCTGGTGAAAAAGAAGCTGGCCGAGGCGTATCACGCCATCGGAACCGCCGAAGGATTCGAGGACGCCTCCTCCGACGAAGCCAAAACCATGCGGGAAACCAGCCTGCGGAAAATCGACGAAGTCCAGGAGTTGATCCAAAAGTCCGTCACGCTTCTGAAAGAGTACAACGGTCCCTTTTTCGACGAATTTCGTTCCGAAGCGCAGGTACTGCTGGGGCGTCTGCGCGCCAACCGGGACGTCTGGGATCAGGCGGATCCCGACACCCCGCGGGGACGATGGCGGGCGGCGCGAAAACTCGAACTGCTCGAAGAACAACTTGCCGACGCCGTGACGGACCTGGAAGTGCTGCTGTCCAAACATCCCTGGAAAATCGCCCTGCTGCACGGGCAGATCGCGAAAAAACTCGCCCCCGATCCCGAAGCGATGACGCGGGAAACCTGGTATCGCAACATGATCGCCGACGCCGAGCGGCGCGGAAAGACGGCGGTCGAAAACGCCGACTGGTACGACGCGTTGGCGGCCTACTCGGCGCTGGAAGAACTCGAACCGGACAACGAATCCTACCGGGACGAAAATAAAACCGTGCAGCGGCACGTGCGCGTGCTGCGATTGTACGGCTCGGATCAGGACGAAGAAGCCGAAACGCCCGAGCTTTCCAACGGCGAAGACGAGGAAACCGTCGTCGAGGAAAGCGACGGTCCGATCTGGAAGGAAATCGTCGCCGGCGTCGACGCCGACATGGTCCGCAAAGCCATCAGCAAACTCGGACGCAGCTACGTCCAGTCCGTCGACTACCGCAAACTCACCCGCGGCGCCCTGCAGAGCATCAAGGTGCTCGCCCAGACGCCGCAGGTGCGGGAAACCTTTCCCGGCCTGAAGGACGAAACCAAACGCGACGCCTTCGTCGCCTCGCTGAACCGGGAGATCAGCGACATCGAAAAACCGGACCACGTTCGCCCGCTGGACCTGATGCGGGCGCTGAACAACGTGCTGGACCGGTCCGACGAAACGGTGGACCTGCCCGTCGACGTGCTGTCGGTGGAATTCGCCGACGGTTTCCTCAACGAGCTGGACAAGTTCAGCAGCATGATCTGGCCCAGCGACATCATCAACTTCAACAAGTCCACCATGGGCCACTTCACCGGCATCGGGGTGCAGATCACGAAAGAGCGCGGCGAACCGTTGAAGGTGGTCACCCCGCTGCTGGACACCCCCGCGCTGAAGGCGGGGATCAAGGCCGGCGATCTGATCATGGCCGTCGACGGAGCGGACACGAAAACGCATTCCATCGACAAACTGATTAAAATGATCATGGGCCCGCCGAACACGACCGTGACGCTCACGATCAAGCGGCGCGGCGTGCCGAAGGAATTCGACGTCCCGGTGATTCGCCAGGCGGTGAGCATTCGCACGATCAAGGGATGGCGACGGCGCGACGACGGGCAGTGGGACTATCGCCTGCTGGACAAACCCAACGTCGCCTACGTGCGCATCACGCAGTTCACGGGCACGACCCACGATAAAATCCGCGAGGCGCTCCAGCAGATTCGCGACGCCGGCGTCCGCTCGCTGATCCTCGATTTGCGGGCCAATCCCGGCGGGCTGCTGCCCAGCGCCACGAAAGTCGCCGACGAATTTCTCGCCGAAGGCGACATCGTTTCCACGCGAGGCCGACAGGTGCCCCGCACCTACCAGCGCGCCCACGACAGCGGTTTGTACCTCGACGGCGACCTGGTGGTGCTCGTGGATCAGAACAGCGCCAGCGCCGCGGAAATTCTCTCCGGGGCGCTGAAGGACCTGAAACGCGCCGTCATCGTCGGACAGCGGTCCTACGGCAAGGGCAGCGTGCAGAACGTCATTCCCGTCCGCGATGACGAGGCGTATCTGAAACTCACCACCGCCTACTACTACCTGCCGTCCAATCGGCTGCTGCACCGCAAAAACGGAGCGAAGGACTGGGGCGTGAATCCCGACGTGGACGTGTACATCACGCCCCGACAGACCCGCAGATGGCTTCAGATTCGCCGCAAGACCGATCTGCTTCAGGAATTCGACGCCCAACTGCTCCAGGCGGACCTGGAGCGGCAGTACCAGGCCGACATGCAACTCGACACGGCATTGCTCGTGCTGGAACTGCTGCGATTAAAGCAGAGTCCCCAGGACGTCTACCCCGCCAACCGGGCCGTCGCGGTGGAGAGATAGTTCGCGGGCCTCTGGCCCGCGGAATTACCATGGTTTCGCGACTCGGAGGTTTCGATACGCGCGTCCCTGAGGGACGCGGCACAACTTCTCTACGGCACCCAGTAGCCGATTCTTCGGGCGTAGATTTGGGTGATGAACCATTCGCCGGTCTTGGGGTCCTTCTGCGCAGCCAGGCCCGTTTCGTTGTAGAGGTGGAAGAGGATGTCCTTCTCCCCCGTCGGTTCGCTCATCCAGAATTCCACGGTCTTCTGCGCGACGTCCTTCGTGTCGGGCATCTTCGCGAGGTTTTCCGCGCAGAGGTTCCAGGGAATTCCCTGGGCGGTGAGTTGTTGGCCGATGTCCAGGCCTTCGTGAGAAAAATGCGAAACGATTCCCACCTGCATCATCTCGAAATTGTGCTTCCGGGCGGCCCGGCAGAGGTCGGCTTTTAGGGTCAGGGGCATCAGCCCGCCTTTACGACGTTCGTCGTTGACGCGCCAGAACAGGCTCTGCTCGACGCGATTGAGTTCCGAGAGCAACGGTTTATCGGGCAGCTCCGGCACGGATGAATCGGACATCCCGTCCGAAGAATCACTCGACGCGCAGCCGGCCAGGCAGAGCAGTCCCACAAGCAGCGCAACCCAACCCATCGGCCTTCCGAAGGCGGAAGAACGCTTTTTCGTCATCGTACATACAAAACGGTTCGGGCTCACGGTAACCTCCCTTGCCAGTGTAGGTTCGGGATACCCCGGACCACGGGAACCATTATGATCGCCTCTCCGGAACTTGTCCACGGAAAATGACGGCCGCGGATGAAAGATCGGACTCTTCTCTCGCTCGTGTGAGAATTTCCTCATCCCCAGGATCCCTTGACCAATCGTGTACAGCCTCAACATCATGTCCCGCAGCGCGTAGTTCGTCCGCCGCTCGAGGCCAAACGCACGAATCGAGCAGAAGGCGACTCATTCCCCCCCCGCGATTATCGGTTCGACGCGCTCATGGGCGACAAGGTGATGCGCGTAGACGAGACAGGCCTGGATATCCTCCGGTTCCAGCCAGTCATATCCTTCCAGGAGTTCCTCGACAGTGCTGCCGGCAGCGAGCATCCCCAGAACATGCTCGACCGCTAACCGCCGGCCTCGGATGATCGGTTTGCCTCCGAAAATACTCGGGTCAATGGTAATTCGCGATAAAAGCTCGGATTCGGTCATGGGAGACGTCCTTTGGCGGTATCATTGTACTCCGCTTCGCCACGTTTTATTGTACCACGTCGGGATTAAGAGAAAAGGCCGAAAAAGGGGTTTCTCACCGATCTCCCTGCCGCATCAGTTTCCAGCCGAGGAGGGATTGGGTGATCACGAGCTGGTTGCGGAAGATTTTGATTTCCCCCTTGCCGTTGGGATACCACATATCCCGGCCGATGGAATTTTTGATGCACTCGATCAGCTGTGTTTTCTGATTCTCCCGCAACTCGGCGGGGGATTCGCGTTTGGTCTGGTTCTTGTCCTCTTCCACCTCCTCCCAGAGGTCGAATTCCTTTTTTGAGGTTCCCTTCCCGTTGTCCGTCGGCAGGGCGCCGATGTTGGACGTTTTCATTCGAGGGCCCTGGAAGTTGGGCGTGATCCGCAGCAGGTCCGTGACGTCCTCGACGCGCGTCCGCATCACCGTATTGAGCACCTCCCCCGTGTCGATGCGAACGAGCCCCTTGTCGATCACCCAATAGACGCTGGAGTAACGGTCTTTATCCCCGTTGATCTCCAGCATCGTCAAATCCAGCGCCTTGGCGATGGAGATGTTTTTCGCGCGGATTGAAACGGGCGTGTCCCGCGACACGCCGACGGTTTCCAGCGACGACCAGTTGATGAAGAAGTTGACTTTCGCGGCCTGGCGGAGCGTTTCGAGGATGTCTTCCAGGCGACATTGCTCGAAATGAACGTCGGGCAGAATTTTCGGCCGTTTGCGACTCCGAACGGTTTGCGGGGGAGAGGTGGATTCCGCTTCACGGAAACGTTCCCGCAGGACGGCCGCCTGCGTCGTCAGATGCAGTGTGCCGGATTTGCTCTGCCGCCACGCGAGTGGCTTGCCCTCCTTGCTCACCTGCGCCAGCAGGAGATCCACGATATTGATGAATTTTTCGTTCGTGCCGCGAAGCCGCACCTTTTCGGTTTTTTCCACCCCGGCGGCCTTCAACGCCCGCCAATCGGCCACGATCTGAACCCCGCCGAATTTCTCCAGTTGTGGAATCACCGATTCCAGCGTGCCGCGAAGGGCGTAACTCTTGACGATCTTCTTCAAGTCGTCGTCCTTGCGCCCCGCGACGGCGAAGTCGGTGAACACTACCGCCGGAATCAGGAACGTGAAGAACAGGATTCGACGCATCGCGGATTCCTTCCTCTTCATTATACATGCGGAATCGTGGTAATTGTCCTGTCGGTATCAAGAAAGACACATGGAAAAGCGAGACGTTAGAAGTCAGGAGTCAGGAGTCAGAAGTCAGTAGTCAAAGAAACTCGCCTTCTCTTACTCCAACCACTCCGCCAGGGTTTCGGCGAAGTAGGTGATGATCAGGTCCGCGCCGGCGCGTTTAATGGCGGTGGTGGTTTCCAGGACGACGGCCTTTTCGTCCACCCAGCCGTTGGCGGCGGCTGCTTTGATCTGCGAATATTCACCCGACACGTGATAGGCCGCCAGGGGCAGGTCGAAATTCCGGCGGAGTTCGGCGATCACGTCGAGATACGTCAGCGCCGGTTTGACCATCAGGATATCCGCGCCTTCCTCCACATCCGCCCGTGCTTCGGCGAGCGCCTGGCGAGGGGAGCGATAGTCCATCTGGTAGCTTCGCCGGTCGCCGAATTGCGGTGGACTCTCCCCCGCGTCTCGGAACGGGCCATACAGGCTGGACGCGAATTTGACCGAGTAACTCATGATTCCCGTTCGGTGCAAACCCGCCTGGTCGAGCGCCTGCCGGATGGCGCCGACCTGGTAGTCCATCATGGCGGAGGGAGCTACAAGATCCGCTCCCGCCTGGGCTTGCGAAACGGCTGCCTTCGCGAGCAGCACCAGTGTTTCGTCGTTGTCCACGTCCATCTCATCCGGGCCTACGGGATGTACCGTACCGCAATGGCCATGTTTCGTGTATTCGCACAGGCAGGTGTCGGTAATCACCAGCATGTCGGGGTACTTGGCTTTGATCTCTGCTGTCAGACGCTGAACGGGAGCATCGGCGGACCAGGCTCGCGTACCGAAATCGTCCTTTTGCTCCACCACGCCGAACAGCAACACGGCGCGAAGCCCTTTGTCCCGCCGGCGTCCCACAATCGGCAATGCAAGATCAACGCTGTATTGGTCTTGTCCCGGCATGGAAGCGATTGACCGCTGGTCATTTTCCCCTTCGCGGACGAACAGCGGTGCAATGAGTTCCTCCCGGCGTAACGAAACCCCCGCCAGCATGTCCCGCAAGGTTTTATTGTATCGAAGCCGGCGAAGTCGTGTTGTCGGATAGGCGCCCATGCGAGAAAGTATACCACGTTCAAAAAAAATTTCGAGAGAAGGAAAAAAAATAAGAAACGAACCCTTGCGTCCTACGGATTTTTCTGTATAGTAACGTTCTATAAGGTCGAGTCCCCCCCTTACTCGGCCGATTAAGGTCTGATCTCCCCCCCCGGATCAGGCCTTTTTTTATGGAATCGCGAAAAAAGGAACGTTGGATATTTTTTATCCCCATTCTATCGGGAAACATCCGTGTAATCGTTTTTTTGTCCGTGTAATCCGTGGAGAATGGGGCGAAGTAGCGTCGATATCAGTATATACAAATAATACGAGGTGACGCTATGAGCGACATGAACGTGATTCCCATGGGTTCCCTGGGACGGGGATTCGTACCGGCGGAGTTTCTTCCTCCCGGACAGGATGAATACGTCCACCGCAACCGCCAGTCCGGGCGTCCGGCGGATTCTTGGCGTCATCTCCGCGCCGACGAGATTGAAGTTCTTGTGCTCAATGGAAATACCTGCGCCAACTGGGACGAAATTCTCGTCGCGGAGGAATTTAATCCCGTTCACATCAAGAATTGTCGCTTTTTCGGGCTGGTGCGCATCGGGCGGGTGGCGGATGTCAGCCTGGAATACCACGACCTGACCGTTCCGGTGGGGATCACGAATTCCCGCGTCGTCTCCTGCGATATCGGCGACGACACGGCGATTCACAACGTCCGTCACCTGGCGCATTACATCGTCGGGAACAACGTGATGCTGCTGAACATCGACGAAATGCACACCTCGAACCACGCGAAGTTCGGCAACGGCTTCCTGAAGGACGGCGAGGAGGAGGACGTCCGCATCCGGCTGGACCTGGGCAACGAAACCGGTTCTCGATGCGTGATGCCCTTCCACGGGATGACCGCCGGCGACGCGTACCTTTGGAGCCGCTATCGCGACGATAAAGCCCTGATGGCGAAACTGGGCGAGATCACCCAGAACCAGTTCGATTCCTCACGCGGATATTACGGGCAGGTCGGCGACGCGTGCGTGATCAAGAACTGCCGCATCATCAAGGATGTGCGGTTCGGCCCGGCGGCCTACGTCAAGGGCGCCAACAAACTCAAGAATCTCACCATCGACTCGACGCCCGATGAATTTACGCAGATCGGCGAGGGCGTGGAACTGGTCAACGGGATCATCTCGACGGGCTGCCACATCTTTTACGGCTGCAAGGCGGTGCGGTTCATCATGGCGCCGTGCAGCAACCTGAAATACGGCGCGCGGCTGATTCACTCGTTTCTGGGCGACAACGCGACGGTCAGTTGCTGTGAAATCCTGAACAACCTGATTTTCCCCGCCCACGAGCAGCACCACAACAACTCGTTCCTGATCGCCTCGACCGTCCTGGGGCAAAGCAACATCGCCGCCGGCGCGACGATCGGCTCGAACCACAACTCCCGGGCGAATGACGGTGAGATTTTCGCGGGCCGCGGATTCTGGCCGGGTTTGTGCACCAGCCTGAAACACTCCTGCCGCTTCGCCTCCTTCACGCTGCTCGCCAAGGGCGACTATCCCGCGGAACTCAACATCCCGCTGCCGTTTTCGCTGTTGAACAACAACGTCGCGCACGATCAACTGGAAGTCATGCCCGCGTACTGGTGGCTGTACAACATGTACGCCCTGATGCGCAACAGTTGGAAATTCCGCGCCCGCGACAAGCGGAAACATCCGGTGCAGCATATTGAGTTTGACTTCCTCGCGCCCGATACCGCCGAGGAAATCCTCACAGCCATGAACCTGCTGACGATCTGGACCGCCCGGGCTCAATTGTGCCGTAATGGCGACTCGTTGGAAAAGATCAGCATGGAAGACCTCAAAGCCATCGGACTGACTCTGCTGCGAGGCGCCGAGGAACAGACCCGGGATCTGAGGGTTCTCGGGGAGAAGATGGAGCATTCCCGCCGGGACGTCGTGATCCTCAAACCGCACCAGGCGTATCATGCCTATCGAAACATGCTCCACTACTACGCGGTGAAAAACCTGCTGGACTGGTGGGAATCCGCCGCCGACGCTTCGCTGCAGGCGATGAATCAAATCCTGGGCGACGGGGATCGTCAGACGAAGTGGGTGAACCTCGGCGGACAACTCATGCCCGAAGGCGACCTGGACGCGCTGCGCGAGGACATCAAAGCCGGCAAACTTACGAGCTGGGCCGATATTCACAGTGCCTGCGATGCGCTTTGGGAGAAATATCCCCTCCAGAAGCAGCAACACGCCTACACGACGCTGCTGGAGCTTCTGGGCGAAGAGTCCCTCTCGCCGGAAACCTGGCACGCCGCCCTCGACCAGGCCGCCGGTGTGCAGGACTTCATCACCGAGCAGACCTACCGCAGCCGGGCCAAGGATTTCGAGAATCCCTTCCGCACCATCGCCTGCCGGAACGCCGCCGAACGCGACGCCGTCTACGAATCGCCCGACGAGAATCCGTTCGTCCATCAGGTTCGCCGGGACGCGGAAGATTTTCGACTTCGCGCCGAGAAAGCGAAATGATATAAGACGCGCGTGATTCCTATCCGAAAATACAACGCCAATCGCACATCGAGAATCCAATGAAAAACATCGCGGCGCAGGTGGCTGTTACGGCGATCTACTTGTTGGCCTTGATCAATCCCATCAGCAAAGTCTCCATCCTGGCGGCGTTTTCCCCCCAGAAGAAGTTTCGGACGTTCATGTCCTTGACGACGAAGTCCAGCCTGGCGGCCTTGGGAATTCTGATCGGCTCGATGTTTTTCGGAGATTTTCTCCTGCGCAACATTTTTCACGTGAACGTCTACGCCCTTCAATTGGCCGGCGGGGCGGTTCTGATCTGGGTGGGATTTACCGCGCTGCGGAAAGGCGTGTTCTTTGAGCAGAAAACGCAGGACCAATTCGAGGACATCGCGTTGGTTCCGTTGGCGTGTCCGATGATCGCCGGTCCGGCGACGATTGCCGCGTGTGTGGCCATGCCCGCCGAGTTGGGACTGGTGGTTCCAGTGGTGTCGTTGGTCATCGCGCTGGCGGTGAATGATCTGTTCATGCGCCTGTCCCAACCGATCGCCGCGGTGTTAACACGATTCAACATTCTCGGCGCCCTGATCCGGATCACCGGACTGTTCGTTATGACCATCGGAACGCAAATGTCGCTGGATGGGATTTTCGTGTGGATGATGTTGAATAAATGAATCGAAATAAATTGTTAGTTACTTGTATAATCGGGTGGCCGTGGGGGATTTCTCCCCCACGGCTCCCACAGATCCGGACGTGCAGGTTTCCCGCATCCGGCTCCTCGAAGCAGGGA
>JAFGJE010000116.1 GCA_016929245.1 Phycisphaerae bacterium
CCCGTCGTCCACGAAAACCCTCCACGCACCACACACAGAAACCGCCAAACTCCAGGGCACCTTCAAGCTCGTCTTCGAGCTTGAAGGTGCCACGACTCCGCTCAGTCCCTGGGGGCTCCTTAGGAGATGACAGCTGAAGCGTATTAGAAATTCATCTTCTCGATAAACGCCGACAGTTCGTTTCTCAGGGTTTCCATCAACGCCTGGGCTTCTTTGATGTTCTTTTCCAGGGATTCGATCTGGTCTTCCTGCTGGGAAAGTTTCTGAATGTATCGCTTGCCCATCGACGAATCGCGTCCTACCGTGGAGATTCCCTGTCGCAGGCGGCCCTGGCCTGATTCGATCGCGGATTTTTCCTTTCGCAACTGATCCAGTTTTCGCTCCGCCTCCGCCAGACGCTGCTTCATCATCGCCGCCTGCTGGAGCGCCTCGCGGGCCGCCGGCGAAAGCTGGGCGGTCTTCGACCAGTACAGCAGCGATTGGTCATTCTGTTGGATCAGACTCACCGACTGGTAGCGGATTTCCTCTTCCGACACGTTGAATGTTTCCGTCTCGCCGGGTTTTATCGCCAGTTCGAAGCGATACAGGTTCGGCGTCTTTTCCGCGTACTTTTTCGGCGCGATGAGTTTCCGCCGGGCGTAGAACGGCTGTTCGATAATCAGCGTGCGGTCCTTTTTCGTTTTGTTCTTGATCTCGTATTTCTGATTGTACAACTGCTTGTACGTCAGCGTCATCACGCCCTTGACGATCTTGGCAGCCACCAGGCTGCTTTGGGTTTTCTGCGACGGATCGACGGTCATGTCAAGGTCGAGGGCGTAGCTGATGAGACGCTTGTCTTTCTGGGAAAGGTTGCCCAGTTGGGCGTCGCCGGCGTACATTTTTTCATCGAACACCGTGACAGGCCCGGCCAGCATTTTCATGCCGGTGGTGTTCGTGATCCACGCGCCGTTCAAGGGGTGCTTGGGCATGACGGACTGGTTGTAGATGCTGACCTTTTTCGCCTCGATCGGCCCGGAGACGATCGGAAGCATGGCAGACTGCCGCCGCGGCAGGGAGACGGGATCCTTGATCGTGAAGGAGAACAACTCGCCCACCTTCCCGCCCGAAGCGGCGGCTTGGACGGTGTCCAGTTTCACGGAACCACGGGCGGGAGCATCTTCATACAGCGCCGTTTCCGCTGCTGCCAAGGCTGGGGCAGGTGGGGCGACCGGTTTCCCAATTGCATGCGAAGACATGCGTCTTCCTCCGGCAATACCCGAACCCGACTGCTTAAATTCACGTTTGGCTTTATCCATCCCCTCTTCATACTCCCTCGGCCTTAAGGAGGCGTAGAGCTTCGGCTGCACTACGGGCCGGGGGAGATACAACGGCGTATAGAGTTCCTGGACGAACGAGATCGGCCTGCCTGAGATCAGCGACAGTTGCACGTCGGACCAGTCCTGGTCGGAGGTGTTTTCCACAATCGCCCAGCCTTGCAAAAACGGCTTATCTCCCGAAAGCTCCAGCCGGTACGACACTTTCCACACGGGCGTCTCGGTGACGTATCCGATCCGCACCGGGCGCTTGCCCTTGCCGGCGAAGCGCACCTCGACGGCCTTGCGCTGCTTGTCGCTGGAGGCGAGGATAAGCTTCATCGCTTTTTCGATTTCCTTCCGCAGGGATTCATCCTGGATTTTCAGGTTCTGGATCGTCGCGACGGGAATCGACTGGATGCCCTTGTCGGCGACGAGATTCAAATACGTTTCCTGGAGGATCGTCGTGTCGCCGGGCGTGTTGACTTTACGGGTTTTGGTCTCCAGGCCGAGGATCGTGCCGATGATTTTGTCCGGCGAGAAAACCGTCACCTTCGCGCCGCGAATCTGCATGAGAATGCCCGCCAGGTCCGGGTTGCCGGACAAATCCACCGCGAAACTCTGCAGCGCCCGCGTGAGGGGGTCGCGCGAGGCGTAATGCACGGTCGCGCCGGAACCGGAGGGATCCATCACGACCATCGACTTGAGGATATCGTTGATCTGTTCGGTTTTGAACATCAGCTTGGCGGCCGCGTCGCCTTCGACCTGGCCGGTGTGTTCAAAAAATCCCACGCCGCTGGAGAACATCACGACGCGGCGGACGGGAATATCGGCGGTCGCGTCGTCGGCGAGCACGGCGGCGGGAAAGCAAAACGATGAAAACAGGACGGTCAGGACAAAAGCGTGTGTAACGTTTCGCATGATAGTCTCCTTCAAATCGGTGGTTTGAATTCCAAGGAACCTATTTTAATGGTGTTCTTTGCTTTTTTTGATAGTAGCCACGGGCGCAAGCCCGTGGACTACAGGTGGTTCTTTCTTTTTGGAGCCCCCTGGGGGCGATTGAAATGTACGAAATCATTCAATCGCCCCTGGGGGGCTCCCGGATGTAAAGGTTCCCGATATTCCACGGGCTTGCGCCCGTGGCTTCTGTCAAAAACCTTTATTCCCCGAATGAGCGCTATTGTATGTTGGACGATTCCCGAAGGCAAAGGTTCCCTTGGGACGGCGAGAAATATCCCCATCTTGCACCCGCCCGCCCCAGCCGATAGGATGAACGCATATCGGCATCAGAAAAACCCGGGAGCATTTTATGTCCGATCTTGTCCGACTGAGCATGTCCATCGAAAAGTCGCTGTACGAGAAACTCGAAGCCCTCGTCGCGCAAAGCCGCTACACCAACCGCTCGGAATTTCTCCGCGATATGATCCGCGAACACCTCGTCGAGCGGGAGTGGGAATCGCAAAAGGAATTGCTGGGAACGATTTCCATGGTGTATGACCATCACCAGCGGGGACTGAGCGAACGGCTGACGGGATTGCAGCACGATTTTCGCGGAACCATCCTCGCCACCACGCACATTCACCTGGACCATCATCACTGCGCGGAGATGATCATGGTGCGGGGACGCGGGGAAGACATTCAACGATTGGTCGACGATCTGCACCGTCAGCGCGGGGTGCTCCACGCGAAACTGGCGACAAGTTCGACGGGCAAAACCCTGTCGTGAATGACAATTCATCTTCACCCCGGAGGGGGAAAAAATATCCATGGTCTTTTATAATCGCGCGGGTGCCGTGGTTCGCGAAGCGCAGCGAAGCAACCACGTTATCCAAGGGTCGGGAACGTGGTTGCTCCGTCCCTTTGGGACTCCGCGAACCACGGCACCCGATAGAATCAGATTACCTGATTGGGATTTCCGTCGTCTTTTCGGTGGGTTGGGATTCGGGTGACGCGGGTGCGCCTTGTCCGGGTTCGGGAATGGGGGGAGTGTATTGCAACTCTTCGGTCAGTTTGGCGATCCGCTCGCGGGCGTCCTTGCAGTTGGCTTCGTAGGGTTGTTCGTGGATCAGGCTGGCCCGGAGGAATTCGACGGCCTTTTTTCTCTCGGAGAGTTTTTCCTGGCAGACGACGCCGGCTTCGTACCGCGCCGGGAGGGGCATGTACGGATCCCACGTCCAGGCGCGCTGATACCACTGGACCGCCAGGTAGGGTTCGTCGAAGTATTCCGCGTAGAGTTTTCCGATGTAATACGCCGCCGCGGCGATGCGGGTGCTCTGCGGGTAGCGGCGCACCAGGCGCACGAACATCCCCAGCGCCTGCCGCTGACGGGGATAATCCACGGTCGGCAGCGACTTGGCGCCTTTTTCATACAACTCCAGCGCGCGGCTGTACATCTCGTTGGCGCGGGGAATGATCCTGCACGGTTCCAGATTTTCGGGAGGAACCGTCACCTTGTGCAGGTAGAGGAAGGTTTCCTCGTCGAAGAACCGCGCCAGGGCGGTCTGGACCATCCTGGCTTTGAAATCGTCGTTTTTCGTTTCGTAGAATTCCGCCAGCGTTTCGAGCGTCTGGAGGTAGTTCTCGCGGGAGACGGTGACGTTTTCCACCAGTCCGTTTTCGTTCGGGTCGGCCGGGAGCGCTCCTTGCGGATCGGGCGGGGGGGTGACGCCGGCGAAGGTGAAATCCTGCGCTTCGGTCAGATTGTTCAACTCCGTCCGGGCCCAGCGACCTTTCGTGACGTTGCCGATGTTTTCGTAATAATCCGACAGCAGCATCAGGTCGTGGTAATATCGCTTACGGGCGGCTTCGACGTCCTGGGCGGCCTGGACTTCCCGCGCGTCGCTGACGTCCACCGTGAGGGTTTTGACGGGCTTTTTATACCATTGGGTCCGGGGCATGTCCGGACGGTCGTCGCAACCCGCCGTCGTCAGCACCGCGAGAAGCGCGATGAAACCGCCGATCCGCGTCACCTTGTATTGGCTGATCATGCCGATACTCCTTGTGTCATTCATCCTCGTCGAGCGCGGGGCTTTTTCCCGCCCCGGATTCCGCTTATTATCGCCCCCCCGCCCGACGTGTGCAAGTCCGCGCTTACGCGGAGGTCGCCGCCAGCGGATGGGCGCGGTCGTAGACTTCCTTCAGGCGACGGGTCGTCACGTGCGTGTAGATCTGCGTGGTCGAGAGATTCTCATGGCCGAGCATCTCCTGGACGCTCCGTAAGTCGGCCCCGGCGTTGAGCATGTGCGTGGCGAAACTATGGCGAAGGGTGTGCGGGCTGATGTGCGTGGCGATTCCCGCCTGGAGCATGTACTTGTTGATTTTCCGGCGGATGGAGCGGTCGGTGATGCGGTCTCCGGCGCGATTGACGAACAGCGCCCCGTGTTCGACGCGCCCGAGCTTGGCGAACCGCATTTTCAGGTAGGAGCGAATCGCGGCGACGGCTTTATCGCCCAGCGGGGCGAGGCGTTCCTTCTTGCCCTTGCCGCGCACGCGCAGCGCGCCGTGGAATTCGTCCAGGTCCTCGATGTTCAGCGCCACCAGTTCCCCGATCCGCAGGCCCGCGGAATACAGCGTTTCCAGGATCGCCCGATCCCGCGCCCCCAGGAGCGACATGGGATTCGGCGCGGTCAGCAGGGCGCTGATCTGTTCCACGTCGAGGAATTTCGGCAGGCGCTTATCCAGGCGCGGGGTGCGAATGACGCTGACCGGCGAGGAATCCACCACGCCGGTGCGCACCAGGTACTTGAAAAAGCTCCGCAGCGAGGCGAGTTTCCGGGCGGTGGTGGCTTTGGAATAATCCCCGTTGCGCAAGACCGCCAGGTACGAGCGGATTTCCATCGGGCGAACCGTCCGGAGGCGTTCCTGAAAACGCGGGGGGGACATCGGCTCCATGTCGGCGAGATCGTCAGGCCGGAGACGCTCCAGGTTCGCCCCGTTTCCCGTCGCGGCGAGATATTGCGCGAACTGCATCAGATCGACCGCGTAGGAGCGAATCGTGTGCGTGGAGAAATTCCGTTCCGTCTCCAGATGATCCAAAAACGCCTGCATAAGCGGGTGTATGTCCATGCGTATTGTTTTCCCGGCTGCGATGTCCCAGAGGTTCCCGACGGTTTCGCGCGTTATTCCATCGCCAGTTCGTCCGGTTCCATTTCGTTTCCGAATTCCCGGGCGGACTCGCAGGTCACCTGGAAGCTCAGGGCCGCGGCGTCCATCCAGTCGAAATTCAACGAGGGTTCGTCGGCAAGGTACATCAGTTCCTCGACCAGCGCGTCTTCCGATCCCCGGGTGTAGCGAAACAGGTAGAGATGTCCGTCTTTTTCGAGACTCAGCGTTTGTGTTGTATCCATGGCAGGATTCCGATTCCATTCGTGACTATTACAGCCGGTTCGGCGGATTCCGTTCCGCCGACGTATAGAATAGTTATCGGAATTTTTTCACAAATCGCTGTAGTGAAGCTCACGAACCATTACCCCGGACCGGCGGGTGTGCTATACTGAACGACGGGTTTGACTATGAAGGACGAGACCTCCAACGAAATTCGCATGTCCCTCGGGGAGCACCTGGAGGAGCTTCGCGGCCGGCTGCTCCGGGCGGCGGTGGGGTTGCTCGTGGGGTTGATCGTCGCGCTGATTTTCGGACGAGAACTGCTGGCGGCGCTGGAATATCCCTACGTTCGAGTGATGACGACGCTGGGGCAAACGCCGAAACTGCGGGCCCTGTCGGCTACGGACGGCTTTTTGATGTACATGAAGGTTTCGCTGATCGCGGGACTGCTGCTGTCCTCGCCGTGGGTGTTTTACCAGCTCTGGTTGTTCGTGGCAGCCGGGCTGTATCCACGCGAACGACGGTGGGTGCTGCTGGCGGTTCCGTGTTCGGCGGGGTTGTTCGCCGCGGGGGCGCTGTTTTACCTTTTTATCGTAGCCGTTCCGATGATGTTCTTTTTCCTGGGATTCAACGACTACCTCGGCCTGGCGAACGACCTGACGCTGCAGAATCACATCACGATGACGGTCAATATGATGCTCCTGTTCGGATTGGCGTTTCAGTTGCCCGTGGTGCTGGCGCTGCTGGGATTGATGGGCGTGGTCTCCGCGAAAGGCTTGGCGCACTACCGACGACATGTGATCGTCGGGTTGCTGATCCTGGCGGCCGTCATGACGAGTCCTTCCCCGGTGGATCAGATTCTTTTGGCGGTTCCGATGTGGGTGTTGTTCGAGGCGGGGGTGCTGCTGGTGCGGTTGGTGGAGCGAAAACGACAAGTCGTCGAATAACGTGGTTGCTTCGCGAACCACGGCGTCCCATAAGATCGATTATGCGTTTTTGGCCGAGTCGTCGTTTTGGGAGTCTTCCGTGGAATCGTAGGCGTCGTCCTCCGCGCTCATCGCGTCCCGCATTTCGTCGCCGACGGATTTCATTTCCTTTCGGAACGACTTGATCCCCCTCGCCAGACCGCGCGCCAGTTCGGGCAGTTTTCTCCCGCCGAACAGAAGCAAAATGGCCAGAAGAATCACGAGGATTTCCAGCCAGCCGATCCGCTGGAAGAACGCCAGCATATTCGTCGCGATATCCATAACGTTTTCTCCCGGTGCGATTGGCACGGAACCAGCCCGCGCACCGAACCTGTTTCATGGTACGTCACGCCTCCCGTCGATGCCAAGAGAATCTTGAGAGAATCATCTTGGCGGCGCTGGTTTGTCATCCTGAGCGAAGCGCAGCGAAGTCGAAGGATCTTACGCGCATGAACCCGTGAGATCCTTCGACTTCGCTGCGCTTCGCTCAGGATGAAAAAAACCTTTTTGAGATTTTGTCTATTTAAGGCTTGACCCATTCCGATCCTGGGGTATGGTATTCCTTTCGGCGCGGGTTCCGCGCGCGATTGAGGTTGGTTTCATGGACTCCATTACCATTGCCCTGGCGGGAAATCCCAACTGCGGCAAGACCACGCTGTTCAACGC
>JAFGJE010000117.1 GCA_016929245.1 Phycisphaerae bacterium
CCCGTCGTCCACGAAAACCCTCCACGCACCACACACAGAAACCGCCAAACTCCAGGGCACCTTCAAGCTCGTCTTCGAGCTTGAAGGCGCCACGATAGCAATCCTGGAAGAAGACGGCTTGCCCGACGGCGGGGGTATGGTACAATACATTGCTTCACACGTTGTACGCGAACCGACGCGACCAGGAGAACAAAACGATGGCAATGAAAATCGGCGATTTAACCCGCGGCCAGGGGATTTTCTGGCGGGATCAGATCTGGGTGATTATGAAAATGGAGCACGTCAAGCCCGGTAAAGGGCCCGCCTATCTCCAGACCGACCTGCGCAATCCCAAGACCGGCCAGATCGTGAACAACCGCTTTCGGCCTGAAGAAACGGTCGAACCCGTTCATTTTGATCAAAAGAAATACGAATACCTGTATTCCGACGGGAATTCGCACGTGCTGATGGACACGGAAACCTACGAACAGCTTGAGCTGGCGAAGGAACATATCGGCGATCAGGAAGTCTACCTCACGCCGAACTGCCTGATCGGAGTCTGCTCCGTGCAGGGTGAGATCATCACGATTGAACTGCCCAACACCGTCGAGCTCAAGATCGAAGACACCCCGCCGGAAGTCAAAGGCGCGACGGCTACGAACCAGCAGAAAGACGCCAAATGCGAAGGCGGGGCCGTCATCCGCGTGCCCCCCTTCATCGAAAACGGCGAAATCGTCCGCGTGGACACCCGAACGGGTGAATATCTCGGACGAGCGTAAAAACAATGAACCGCGAGTGGAGGCGGGCGAGAATCATCCACGGATTTCACAGAGGTAAGAAGATTACACGGATTGATTTTAAAATAATTTCCGTGTAATCCGAGTTACGTTCGCAGTTCGACGGCCAGCGTTTTCTGCAACGCCGTCAATAAATCCCGCACCTGCTGGTCCACCTGCTCATTCGTCAGCGTGCCTTCGTTGGAGCGGTATTCCAGCGCGACGGTGACGCTCTTTTTGCCCTTCGGGATCGGCTTGCCGCGGTACGTCGTGACGTAGGTTTCCTCGACGCGCAGGGGTTGTTCGACCCTGGCGATCGCGGCTGCCAGTTCGCCCCAGGTGGCGGTCTCGTCCATAATCAATGACAGGTCGCGATGGATGGGCGGGAACTTCGGCAGCAGTCGCGTCGTGCGCGTCAGTTGGGCGTGTTGGGCGAGAAGGTCGAATCGCAGCGTCGCAAAACCGACGTTTTTCTCCAGGCCGTAGTGCTTGTGGATCACCTCCGACCGCGCGGGGGAAATCGTTCCGATTCGTCCCGCCAGTTGGCTGTTCAACAGAATCGTATCGGCGAATCCCTCCGCCGATTCGATGGTAACCTTCGCCTCCGGCGCGATGCGGCGGACGGTCGCCTCCAGCGCACCGCGGGCGTCCCGCTGGCCTCGCGTGCTGACGAGCGCCAGTTCAATATATTCCGCCGGCAGGCCGTTCGCGCCGCCGGGCGGGAAGACCGCCGCCAGCTCGAACAGGCTCACGTCGGTGTTGCCCACGTCCTGATTCGTCTTGACGGCCTTCAGCAGACTCGGCAGCAGCGTCGGGCGAAGCGCGTTGTTGGTCCGCCGCACGCGGTGGTCCACGCACACCGGCTCATCCCAGCCGAAGAGTTTCGCCTCCTCGGCGTCGATGAAACTGAACGTCACCGCCTCGCTGTACCCCGCAGCCGCGAGCGTGTTCATCGCCATCCGGCGAATCCGCTCCGTTTCGCCCATCGACGAGACGCGGTGCGAGACCTTGTTGAGCGTGGGGATTTCGTCGAATCCGTTCAGCCGGGCGATCTCCTCGATCAGGTCCGCCTCGCGCGTCAGGTCCGCGCGGTGCGGGGGGATTTCGCAGACGATCGTTTCGCCGTCGAGCTTTGGGGATAAGCCAAGTCGATTCAAAATGTCCACCTGCTTCTCGGTGGGAATCTCAATCCCCAGCAGCTTGTTCGTTCGCGCGGGACGAAGCGAAACGCGCGGAGTTTCGTACGGTGTCGCCCAGACGTCCACGACGCCGGCAGCGAGTTCACCGCCCGCCAGTTCGCAAATCAGCGCACAGGCGCGAGCGGAGGCTTCCTCGACCGCGACCGGATCGACGCCGCGTTCGAAACGATAATTGCTCTCACTCAGGATTCTAAGCGACCGGCTGGTGTTGCGGGTGGTTAAGGGATCGAACTGCGCGGATTCCAGCAGCACGTTCGTCGTGGCGGCGGTGACTTCCGTGTTCAACGCGCCCATCACGCCGGCGACGGCGACGGGTTTTTCCGCATCCGCGATCACGCACATCGAATCGTTCAGCTCGCAGGTCGTTTCGTCGATGCTCACGAGCGTCTCGCCCTTGCAGGCCCGGCGGACGACGATACGATTCTCCGCGAGTTTGTCGTAATCGAAGCTGTGCAACGGCTGGGAGTATTCCATCAGCACGAAGTTGGTGATATCGACGACGTTATTGATGCTCCGCATACCGACGGCGGCGAGGTAATCCACCATCCACCGCGGACTGGGCCCGACTTTCACGTCGCGGATCACGCGGGCGGTATAGCGCGGACACAAGTCGGGACAGAGCACTTCCACGCTGGTGAAGTCCGCCACGTTATTTTTCCCGGCCGGTGAGTCGAACTTCGGCGGACGGAATTCCGCGCCCGTCGCCGTCGCCAGCTCGCGCGCCACGCCCAGGTGCCCCAGCAGGTCAGGCCGATTGGACGTCACCTCGAGATCAAAGACGATATCGTCGCCTTTTTCCTCGATCCCGTCGCAGTTCAACCCGATGTTCGTGAACAACTCCCCCAACTCGGCTGCCGGGAGGTTCACGTCCACATACTCGCTCAACCAGTTCAATGAAATCAGCATCGTCGCACCTATAGTTCCAGATCTTATCGAAAGGGTAGTATCATACCCACAATCGCAAGTCAGCGAAACCCCCCCCCCGGAATCATCAATGCTGTCATCCTGAGCGGAGCGAAGCGAAGTCGAAGGACCTTACGCCTAGCCACCCGTAAGGTCCTTCGACTGCGCTCGAAGACTCGCTCCGCTCAGGATGACAGGATTTTGATTTTGGAAAAACACCTGACATCCTTCCAGGATATATGAAACTCCGAATAGTTGTTCCCCCTGTTGCATCCTGCTATACTGATTCGGCGACGACATGAATGGTTCCTCTTGAATTAGAATTTCACCCATACCCATGATCGATTTTCACACGCACACGTTACTGTCGGACGGCGAGTTGATTCCCGCGGAGCATATCCGCCGGGCCGAGGTGAAGGGATATCGCGTTCTGGGATTCGCCGACCACGGCGACCTGGCGACGATGGCGGGACTCTTGCCCGTGCTCCGCGAAGCCGCCGGGCGGGAGAATGAACTGGGCCGAATGACCGTGATCGCGGGAATCGAACTGACGCACCTTCGCCCGGTGCAATTCGCCGAAGCCGTCCGCCGCGCACGGGAACTCGGCGCGCAGCTCGTGCTGGCGCACGGCGAGACGCCGGTCGAACCCGTCGAGCCGGGCACGAATCGGGCGGCCATCGAAGCGGGCGTCGACTATCTCGCCCATCCGGGATTGATCTCCCCGGACGACGTGAAGCTGGCGGTCGAGCGCGACGTATGCCTGGAAATCTCAGGCCGTCATGGACACAGCTATTCCAACGGCCACGTCGCCCGCCTGGGACGCGAGATGGGCGCGAAGCTGATCTTCGGTTCGGACGCCCACGGTTCGGCGGACATGCCCACGCGCGAATTCGCCGAGCGCCTCTGCCGATCCGCCGGGCTGGATGAAAACGACGTATCCGCGATGTTCCGCCACGCCGAAGACCTCGCCGACCGCGCAGTGCAAAGGCGGCGTTCCTGACGGAACACCGCCTTTGTCGACAGCGCCCAAGGCCTAAACTTCTCACTCGTTCGTCCCGAATCGGCGACGAGACATAAACCACATATGAGTTCCATCGGAAGCGACACCGAGGGGACTCGAGCAACCAGGCCTTGTGTTTACCTGTTCCCTTGCAGTATCTTTTCGGCAGAGTGGAGTGTCCGGCTTTAATTTGGTTTTTTTGACCACAGATCGAAGATCCCATAGGGAGGCACGGAGGACACAGAGGAAGAAAAATATCCAAAAGTAAAAATTCAAGATTCAAACAATATTCAATATCCAATACGGAAAAACGCTTCCGCTGGTTTTGAATGTTGGATATTGAGCATGGATGATTGTTTGAAATTTGAAGATTGAATATTGAGTAGTAAAACTCTGTGCTCTCTGTGCCTCTGTGGTTAAACTTCTTACACGTTTTATAGCGGGAGAAATAAATGAGCACGCTGATCGTCGCCGTTTTGAGTTTCGTCGGTTTTATCGTCGCGTATCGCACGTATGGCCGCTGGTTGGGCAAAAAGATTTTCGCTCTGAATCCCGCCGCCGCGACGCCCGCCCAGCAGTTCAACGACGGAACGGATTTCGTTCCGACGCGAAAGAGCGTGCTGCTGGGCCATCATTTCACATCCATCGCCGGTACGGGTCCGATCGTCGGACCGGCGATCGCCGTGTTCTGGGGCTGGCTGCCGGCGCTGCTGTGGGTGGTGTTCGGGTCGATCTTCATCGGCGCGGTCCACGACTTCGGCACGCTGGTGGTTTCGTTGCGGTACGAGGGCAAAACCCTCGGCCAGGTAGCGGGGCGCGTCATCAGCGCCCGGGCGAGGTTGCTGCTGCTGTTCCTGCTGCTGCTGGAGCTGATGATCGTGCTGGCGGTCTTCGGGCTGGTTATCGCGGTGATCTTCAGCATGTATCACGGCGGAGTGTTGGCCGTCTGGATTTCGCTGCCCATCGCCATCGGCATCGGCCTGTGGAACTATAAACGCAAGGGTCACCTGTTCGTCCCGGCGCTGCTGGCGGTCGTGGTGATCTATTTCCTGGTGTGGGTCGGCATCAACTACGCGCCGGTGGATATCATGAAGCTGCTGCACCTGGATACCGTCAACAGTCCGCACGTCAATCCGATCACCGTCTGGATCGTCATCCTGTTTATCTATTGTTTCTTCGCGTCGGTCCTGCCGGTCTGGCTGCTGCTTCAACCGCGGGATTACGTCAACAGCAACCAGCTCTTCGTCGCGATGGCGGCTGTCATCGTCGGGATCGCCGTGGCGGGATTCACCGGGCGGGCGGACCTGACCGCCTCCGCCCCGGCGATCGCGAAGGAAATCCCCGCCGACGCGCCGTCGATCTTCCCGTTCCTGTTCATCACCATCGCCTGCGGTGCGGTCAGCGGATTTCACTCGCTGGTTTCCAGCGGCACGAGCAGCAAACAACTCGCCCACGAAAACGACGCCCAAATGGTCGGTTACGGTTCGATGATCCTCGAAGCCGCCCTGGCGGTGATCGTGATCCTCGCCTGCTGCGCGGGCGTGGGGATGGGCGTGTATACCAAGGACTATAACAAAGCCGGAATTACCGAATATAAAATCATCGAAGGCCCGGACGGTCAACCCATCACGGGCCACGCCGCCTGGCGGGAAAAGTATCGCTGCGCGACGGTGCAAGGCCCGGACGGCAAGGTCAAAAAAGGCGGGTGGGGCGGCATGGGACTGGGCGAGAAGCTGCGGGCGTTCATCGAAGGCGGCGCGAACTTCCTGCACGCGATCGGGATTCCGTTGCACTTCGCGATCGACATGCTGGGGGTGATGGTCGCCTGTTTCGCCGCGACCACGCTGGACACCGCCACACGCCTGCAGCGCTACGTGATCCAGGAACTCGGGCAGACCGTCCACGTCAAACCGCTGCAAAACAAATACGTCGCCACGGGCGTGGCGGTGGTGTCGGCGGCCGCGCTGGCGATCTTCCTCAAAGCCCCGGGGCAATCGTTCGGTTCGGGCGGGTTGATCCTTTGGCCGATGTTCGGCGCATGCAACCAGATCCTGGCCGGCCTGGGATTCCTCGTGGTGGGCGTCTGGCTGATCCGTAGGAAAAAACCGATCTGGTTCCTCACGTTCCCAACGATTCTCATGATCGTCATTCCCGCCTGGGCGATGGTGTTGAACATGATCGATTGGCACCGGAAGGGAAATTGGCTGCTGTGGAGCTTCGGAGGGGCGATCCAGCTCTTGACCGCCTGGCTGATCGTCGAAGCCGTCCTCGCCTACCGAAACGCGCGACGCGACGGCGTGGTATGAGACGGAGAAAATTCCACGAATTCCACGAATGGCACGAATTGATACCAGGACGTAATATCGTATGAATCCCATTCGAGAAATTCGCGGAGTCTTGTTTCGAGTTTAATGCCACTGGGCGTTGAATCGTTGTTCCGCCAGGGCGAGGCGCAGGGCGCGCAGACCGGTTTTATCGACGGGCAGCTCTTTGATGTCCCAGTTGGACCCTTCGATGTTCAGCACCTGCCGGCCGGACTCCACCGTGAAGCTCAATTCCAGCGGTTCGCCTTTTTCCGATTCCTGCCGTCGCAGTGCCGTGCGGTAGATCAACCGTCGCGTGGTGACGATGATCCCGGCCATCCCGTCTTCCGTGCGGGAGTGAGTGCGATCGGGGCAGTAGGCGACGAATTTCTCCCCGCGGTGCGGCGCGAACCATTGTCGCATTCGCTGCTGCAGCGCGCCGGGCAGTTGTTCCCAGGGAGTTTCGGGATGCTTCTCGATCACGCTTAAGAGCTTGTCGTACGCGTCGGAATCTTCGTCGCCGACGACCCGCAGAAAATCCAGCGCCCGCCAGATCCGATGAATCTGCAGGCAACAGCTTCCCTGACGCGTGTTCGGATCGATTCGATTCTGGGCGGAGATCAGTTTCGAGGGACTGCACAGATCGCAGACCCAGTACACCATGGGCAGGTCCGCCGGGTGCGGCAGGTTCTCCAGCTTGTCCAGGCGTTGCAGCACCTCTTCGGTGCTGAGATTCCGCGCTTCGTGTTCGTCGAATTTCGTGCTGCTGTTGAGGAATTCCGCCTCCTGGATGGTGGAATCCTGCAGGACGGGCCCGAAGATCACCACGCGGGGCGTGATGTGGTTTTCCGTGCCGCAACGGAGGCATTTTCGCGGCAGCGCGGTGCGGAAGGTCGTCGGTTCGAGCATTTCGGCGGGGAATTCAAACAGCGCCCCGTGCGCGTCGACGCGCACCAGGGTGAAGCCCTCCACACCGGTGGGAAATCCCTCAAAGGTTTTCGGGGCGGACGTCTCGACGCGATCCCGGGAAGGAACCATCGTCGGTTTTCGGCTGGCGCTCAAGGCGGCCGTACCGTGGGCCGTGTCCTCCGCTTCTTCCTCGCCGATCCAGTCCAGAATATCCGCGTCCGACACTCCGGGAATGCGGAATTGCGTGTTGCAGACTGAACAGCGTACCTTCGTCCCGCGAAATCCTTCGGGGATGTCCAGTATCACCGTGCACTCCGGGCAGCGTACCCGTCTGCCTGCCATCGTAACCGACTCCTTCCGATGCGTATAACAAGTATGAAAAATATAATTGCGACTCCGGGAAGTCTGAACTTCGGAAGCGTCCGCTCAGCCGGGCCGGGATGTATCCATCATCGACGATCCGGTCCTTTATTATGCTTTCGGATCGACTCGATTCTCTTTTGAGTCAACCCGATCCCGCGATCGTCCCGTTTTGATTCTTTATCCTTCTAGTGTATCGCCCCGTCCTCCCCAGGGCAACCGGACAATCCCATGAATTCCTCCGAAACGTTGACTTTCCACCCCGCCCCCGCGACAATGCGACTTCACGCCTGAGGCGTATCGGTGAGAAGAATATGGAAGAAGCCGCCGTACAAGCGAATATTCACGAATGGATCGAGTCCCGGCAGTTCGGACGAGTTAAAGCCGTCCTGACGGAGATGGACGTCCACGACGTGACCGACCTGCTGCGCGACCTGCACGACGCGCGGGAGCTGGGGGTGGCGTTTCGCATGTTGCCGACAGACCGGGCCGCCGAGGTGCTCAGCGAACTGGAACCCGACCGGCGGGAAGAGCTGCTGGCGACCCTCTCGTCCAGCCAGGTCTCGGACATCCTCAACGAAATGCCCCCCGACGACCGGACGGAACTGCTGGAGGAGCTTCCCGGCAGCGTCGCCCAGCGCCTGATGAACCAACTGACCGGCGAGCAGCGAACCGTCGCCATGAACCTGCTGGCCTATCCGGAAGATTCCATCGGCAGGTTGATGACCCCCGAATACGTGGCTGTGCGAAAACACTGGACCGTCGACCGGGTGCTCCGCCAGATTCGCCGGATGGCCGGGCGGCGGGAGACGATCTACGTCGTCTATGTCGTCGACAACGACTGGAAACTGCAGGACGACCTGGACCTGGAAGACGTCGTTCGCGCCGAACCGGAGCAGGAAGTCTCGGAACTGATGGACGAGCAATGCTCCTGGCTGGTCGCCACCGACGACCAGGAGACCGCCGTCGAAGCGTTCAAGAAATACGACGCGCTGGCGTTGCCGGTGGTGGACGGAAAGGGAATATTAGTCGGGATCGTGACGTTCGACGACGTGATGGACGTGCAGGAGGAGGAGAGCACCGAGGACATGCAGCGGATGGCCGGTTTGGTTCCGTTGGAAGAAAGCTATCTCTCCGCCTCCTTCGGGCAAATGCTCAAAAAACGCCTGCCCTGGCTGGGCGTGCTGCTGGTGATGGAAACGCTGGCCGTGATCGTGCTGAAGGGATTCGAGCAAATGCTGGCGATGCTGGCGATGTTCATGCCCCTGATCAACGCCACCGCGGGGAACACCGGAAACCAGGTCGCCAGCCTGATGATCCGCGGATTCGCCGTGGCGGAAATCACCCCGCGCGACTGGTGGCGCGTGCTGCTGCGGGAACTGCTGCGCGGGGTGTGCATGGGCGCAATCCTGGCGGGGATCGCCGGAGGGATCGTGACGATGTTTCACGAATCCCCGGCGGTGGCGCTGGCGGTGGGACTGGCGATGCTCGCTTCCGTCGCCCTGGCGAACATGATCGGCGCGATGCTTCCGTTTCTCTTCCGTCGCGTCGGAGTGGACCCGGCCGTCACGTCCGGTCCTTTCATCGCCTGCCTGATGGACGTCGGAAGTATCCTGATCTTCTTCTCCATCGCCGGCGGCGTGCTGCGCCTGGTGAAATAATCAATACTCTTTCCGTTTCCGGGCGGGGGGGATGTTCATCAGGCCTCGATATTTCGCGACGGTGCGGCGGGCGATGTCGATGCCCGCGTCGTTGAGGGCCTTGGCGAGTTCGTCGTCGTTGAGGGGTTTGGACTTGTCTTCGTTGTCCACGATTTCCTGGAGCTTCGCGCGGACGGCGTCCCAGCTCATGTCCTCGCCGTCCGCGGTCTTCGTGCCGCCGGAAAAGAACATGCGCAGCGGGAAAATCCCGCGCGGCGTCTGGACGTACTTGTCCGAGACCGCCCGGCTGACCGTCGCGACGTGCACGCCGACCTTCTGGGCGACGTCCGCCATCGGCAGGGGTTTGAGCGCCTCCGGGCCGGCGTCCAGAAACTCACGCTGCACCTTGAACACCTCCTCCGTGACGCGGCGGATGGTCTGGCGTCGCTGGGCGATCGCTTCCATGATCCACTGGGCCGACCGAATGTTCCGACGGAGGAACTGCTTGGTTTTCGTGTCGGTGTTCCGGTCGCGGGACTGCTGCTCGTAATATTCGTTGATGGACAGGTTCGGCAGGTAGTCGTCGGCCGTCACGACCACGATGTCGTCATTGTCATTGAGGAACACGATCACGTCGGGATGGATCACCGGGGCGTTTTCCCCACCGACGCGAAACCCCGGATGCGGATCCAGCCGGGCCAGGTTCCCCAGCGCCGCCTTGACGTCCTCCAGTGAACAGTTCAGGCGCTTGGCGATCAGCGGCAGACGGTTCATTTCGATTTCGCGCAGGAAATGGGAAACAACCTGGATTTCCAGTTGAACATTTTTTCCCGCCGCCGCCTGGGCATTGAGCTGCAGCAGCAGAC
>JAFGJE010000118.1 GCA_016929245.1 Phycisphaerae bacterium
GAATAGATTTTCATACCGAACGGGAGCATAATACACTGTGGATATGCACGGGAACAAGTATAGAGTGGTTGGAAGAAATTGCGGATTCTTTGTTGTTTCTCTTCCTGGTATTCCCTTCTTTTGCCTATGCTCAGGTTCCCGGGCAAGTCACCAGTCGGCAGGTGCAGGCGGCGGTGGGCAAGGGGATCGCGTATCTTCGGTCCCGCCAGGGGCCTAACGGCGCCTGGCCTCAATCCGGCCCTCTCGGCGGCACGACGGCGCTGTGCGCGTTGGCGCTGCTGCAATCCGGCGTGCCTGCCGACGACCCGGCGGTGAAGCGCAGCCTGGAGTATCTCCAGACGATTCCCCTGGAGCGAACGTACGTCGCGGCGCTGATGTGCCAGGCCTACGCGGCCGCGGATCCCCAAAAGTACGCCCGTCCGCTGTCAAGGACGGCTAGGTGGTTATCCGAGGCGCAGAACTCCAACGGGATGTGGACGTACACGCAATCGCGGGGAAACGTCGGCGACAATTCCAACACCCAGTTCGCCCTGCTGGGGCTGCACGAAGCCCGCCAGGTCGGCGTGCCGATCTCCGGGCGCATCTGGATTCGCAGCCGTAAGCATTTCCTGCAGTCCCAGAACGCCGACGGCGGGTGGGGATATAGCGGGAAAAACCAGGAAAGCTGGGGTTCGATGACCGCGGCGGGTGTGGCGAGTTTGTATATCTGCGGTCAGCGGCTGATGGTGGGCGGGAATCGAACCTTTCTCAACGGCGCGTATCCGGACTGCGGGAAATACCTGCGGAACCGCGCGACGGCGAAGGGACTGGAATGGTTGGCGAAGCATTTTTCCGTTCGCACGAATCCCGGGCGGGGGACGTGGCAGTTTTACTGGATGTACGCGCTGGAGCGTGTGGGGATGATTTCCGGCCTGCGGGCGCTGGGGCAATACGACTGGTACCGGGCCGGGGCGGCGCAAATCGTGTCGATGCAGCATCCCGCGGGCTACTGGGACAGCGGCGCGGGACGGTTGATCGACACGGCTTTCGCCCTGCTGTTTCTCGCGAAAGGCAACCGACCCGTGATCTATCAGAAGGTGCAATGGCCCGGCCATTGGAATCGCAACCTGCATGACCTGGAGAATCTCACCACGCACATGGGCGAGAAGCTTGGGCAGCGCACCACGTGGCAGACGACCGATCTCAACACGACGCTGGAGACGCTTCGCACCAGTCCGATTCTGTTCATCACGGGGCATGAATTTCCGAAGTTCACGGCCGACGAGAAGAAAAAGCTGCATCGTTTCGTTTTCGACGCCGGTGGAACGTTGCTGTTCGAGGCCTGTTGCGGGTCGAAGGCGTTCGCGGACGGTTTTCGCGCCTTTTCCGGCGAAGTCTGGCCGAAGCATCCGCTCGTGCCGTTGGACAAGGCGCATCCGGTCTTTTCGACCGTGTACGATCTGGACACGACGTACAGCCTGGAGGGGATCGACGTGGGCTGTCGCACGGGCGTGTTCTTTTCGCCCAAGGCGTTGAGTTGTCTGTGGGAACTGGAGACGATCCCCACGCATTCGAAGCGGGCGTTTGAGATCGGCACGAACCTGGCCGCCTACGCCACCGGGGGGGACCGGCTTCGGAATAAACTCGACGAGGTGAAGCTGCCCGCCGTCGCGGAGGACAACGGCCGGCGGCGCATGGAAGTTCCCCGCGGCGCGATTCGCATCGCCCGGCTGATCCATGGCGGGAAATATGACGTGAATCCCAATGCGATTTCGAGCCTCGCGGAACTGCTGCGCGAGCAGGCGGGGGTGGATGTCGTCCCTGCGGCGCGGGATCTTCGAGCGACGGATAAGGCGATCTACGAATATCCCGTCGTGTTCATGACGGGATTGTACTCCTTCGACATGCCCGAAGAGGACATTCTCGCCTTGCGCAACTATTTGGAAAAAGGCGGATTTCTTCTGGTCAACAACGGCTGCGGCAGGGACGCGTTTCGCGAGAGTTTCCGGGCGTTCGCGAAGAAGCTGTTTCCCGACCATCCCTTAAAGCCAATCCCGAACGATCATCCGATTTATACCGGTCAGACCGGGGTGCATCTGGGGGAGGTGTTGTATCGGCCTTACCTGGCGAAGCAGAAAAACGCCCGCGGGACCACCCGTCCGCCGTTGGAGCAGATTATCCTGGACGGCAAAACGGCTGTGCTGTACAGCCCCTACGACTTCGGCTGCGCTCTGGAAGGTGTAAAACCTTACGCCAGCAGAGGATACCTGCAGGATTCCGGCCGGCGCCTGGCGATGGCGATGTTTCTCTTCGCGATCAGTTATTAACTCTTTTTTTCCAGTGGTTTATGGCAGAACCACCAATCGAATCCGTCATACAGTTCCCGTCGTTTGGCGGCATCGGTTTGATTGGTCGGCGGCGGGATGATAATTCGATCGCCGATCAATTCATTATTAGGCCAGCCCGCGGGAACCGCTCCCTGTTGCCCGGAGATTTGCAGGGCTTTGACGGCGCGAAGAATTTCATCCATATTTCGCCCGATTTCCTGCGGATAGTACATAATCAGGCGCACTTTGCCTTCCGGGTCCACGACGAAGACCGCCCGAACCGTGTTGGTTCCCTTCCCCGGATGCAGCATGCCCAGTTTCATTGCCACGGCGTCGTTGGCCGCCACGATGGGAAACTGAATCTC
>JAFGJE010000119.1 GCA_016929245.1 Phycisphaerae bacterium
CCTGAGACAAGAGCCGGATGCGGTAATCCCGCTCGTCCGGATCCGTGGAGGGGGCGTCCCGTCAAGGGGCGTCCCTACTCCGACCCAGAAACGGCGAAGAGGATACCATACCGTCAAACCGGGGAAAAATACACCCCCAGGGGGCGTCTCGGAAGGGAGAAAAACATCAACTCCTTCGCAAGCATTGACCGATAACAAAACAGGAACCCGTTCACGGAACGAACCGCGCCATGACAGACGAAATGACGCCCTGGAGATTCAACCAAAGGAACGCCATGCGTAGCATCTTGGGACGATGGATTGTACCGCTTCTGCTCGTGACCGCCTTGAGCGGCTGCGGACAAATGAACACCTGGTTCCTGCCGCCCGAACAGCAGTCCCAGCAGCGTCTGGCGCGCGCCAAGACGCTCCTGGACGCCGGAGACACCTCCGCGGCGCTGGAGGAACTCACCCGCGCCTTACAAGCCAATCCGAACCACGTTCCCACCATCACCGCCGTCGGCGACATCCATCGAAAAACCGGGAATTACGACCAGGCCGTCAAAAACTACAAACGCGCCTGCGACATCGACCCCTACGCCTTTCGGCCCCATTACAATCTCGGCGTGACGTACCAGGCGATGGCCGCCGTCGCCGACGGCGCCGAAACCGTGCGGAACTTTCTCCGCCAAGCCGTCATGACCTATATCCGCGCCCTGGCGATCGATCCGAACAGCTTCCACGCCAAGCTCAATCTCGGCGCATGCTACTTCCAGATGGGACAACACGATTTGGCGGAGCAGGCCACCCGCGAGGCGCTGGCGTCGCAACCGGACAGTGCACGGGCGAACAACAACCTGGGGATCATCCTCGAAACGACCAATCGGCTGGAAGAAGCCGTCGCCGCCTACAAGCGGTCCATCGAAGCCGACCCCAATCAGCCGGACATCCTGGTGAATCTCGGGGCCGTCTACCTCCGGCAGGAAAAAATCCGCTCGGCGCTGGCGGCTTTCCGGCAGGCGAATCGACTCGATCCGAACAACGCCGAAACCTGCCTGCAACTGGGCGTGTGCTACTTCCGGTTGAAGCAACTCGACCCGGCGGTCCAGGCGTTCCAGGACGCCATTCGCCTGGATCCCTACGACGCGGGCGCGTATCGCGGGTTCGGCGTGATCTGCATGTACCAGTACGTCGTGGACAACCGGCGGACGGACCTGCGCGACAAGGCCCTGCGGGCCTGGCGATACTCCCTGAAACTCGAACCGACGCAAACCGACCTGCAGCGTCTCCTCCAGCGGTACGACACGTCCTCCCACACCGCGGGACCCTCCGGAAAAAGCAATTCCGAAAAACGCTTTTCCCGCGTTTCCTGATCCCTCGCGTGTTTTTCGTCGAAAACGTTCGCCAGACCATTGCATTCCGCGCCCCAGTCGGTAGGATGGTGTCGCAAGGGTATCCTGGGAACGAGGAAGATGAGGAACGATATGCGATCCGCGTCCACGGTGTTGCTGCTGATGTTCGTCACCGGTCTGGTGTGCATGGGGGGGTGCTTCAAAAAGAAGATCGACGTGACGTTCACCAACCTGACCGACGAACGGCTGGACGTGTTTCTCAACGGTCCGGGCGAGGGCACGGGCGTGGTCGGAACACTGAACGGGAAAAACGATCGCGCTCACGCGCTGATCCAGGTTCCCCAGGATCAACTCCCCGCCCAGTACAGATGGACGGCCGGTTCGAAATATGAAGGGCGTTTCACCGTTCGATCTGCGCGAAAAATCCCCCCGCGGTTTATCGACGTGGGCACACCGAACGACACGAAACCGAAAACACCGGAACAATAACAATTTTTTAACACCGCCCGGAGACGGGCCCAGCCACTGGGGACAACTATGATACGAATACTGATGGGAATCATTCTGATCCTCGCGGTCGCGATGGCGTTCGCCGCGTCCGGCTGCGAAGACGACGTGAAGGTGCAGCGGTCCTACGAAGGAACCGCCCCGGAGCAACCGAACGAAGAGGAAGGCACGACCGTCTATCAAAAAAACGTTCGGGTCGAGTCCGAAGGTTTCGATGAAGAGAGCGACGACGGGGACGACGTGAAGATTCAGCGTTCCAGCGAATCGACCTCCGAAACCCAGGAAGAAGTCCTCACCCCGTAGACCGTCGAATTTCATCGGACGTTCATTCTCCACGGATTTCACGGATGAATGAAGATTACACGGATTTCTTTTCCGTAATCAATCCGTGTAATCTTCATTCATCCGTGAAATCCGTGGTCGATTGATCCGTCGTTACAAATGGTTGCTCTGTCGTCACACCCCGTCTACAATCCCTTCATGTCCCAACGAACAGTCTATCTCAACGGTTCACTTGTACCTTTCTCGACGGCGACTCTCAGCATCGCCGATCCGGGATTTCTGCACGGCGCGAGCGTCTTCACGACCCTGCGGGCGCACAGGGGCGTGGTGTTTCATTTCGAGCGCCATCTCGAACGTCTCGCGGAGACGATCCGCCTGCTGGGCATGAAAACCGACGCGACCACCGGTCAACTGATTACCGGGATGTACCGGGTACTCGACGCCGACGAACTGTCCGAAGCCCGCTGCCGCATCACCTTAACGCCCGGACCGCCGGACGGTCCGCCGACGACGCTGATCACCGCCGAACCCCTGCCGGACTATCCGGCTGACTGGTACGAAAAAGGGATCGGCGTGATCGTGACGGCCCTGAAGCAGGCCGTCGGCGATCCGACGTTCGGTTACAAGACCGGATGCTACCTTCCGCGCATTCTCGCCCGTCAGGAGGCGGCCGCCAAGGGCGCCGAGGACGCCCTGTGGTTCACCACCGACAACCGCCTCGCGGAATCGTGCTTTTCCAACGTCTTCCTCGTTCGCGACGGGGAAGTCTTCACCCCGCCGCGCGACACGCCCGTGCTGCCCGGCGTGGTGCGGGACGCGGTGCTGGAACTGTGCCCGACGCTGGAGATTCCCGCCAGGGACGACAAGGCCCTGACCGTCGACGACATGCTGTCGGCCGACGAAATCTTCCTGACCAGTTCCTGCATGGGCGTCCGCCCGGTGGTGCGCATCGAAAAACACGTCGTCGGCGATGAAACCCCCGGCCCGATCACGAAAAAAATCCTCGCCGCCTACAACGAGTTGCTCGAGAAGGAATGCGAGAAAAGACAAAGCGTAGGGACTGGGGACTAGGGACTTGGGACTGAAGATTTGAGACGAAACACGCAAGGACATTCACCATGAACGTTCGAGACCTTTGCAACGTGCTGGGCGAGATCGCGCCGCTTTCGCTGGCGGCGGACTGGGACAACGTGGGACTGCTCATCGGCGATCCGCGCGCGGCGGTGCGGAAGATGCTGCTGTGCATCGACCTGACGCGGGAGGTGCTCGCCGAGGCTCTCCGCGGCCGGGCGCAGATGATCATGGCGTACCATCCGGTGATCTTCAAGAACATCACCCGCGTGACGGCCGAGGAAACTCCCATCGTTCACGAAGCGGCGCGGAACCGAATCGCGGTGTATTCGACGCACACCGCGCTGGACGCGGCCGCCGGCGGGACGAACGACGTGCTGGCGGACGTGCTGGACTTACAGGACCGCAAACCCCTCGACCCCGCGTACGATCAGGCGAAGTGCAAAATCGTCGTCTTCCTGCCGGCGGAGGATTTATCGCGCGTCGCGGGGGCGGCCTTTGCCCGCGGCGCGGGCGTGATCGGCGAATATCGAGGCTGCTCGTTCATCGGGCACGGCGTGGGAACGTTTTACGGTTCGGAAAACGCCCGCCCCACGGTCGGGCAGGCCCGTCGGCACGAGGCGGCGGAGGAGGTGCGGCTGGAGATGATCGCCCCGAAGCAACGGGCGGCGGACATCTGCCAGGCCGTCCGCGCGGCGCACAGCTACGAGGAGCCGGCCATCGACGTGCATCCGCTGATGGACATCCCCGGCGAACTGGGACTGGGGCGCGTCGGGCGACTCGCCAAACCGGCGAACCTGGACACCATCCTCCGCCGGATCAAAAAAGCCCTGGGCCTGTCGCGCGTGCTGCTGGCGGGGGACGGGAAACAGGCGGAACGTCGCGTCGGAACGGCGGCCGTCGCGGCCGGGGCCGCGGGTTCCCTCTGGAAGTCGGCAGCCGCGGCGGGCGCGACGCTGTACGTCACCGGGGAGATGCGTCATCACGACGCCCTGGCCGCGGCGGCGACGGGGATGAGCGTCGTGTGCGTGGGACATTCGCATTCCGAACGTCTGACGCTCCGGCGCCTCGCCGAAACCCTCACCGCCTATCGGCCGAAACTCAACGTCGTCCTCGCCCAAAGCGACCGCGATCCGTTTGAGATCGTGTGAGAACGTATATTCCTGATTATCTTCGTTTCCCCTGGCGGGCTTTTTTTTCTTCCTCCGTGGGGGTCGTGAGCATTTTTTCCCGCAGGGCGGCGGGGGTGAATTTCCCGGAAATTTTCGGCGTCTTGACGGCTTCGACCCGGCGGAAATACAGCGCTTCGGGGTCGGCGTTTCGCGGCAGGACGTAAATCCAGTCCATCACCAGGTTGATCTTGTCCTGGGCGATCTTTCCCTGGCCGTATTTATCGTCGCCGTACACGCCGGATTCCTTGGGACGCTCGAGAATCAGCTTCGCCGGTTCCGGTCGGTTGTCCGCGCCTTCGGGCGCCGCGACGACTTTGAACGCCTTGGCGTCGAGGTCGTAATACACGTATCCGACGGGATAAAAACTCCGGTGCTGTTTGACCCCTCCCGTCGATTCCACGCACAGCAGGCGGAAATGCGTCGCCGGGAGACGCCACCAGTGCGGGGTGGGTTCGTCCGTCGCCGAGACGTTCACCTCCGCGCGCACCACCACGACTTTCGTGGGTTCATGCTCCCCCAGCACGGGATTGGACGGAATCGGCGTGTCGGTTTTTTCCATCGCCCCGGCCCAGGGGGCGGCGTCGAATAACTCGACGGATTTCAGCGCCCCGGCGGCCACGTCGGTTTTCCCTTTGTGGCCGGCGGTGTTTCGCGCGCAAAACGCCTCCAGCAACAGGTCGTCGTGCTGGTCCGTGAGTTTCTCGCTCGCGCTCATGGAACCGGCGGAAATCAGTTCGCTGAATCCGACGACGAATTCATCCGCGAAAAACGGGACGATCCGCTGGTCCCGCCGGAGGGAATCCGAATACGGGCTGAAATTTCCCCAGATCACGCGCCCGAACGGAGCGAGTTGCAGCACCAGCAGCAACACTCCGACCATCACGGTGGCGGAGAACAAACCGAACACCGCCCCGCCGGCGCGATCCACGATCACGTCGAAATAGATGTCGCCTTTGATGAACTTGTCCGCCAGGCAGCGCAATCCCAGCAGGACCGCCACGAAGACCAGGCTGAAACTCACCGCGTCGGCGATGCTCGGTTGCAGGGTGTACAAATTCGTCACCCCCGCCAGCCAGGGATACAGCGCCGCGGCGGCGGCGAGAGAGAATACGGAGCACACCGCCATAATGATCGACGAAAACAATCCCTGCATCATCTGCAGATACGCGAATCCCAGGATCATGATGACGGCCAGGGCATAAACAATCATGGATCAACTCCTCGAAATTTCAATCCGATATTCAATTTCGATACACCCGGTGGAGCAGGTGCTCCACCGGGCAGTATATGGGTGCGGTTATTTTTTCGCGCTCTGGAAGGTGCGAACGACTTCCTGGATGCTCGTGATTCCGGCGACCACCTTCGCCAGGGCGTTTTCCTGAAGGTATTGCATCTTGTTCTTCCGCGCCGCGGACTTCAACTGCGTCAGGGACGCCTGCGCCTTGATCAGATCGCGAAGCTCCGTCGTGAGATGCAGATACTCGAACACGCCCGTTCGGCCGTAATAGCCGGAATCCTGACACGTTTCACAGGGAATCACGTTGCCCTTGTTGTCCGTGACCTTCTGGGTCGGGGGACGATAGAACACGTCCACCCGGTCGGAGGTCATGTTGATCTTTTTCAGCAGCGTCGGGTCCGGCTGATAGGGTTCGCGGCAGGTGGGGCAGATTTTTCGGATCAG
>JAFGJE010000120.1 GCA_016929245.1 Phycisphaerae bacterium
CGGAATTCCACCTGGACGTCGCCGCGGTATTGAAGGAAGGGAAAAACCACCTGGCGGTCGAGGTGGACAACCGGGCGGCGATCACCAAACTTCCGCCCTGCCTGGGATATTTCAATTACGGCGGGATTCACCGGGATGTGCGTCTGGAAATCCATCCGGGCCCGTTTGTCCGAAATGAATTCTTCCTCGCGAAAAACGGACAATTGCGCGTCACGGGCGCGGTCATCGGCGCGACAACCGGTTTGAAGATTCGCGTTCGATGTCTCGACGCGGAAACGACGACGGAGCTGAACGGCGATACTTTCGACGTGCAATTGTCCGTGCCGAACGCCCAGCCGTGGAGCCCGGATCATCCCGTGCTGCACGTGGCGACTCTCGAACTGGTAAACGGGCGACAGGTGCTCCACGAATGCGCGCGACAGATCGGATTTCGCGGCGTCGAAATGTCGGACGGGAAAATCCTCCTCAACGGTGAACCGATCTTTCTGAAGGGAATCTGTTATATCTACGATTCTCCGGTGTACGGCCTGACGATGCCTCCCGAGCAGTTCCGCAAGGATCTCGCGTTGCTCAAAGAACTCGGCGTCAACACCATCCGCAGCCATTTTCCCTACACGCGGGAATTCTACGAAGCCTGCGACCGGGAGGGCATCCTGGTCTGGATCGAAGCGCCCATTTACTGTCTGCATCCGCGCACGGAGGCGACGGGCACGATGTTTTCCGATCCCGCGTGGAACCAGCTCGCGGCGACGATGATCGAGGAAATGATCCTGCACGCGCGGAATCATCCCTCCGTGATTCTCTACGGCCTGGGCAACGAGTGCAACGTCGAGAATCCCGAAGCGGAACCGTTTTTCCGAAATCTATCACGGAAGGTCCGCTCGCTGGACGATTCCCGGCTGATCTCCTACGCTTCCCTGTACTGCCTCGTCGGTCCGTTGGCGGGTATGGTCGACGTGCTGGGCATTAACGAGTATTGGGGTTGGTACGACAAAATCTGGGGCGGAAAGGGTCTTTCGCCGGAGCAGGAGGCGAAAATCGAACGCCCGCCCGCGACGCTCGAACCGATCGACATGAGTTTTCTCGAGGAAAAGCTCAACGAACTGAAAAATCTGCACAACAAGCCCATGCTGCTGACGGAATTCGGCGCGGACTCGATTCCCGGATATGTATCCTCCAGCCGCGACTTGTGGAGCGAGGAATACCACGCGGACCTGCTGAAAGAGACGTTCCGCGTTCTTGAAACACACCCGGAAATCCGCGGGGCGTTTCCCTTCTGCTTCTGCGATTACCGCGATCCCTCCAAGCACGTCACCGCCGGATGGGATTATATGAACTATAAGGGCGTGGTGTCCTACCATCGCCGGCCCAAGAAAGCCTTTTACGCGTTGAAGGAAATTTATCGAAGGAAATTCCCCGGAGAAACGGAGAAGAACAAATGACATCCAAGGAACGAATTCTCGCCGCCCTGGAGGGCAAACCGGCGGATCATATTCCGCTGACGACATGGTGTTTCGGTTTCCCCGCGCCGAAGCATCTGCAATGGGAGACCAACGGTAAACCGGTGGAATACTGGTACACCCATCGCCTGGAACACCTGCACAACCTCCCCCAGCCCTGGACGCTGGAGGATGAATTCAAACGCGCCGAGGCCTGGCTGTCGCTGGGGATTGACGACGCGCTGGAAGTGTCCGTCCCATGGAGCCAAACCCCCGAGGTGACGTACAAGGACAGCGTGATTCCCGTCGGCGGCGCCGGTGGAGATGAAAAATATCCCGTGATGGTGCGCGAGTATGAAACCCCCGCCGGTCCGTTGCGCCACGCCGTCCGACGCACGGGCGACGAAGGGCCGGGCTGGCCGTTGCAGCCGGACTGCGTTCCGCTGATCGAGGATTACAACATCCCCCGTGCCGTTGAGCACGCCGTCTCCAGCCCGGAGGATGTCGAACGCGTCGCGTATCTCTTCGCGCCGCCGAATCACGAGCAGAAACAATGGTTCGCCAGCCGCATGGAGAAGATGAAGGCCTTCGCCGACAAAAAGGGCCTGTTCACGCAGGCGTGGACCGCGTTCGGCATGGACGCGCTGGTGTGGTTCGCCGGCACGCAAAACGCGATTATGATGTCGATGGACGCGCCCGAAGCGTTCGCCCGGCTGGCGGAGATCGTGAATGACACCGACTACGCGCGAACGGAACTGGCGTGCCAAAACGACGGCGTGGACATGGTTTGCCAGCGCGGCTGGTATTCCTCGACCGATTTCTGGTCGCCGAGTCTGTTTGATCAGTTCGTCTTTCCGCAACTGCAACGGCTGACGAAGCTGGCCCATTCCCACGGTAAGAAATTCGGATACGTGATGACCACGGGTGTGGAGAAACTCGGCCCGCGCCTCGCCGACGCGGGCGTCGATCTGCTGTTTTTCGTCGATCCGATCCAGGACGGTATTTCCGTGGAAACCGCGAAGGAATTGTTCGACGGCCGTATGACGATGGTCGGCGGCACGAATGCATTGAGCCTGCAATCCGGCGATCCGCGGCGTATCCGCGAGGAAGTTCGCCGCGCGATCGACGTCCTCGGCCCGACAAATCGCTTCATCCTCCACCCGATGGACGCGATTTTCCCCGACACGCCCTTCGAAGGCGTCGAAACGATGATCGAAGCGTGGAAGGAATGTTTATAAGTTAAAAAACCATTGGGTGCCGTGGTTCGCGAAGCGCAGCGAAGCAACCACGTTATCTGTGGAGCGTGGTTGCTCCGCCCCTATGGGGCTCCGCGTACCACGGCACCCAATGGTTCATGCAAATATTGACAAGGAATCGTTGACATGGAAAAGCTTTTTGCAGCCGACGTGATGACCAAGCGGCAGCGCGTGGAGGCGGCGCTGAACCTTCAACCCGTGGATCGCGCGCCGCTGCTGGAGCAGTTGAGCTACAATCCGCGCGTCATCGCCGAGTGGACCGGCAAGGAGATCGATGGATTCAACTATACCACCGACGACATCGGCATGGTCGCGCGCCAAACGATGGACCTTATCATGCCGCTAAGTGCTCCTAAGGGTACAAACCAGTACACGACGGATGACGGCTTTGTTTATCAGAATGACAATTGGACGGGTTGGCATGTGTCCAGGCCTTTCACGGACGAAAAGGGCGCGCGCGAATGGCTTCGCAATCGAACGAAGGAAATCCGCGAAGCGCCGTTTGACCCCGCCGCTGTGCGAGAAGACTACCGGCGGCAAATGTTCGATTGGCAACGCAGGATCGGCGAAACGGTGATTTTGAATTTCAGTTGCACGGGATTCTGCAATATCTACGATTCCATGGGGCTGGAGATTTTCACGTTCTTTCAACTGGACTATCCCGATGTGTTTGAAGAATACATGAAGGTCAGCACCGAGCGGGAAGTCGCCCGCGTCCACGCCGTCGCGGACCGGGAGCTTTCGCCCGTGATTTTGATTCCCGAAGATTTTTCCACCAAGCAAGGGCCTATTTTCCCGCCGGAATTTTTACAACGGTTTCATTATCCGTATGTAAAACAGGTTGCGGAAGCCTGGCATGAACACGGCGTGAAGGTGCTGTATCACACCGACGGAAATTATCGCAAGGCGATCCCGGACCTGATCGCCTGCGGTGTGGAGGGATTCTACTGCCTCGAACCGAACTGCGGCATGGATATTGTGGAATTAAAAAACACCTGGCCACAGATGGTCTGGGCGGGCGGCGTCGATGGCGTGGACCTGATGGAACGCGGCTCGCCGCGACAGGTGCGCGACGAGGTGCGGCGGCACATTGTTCAGAGCAACGTGCTGGAGAACGGCGGTATGTTCGTCGCGTCGTCCAGTGAAATCAATCCCACGATTCCCCCGGAGAATTTCCGTGCGATGGTGGAAGCCGTCGGCGAAACTCGTAATCCACGGTTCATCGAGCAGGGATCAGAGGAGCGCACATGAATAACCAACAGCATAACCTTACACCTCGCGTGGCCGTCGGGTCGCTGTCCAGCCCGTTGGAAGTCGGCGCGGACCGCGGACCTAAGGCGGCGGCGGATTTGAAAGAGCTTCTGACGAGGATGGGCATGGAAGTCGTCGATCTGGGCGAGGTGAACACGCCCGACCGCGCCCGGACGGCCGGTCGGCTGGCGGCGGAGCGGCATGTGCACGCCTTTGCCTTCGCGGCGGTCTGCTGGTTTGAAGATTACCTGGTTCTCGACGCGCTGGAAGAATGGGCGGTTCCGACGCTGTTGTGGGCGCTGCCGGGCATGGAAACCGGCGCGTTGTGCGGGGTGCAGCAGTTAACGAGTTATCTCAAACCGCTCGGCGCCGCGTATGCGTGTGTGTTTGGGGAATTCACGGACGCCCAGGCCCGCGACAAAGCGAAAACCTATCTGACGGCGGCGACGGTGAAGGCGACGATGCGCCGGGCGCGCGTCGGACTGCTGGGGCATCGCGTCGCGGGGATGACGGAAACCGCAGCCGACGAATTCGCGCTGAAAAAAGTGATAGGCCCGCGCATCGTTCCGCTGGACGTTCCGCAGTTTCTCGAAGCCGCGGAGAAGGAAAGCGACGACGAAGCGAAGAAACTCTGGCAGGATACCATTGCCTCCGCGGCGGCTTGCAAGGTTTCCGAAGCGGAAGGCCTGGATTCCATGAAAGTCTACCTTGCCATTCGCAAGCTGATCGACCTACATGGCCTGGACGCCCTGACCGTCGGCTGTTACCCGCACCTGATGGGGCGGGTGTGCCTGGCAGCCAGCCGACTGGCGGACGAGGGAATCCCCCTCGGCTGCGAGGGAGACGTCAACGGCGCGGTGGGGCAACTGCTGTTGACGAAGCTGACGAATCATCCGACGCACAACACCGACTGGCTGGATCCTCTCGACGCCGAAAGCGTTGTCTTTACGCATTGCGGTTCGGGTTCATTCACGCTGGCGGAGAAAAAGGAAGATATCACGCTCGATTCGGTTCGTCTGATGGGGCAGGGAGTTTGCGCACTGTTCCCCGCCAAGACCGGTCCGGTGACGCTGCTGAGCCTGATCCCCTCCGGTGGAGCGTATCAACTGGCGATGATGGAGGGTGAAGCGCTACCGGTGGATATGGTCTTCCCGGGCAATCCCGTTCGCGTGAAATTCCCCGTGTCCCCGGCCGCCCTCATCGACTGGATCGCGGCAGAGGGGATCGGCCATCATTGGATGATCGGGTATGGACACGTGGGACAAACCATCCGCCACTGGGCGGAACTCTGTCCGGGCCTGCGGCTGATAACGCCTGTGTACACTCCGTCAAGACCGCTGTAAGATATTGAAGCGGACCGCAAGAACATCCAAAAGGAAATTGCGGACATATGCACGGAGGTTACGGAATGAGCGAAGAAACCAGTCCGATCCGTCCAGAGGGTGAAATTGTTCTCTACCAGCCGCTGGAAGGCGGCGACCAAATTCGTGTTCTGCTCGAAGGGGAGACTGTCTGGTTGACGCAGCGTCTTATGGCTGAACTATATCAAGTTGGCGTCAATACGATAAATCACCATGTAAAATCAATTTACGAAGATGGAGAGCTTGCCCCTCAGGCAACTATTCGAAAATATCGAATAGTTCAAACCGAAGGCGTCCGGATCATTGAACGTTTGGTAGATCACTATAATCTCGATATGATTATCGCCATCGGATATCGAGTACGATCATCCCGGGGTATTCAATTTCGTCAGTGGGCTACCGCACGTTTGCATGAATTCCTCGTCAAGGGTTTCACGCTGGATGATGAACGCCTCAAGGGTGGCGGCGGACTGGTGGACTATTTCGACGAACTGCTCGCGCGCATTCGCGAGATTCGCGCCAGTGAAGCTCGCGTCTACCAGCGCATCCGCGAAATCTTCTCTCTCGCCCGCGACTATCGCGACGGTGAGCAGGAAACCCAGCTTTTTTTCGCCACGATGCAGAATAAGATGCACTACGCCGCCACCGGCCTGACCACCGCTGAGATTATTCGTAACCGTGCCGATGCCGCTCTGCCCAACATGGGTTTAACGGCGTTTAAGGGCAGCCGTGTCCTGAAGCGTGATGTGGCGACGGCCAAGAACTACCTCGACGCCAAGGAAGTCGACACGCTCAACCGTATCACCGTCATGTTCCTCGATCAGTCGGAATTCCGCGCGCAGCGCCGGCAAAGTATCCATATGTCCGACTGGGAAACGTTCCTCGACAAATTTCTCTCCGACACCGAACTGCCTGTGCTGGACCACGCCGGTTCGGTCAGTCACGCCGACGCCCTCGACCACGCCGACGAACAATACGCCGCCTTCGCCGAGCGCCGCCGCCGGCAGGCGGAGACCGAGGCTGAAACGCAATATGTCGAAGACCTGCGGAATACCGCCAAGACACTGGAGGCTACGCGAAAAAAACCGGGGAAGAAATAAGAGTATTCTCAATCGGTATTGATGAACTGCAAGGCGAGTTGTTCCGTCGGGGCGAACGTGAAGAGATTGTAAATCCCCGTGATGCGGAACAGTTCCTGCAGGCGCGGATGCACCCCCAGTAAGACCAGCCGGCCTTGCAGGGCGTTGATTCTTCGGTTCAGATCGATCAGCACGCTGAGCATCTTCGAGGAGAAATAGTAGACGGCCCGGAAATCGATCACAAGCTTCCGCACGCCCTGCTCCTCCACGAGTTCCTCCAGCGTGTCGGCGACGCACTGGATTTCCGTGCCCTGCATGATCGACTCCATGCGCAGCATCACCAGGGGCACATTCTGTACCCTCGCGACCACCACTCCTGTAAACACCGTCGCCATGTTTCCTTGTTTCGTCCGAAAAGGAAGGGGGCTTTGATAATGAAAATGCTTTCATCGGAAAAATCTGTTTTCGTAAGGTTGCATAGCAACGCTTTCTTTCGGAAAAACCTTAATAATATGAATTATTCGATTGTTTTTTCCGCAAAAACTATCGTAACCTTATTTTATATAAAGGTTTAGAATTTTTATATTTTTCCCGCCTAACCAAAGTGTCCCCCGGATCGAGTCGATGTAAGTACTAGCCCAGTTTGTCGTTGACACCGGCTGGGGTATGCGTTCTGTAATCTTCCCGTAATGAAGGAGGATCACGCGAGGAATGTGGCATTTGGGAACAGGTAGAAAACCCTGGCCCATCGGTCTGGATGTAGCCGCGGACGGAATCCGCATGCTGCAGTTCCATCAGCCCGAGGGACGTCTGGCCGTACGAAGCGGCGCCCAGTGGAAAACCTCACGCACGCACGAAGAAGGTTTTTCCGCTTCGGCGGCGGTTCGCGCGGTGCGTGAAGTGTTGGCCGAGGGGGGTTTTGCCGGCCGCGATGTCGTCTCGGCGATCGATTCGGCGGAGATTCGCTTTGAAACCCTTCGTCTGCCGGAAGTGCCGGTCGAGGAGCTCTCTCACGCCCTGCTGGATCGCACGGAGGACCTGTTCGACCTGGATCCGACGGAACATTTCCTGACCGCCATTCGATCCGGGATGGTCGTGACAGCCGGAAACAGCCACGAGTGGATTCTCCTGGCGGTTCCGCACGACGTGTATTGGCGGCGGAATGAATGGCTGGAGTCCATGGGATTGACGGTTCGCGAGTTGCGTCCCGAACCGTTGGCGCTCTACGACGCGGTGCATCACCAGCGACGGCGCAATCTCGATCAGCAGTCGGCCCACGCGATCGTTCGCATGGGGCACACCTCGACGCTGGTGGTCGTGGCGCATGGGCAGCGGATTCTGCTCGTGAAAAATATCGACTCCGGCGGGGATCGCTTGACCGCCGCGGCGGCGAATTATCTCGGTTTGGCGTTCGAGGAGGCGGATCTTCTGCGACGACAGATTCGCAACGATTACGCGCTGCACGCGCACCAGGCCCGCATGTCGAATCTCACCACGAGCGACATCGGGGCCGCCAACTCCGTGATCTGGACCGTGCACGACGCCCTGCGCGACGAAGCCAACGCCCTGGTGCTGGAGATCGGACTCTGCCTGCGGTACTGCGCCAACACGTTCGGCACGCCGAAGATCGAGCAGATGACGCTGGCCGGCGAGGGAGCGTGGGATCCGTCGGTCATACATCTGCTGCGGGAAAATCTGGGCGCTCGCTGCGAAGGCGCGGCCCCGTTCCGGTCGGTCGAGGTGTCGGGTTGCCCGCTGTTCAGCGACCGCCGGGGTTCGATGGCGGACTGGACGGTCTGCGCGGGACTGGCCGGTCAACCCGTCGCCACGGAATCCTTCGGCGCGGGGCAACAGCCGATTCAATTGATCCTCGCGCACCGGGGAGGGAGCCTGGTATGACCATCTCGGTACGCGGAAAACTCGAATGGCTGTTCGTGCTGGCGATGCTCATCGGCGGCGCCTGTGTCGCCTGGGGTGTGGGGCGTCCCGAAGGCGACGTGGTGCGTCGGAATTTGAATTACATCGGCCTGCTGATTCTGGTCTTCGCGGCGGTGGGGTCGCTGGGCGCGTTTCGGCGGGCGCATCGGAAGCTCCTGTTGCATCTGGGAGAGCAGCTGGAAAACGTTCAGGGGGACATGGACGGACACGTTCTGGTGGACCGCAGCGACGAGGACGGCCGGGACGCCCGGCCGGTCAATCACGGCCTGGCGATGCTGGGAAAACAGATGGAGGATTTCCGTCTGGCGAATCAGGCGCTGACGATTCACGCGCGCCTGGCGAAAACCCAGCAAACCCAGGCGGAAAATATCCTCGGCCTGGTCTCCGACGCCGTGTTCGTGACGAATCGATTCGACGAGTTGATCTACGCCAACCAGGCGGCCGAGCATCTGCTGGGATTCCAGCTCAGCGCATCACTGCGACGGAACATCGACAAGGTGCTCTTCGACGGCGTGCTGATTCGCCTGATCCGCGAGGCGCGGACGACGGGGTTGAACCATCCCCGCCAGGTGGTCGAGCACACGTTTGACGCGCATCACACCCCGCAGACGTTTCGCATGACGCTCAACTGCATACCCGGCCCGAACGGGGCGATGTCGGCCGTCGTGGCGATTCTCCACGACGTGACGCGCGAAAAGGAAGTCGAACGAAGCAAGACCGAGTTCGTCGCCAACGTTTCGCACGAGCTGAAGACCCCCTTAGCGTCGATCAAGGCCTATACCGAAATGCTCATGGACGGCGAGGTGGACGACGCCGAAAGCATCCAGGAATTCTACAAGACCATTTCCGGGGAGACCGAACGGCTGCACGGAATGATCGACCGGATTCTGACCGTCTCGCGCATCGAATCCGGGGCCGTCCCCGTGGCGCTGGAACCGGTGAGCATGACCGCCGTCATCAAGCAGGTGATGAACCTGATCGCGCCGCAGGTGCAGGCCAAACGCATCCAGATCGAGGAAGAACTCCCGCCGGTGTATTACCAGGTGGAAGCCGACTACGACCTGATCTGCCAGGCGGTGTTGAACCTGGCGTCCAACGCCGTGAAGTACACCCCCGACGGGGGCATGATCCGCATCGCCGTGCTGGTGGACGAGCATCGGGGCGTGGTGACGACGGAAATCGCCGACACGGGCGTGGGCATTCCCGCCGAAGACCTGGGGCGCGTGTTCGACAAGTTCTATCGCGTGCGGACCAGCTGCGCCGTGGCGCCGGGAACGGGCCTGGGACTGCCGCTGGTCAAGTTCATCGTGGAAACCATACACAACGGAGCGATTTCCGTCATCAGCGAGCCGGGTGTCGGAAGCACGTTCAGCTTCGAGCTGCCGTTGGTGGCATAGACAACACATACGAGGATTTCGTCATGGCAAAACGAATCGTAATCGCGGACGACGAAATGCACATTCTGCATATTCTGGCGATCAAGCTGCGCAACGCCGGATACGAGGTGTTCACCGCCGGTGACGGGGAGGAAGCCCTGCACGTCTGCCAGAAGGAAAAACCGGACCTGATTATCACCGACTACCAGATGCCGTATCGCAACGGACTGGAGTTGTGCGAGGCGTATCGTCAGCGGACGGGCATGATCATCCCGGCGATGCTGATCACCGCCCGGGAACACGACATCCGGGTGGAAGACGTCCAGAAACACGGCGTGGACCTGGTGATGGCCAAGCCCTTCAGTCCGCGGGAAGTCGTTCAGGCGGTGGCGACGTTATTGGAAGACCCGGAGCATATCTCCGTTGGATAAGCTCCGTTTGAGATAAAAACATACACGAGGATTTCATAGATACGTGAACGTAATGCCGAACATCTTGTCGAGTCGAGACGTGCTCCAGGCGCTGTTGACGGACTTGAACGCCAAGGCCGCCGAACTGGGCATGGTATTGACCGCCTGGGACGAGACGGCCCAGCCGCTGCCCGCCAACGGCGAGGTCAGCGAATTCTGTCGCATCGTGCAGGATTGCAAAGCCGCCCGGCAAGGCTGCGCCAAGGCGCGCCGGGAATTGGCGCAGGTGGTCGTCGAAACCAACCAGTCCTCCCGCGCGACGAGTCCCTGGGGATGTCGCCTGCTGGGCATTCCGGTGCGGGATCGACATCGTCTCATCGGCGCCGTCGTGGTCGAATTCCCGACGCTGGAAATGCTCGACGAGGAGCATTTCGCGCGGCTGTGCGACCGGCTGGAGCTGGACCGGCAGGTATTGCGCGGATACGCCCACCAGGCGTGTCGTTACGCCGCCGACGAAGCGTCTCACGTGCAGGACATGTTCACGATGTTCCTGCAGGACCAGCTACGCAACCAGGACGCCAACCAGGCGCTGACCAGCCTGTCGATGAACCTCGCGGGCACGTACGAGGAACTGTCCCTGCTGTATCACGTCAGCAGTTCCATGAAAGTCTCCCAGGAGCCGACGGCCTTCCTGCAGGACGTGTGCGACGAATTGCGGGAAGTCATCAGCGTCGAGGTGGTGCTGGCGGTCGTGCATGACACGCGCACCCGGATGGATCAGGACATTCTCGTGAAGGCCGGCTCGGACGACATCGACACCCGGCAGCTTCGACTGTTGGCGGCCTCCTACGTGCTGCCGCAGTTCCAGGACGCCTCCAGCCTGGTGCTGAACAATATTTTCCATTCGAGCGGTTCGCCGTTTCTCTCGCAAAGCGTGCGGAGTCTCATCGCCGTTCCCTTAACCGTGGAACGGGAAATCATCGGCTTGGTCATGGGATTGAACAAGTCCGGCGAGTTCGACAGTTACGACGCGAAACTCATCTCCTCCATCGCCGGGCAGTCGTCGGTGTTCCTGGCGAACCATCGCATGTACGCCGAACTGCAGGAACTGCTGGTCGGCGTGTTGCAGTCGCTGACGGAATCCATCGACGCGAAAGACCCCTATACCTGCGGCCATTCGCGGCGCGTGGCGGAAATCTCGCGGCGGATGGCCGAGGCGATCGGACTCGAACCGCAGCGCGTGCAGCAGATTTATCTCGCCGGACTGCTGCACGACGTGGGCAAGATCGGCGTGCCCGAAGCCATTCTCTGCAAGACCGGAAAACTCACCGACAAGGAATACAAGATCATTCAGCAGCACCCGTCCATCGGGGCGAAAATCCTCCGGCGAATCCGCAACCTGGAACCCATCATCTCCGGCGTCATCAGTCACCACGAACGAATGGACGGGCGCGGATATCCCAACGGCTTGTCGGGGGAGAACGTCCCCCTCGAAGGGCGAATCCTGGGTTTGGCCGACAGCTGGGACGCCATGACTTCGCAGCGAACCTACCGGCAGGCGATGTCCCTTCAGAAAGCGGAGGAGGAAATCCGCCGCTGCGCCGGAACCCAGTTCGATCCGAAACTCGTCGATCTGTTCCTTTCGTGGAATCTCCCGACGCTGATGAAGGACTTAAACGCCCTGAACGTCCACGATCTGCATTTTCTCAACGAGCGATTCTTCTGATCGGCAATATCCGATCGCCCGAAGAGGAATCAGGAAACACTTCGGGAAATCCATGCGCCGGGGGGGGATCGCCAAATTCTTTCCGACAAAAAAAAATGTTTCTCCTCATGGATGCGGGTTGCTCCCCGGAGCGATGCGAGGTATCTTTTTTAGGTTCCAAGGAACTGTTTTCACGCGAGGAAAGGAGAGTTTCATGGACAGATCACCGCTGGTGCCCAGCCAGGTGTTTTTCACGAAGGGCGTGGGCACCCACAAGAATAAATTGCAGAGCTTTGAGTTGGCGCTCCGGAAAGCCGGAATCGAAACCTGCAACCTGGTGCGCGTGTCGAGCATCCTTCCGCCCAAATGCAAGATCGTTTCCCGGGATCGGGGATTGAAGTTGATCCACCCCGGACAGATCACGTTCGTCGTGCTCGCGGACGCCGCGACCAACGAACCGTCGCGCCTGGTCGGCGCGGGGTTGGGTCTGGCGCAGCCGGCGTCCGGGGAACAGTACGGCTACATCAGTGAGCATCACGGATTCGGCATGCAAAGCCGCAAGATCGCCGACATGGTGGAAGACATGGCCGCCACCATGCTCGCGACGACGTTGGGCATCGAATTCGATCCCGACAAAGCCTACGACGAACGGCGGGAAATCTATCGCATGTCCGGAAAGATCGTTCGCTCCAGTTCCTGCGTGCAGACCGCCGAGGGTGAAAAGAACGGCCTGTGGACGACGGTCATCTCCGCGGCGGTGTTTTTATTGTAATGAAAAACCTGCTCGCGCGGCATAAAACACCATAAAACCCAACACCGCCGAACGGCAAGCCGGGAATCGAATCGGCTGGCCGTTCGGCGGTGTTGGAAAAACCACGTCCAACAAACTGTGAATTGCATGGTGGAGCACCCGTTCCACCTTGGTTGGAGAAAACCAAAAACCCGCGAGATCACGTTGCAAGGGGCCTCGCGGGTTTTTTTCAAAGGAGATTTAACAAGTACAATTAACGTTTTCCGCGAATCAGCCCCAGCACCGCCCCTGCCGTCAGCAGGCTTATCGTCGCCGGTTCGGGGACTTCCGTGAAGGTCCCTTCGACGGCGATCTGATGCAGTCCCTCGCCGTCATCCACGCCGAACGCAATCGTTTCCCCAAGACCGAGAGAAAGTGTCGCGTTATACGTAACGGTCCAGTCACCGGCTACGGAGGGCGCTCCCAGCGACGAACCCGGGAAACCGCTGACCGAATCAAACAACAACGGGGAAGCCAGATTTCCGTTCCGGATCACAAACACGTCCGTGGAAGATCCGTCCATGACGCGGCTGGTAAATTCGATGGTAATGTTATACAGCGACCCCGACGGGGTTGTGAACACCGCCACCGGCGCCACGCTGCCATTCTGGGCTGACATGATGCAGGTCATGCCCGGCTCCCAGCTCATACCGTCTCCCCACGTCGGTTGATCGAAGGCGACTGTCGCCTTGTTGTCGTTACCGTTATTGTCGGGATTGCTGTTGTAACACCAGTTGTTCACTTCGCCGCCGCCGGTCGGCGCATGACTGTTGTATAACGTCAGGGCGCCGGTTCCGATGTCGGCGTAGCCGTACGTCCATACTCCGCTGGGATTGTTGGACAGATCGAACTCGGCGTTGTAGTCGTACGTCGTCGCCGAGGCTAGACCCACGCAGCCTAGCACAACCATCATCACTCCAAGTGTTTTCTTCATTTCCTTCTCCTTCTTGTTTTTCAAAAAAAAGAAACTCTTCCTGCTTTACTCCAATTCCTCCCCGGCTACACTGCCGGAGGATTCCCGTTATTTCCCGTTGCGGCGCCGTTTTCCATGGCGCTGAGTAAGGACAACACCTCGTCGGACCATTCCCCGATCTGCGATTCCCGCTGCCGCTTCGATTCCTGGAGACGATCAAACGTGTCTAGGTGATATTGCCTGGCGTCTTCCAGATGCCGTCGCATCGCCGCAAACGCGCGGGCTGCATCGTGCGCCTCGATCGCCCGGAATACCCGCCAGTGGGACAGAGCGTCCATCACGCAGCGCTGCGCGAACGACTCGCCCTCGTGCAGCGCGACGCGATGTCGATGCGCGTGGGACAATACGTGCATGTCGCTGACGATTTTCAATATCTGCCGGCTGCCCGACGCCTGCATCAACAACAGGTGGAACGTCATATCCGTTCTGGGGGTGGCGTCAAGGTGAACTTCCGCCTGCTCCCGCGTGTAGCCGTGCGTTTTGACGTCTCGTGCATAGCGCACAAACGTTCGCAGAGACTCTCGCAATTTGCGAATCTGCAAGGGCCGTACTCGTTTGGCAGCCAGTTCGGCGGCCCTGCTTTCCAGGGCGATGCGAAGATCGTAGATATCTTCGAGTTCTTCCCGCGTGAGTTTTTTCAAGGCCACCGCCCCATCGGAGTTTCGCTCCAGCAGACCTTCCCCGGTCAGTTGAATGATCGCTTCCCGTACCGGCGTGTAGCTCATGCCGATGCTGTGAGCAATTTTCGCGGGAGACAGAAACGAATCCTCAGGCCAACGACCTGACAGAAGTCCATTGCGAATGTGATTGTACGCGCGTGCTTTTAATGAGATAGACATGGTCTTTGTAATATATTCTTATTATATAACATTACAACGAATATTTATAAAGGATAAATTACCATAAATTCATTAATTGTCAATGATAATTAAAATTTTATTTGAAAAATTTCATTTCCAAATATGTGAAGAATACGAGAAAAGAGCGGACAAAAAAGCGATTCGCACATCAGGGGACCGGAAAGAGCATTAAGTTATTTGTGCGTCAGGAAAAGCCTGGGTAAGGAGGCGTGAAATGACATAAATAATCATTAAACAAAACCTTACGTTGGGGCCTTGTGGGAG
>JAFGJE010000121.1 GCA_016929245.1 Phycisphaerae bacterium
GGGCCGTTATGGGCCGCTAACCCTTTAACGTATGACTTTTTCATTCACACCACCTTGCCGGTTTAGCCCGGCGCACAAAGGAAAGAACCAGAGACAGTCCATACCAAAGAGTAGCTTAATGCACATTCACGCCTGCTGATCTGCGTATTGTTTTTCGAGGGATTGCAGGGCGTGGCGTTTGGCGAGTTTGGCGACCGATCCCATGCGGTCCGAGAGGAGGATTCCGTCGAGATGATCGTTTTCGTGCTGAATGATCCGGGCGTGCAGGCCTTCCACGGTCCGCGTGAACGGCTGACCGTCCAGGCCGATCGCTTCGACCGTCACGCGCCCGGCGCGTTTGATCTTGCAGAAAATGTTCGGGAAGCTCAGACAACCTTCCTCCTCGCTCAGCGTACCGGAAGTCTCCACGATGCGCGGATTGATATACGCGTACAGATCCTCCGGCGAGAACGACGGCGAGGCGATGAACATCCGAACCGTCACCCCCACCTGCGGGGCGGCCAGGCCCACGCCGTTGGCGGTGAACATCAACTCCGCCATCTTATGCGCCAGCGCGCGAACGGAATCGTCCACCACCTCAAGCGGCGTGCACACCTCCTTCAACCGCGGGTCGGGATAGTGAATCACCTCCAGCGTTTTGACGTCGATAGCCTGGATTTTTTCCCGGGCGTTCATGTATCGCATGATAGCCGTCCGGAACGGCGGATTCAACCTTCATCCCGCTCCGAATCAGCGGGTTTTACGGATTTCCCCGGGTATTGTGTTGACGAAAGGCCGATTGTGTGTATACTGTTCCGTTAGATTTGTAGGGTCAACACACTCACGGGGAGCAGGGATTCCGCTGAAGTCGGCGATCGCTTTCCGCGGGAGGGTTTACCAGGGTGAAGATACGAAAACGAAGCATTTTCGTTCGCGGGGTCTGTTTGCGCCCTGATCATCCTGAAACAAAAAATACGCGTACACGAAGCACCAGGAATTCATACGGTTTTGATACGTATGCGTAATAGTGTGTTTCCGGATACGCGGTGCTGTGTTTTTGGACGTGCGGCGGAGTCCTGGAAGGACTCCGCCGGTTTTTTTCCATCCAGCCACCAAAAAGAAACATGGCGAAGTCCCTGGAGTACTCCGCCATGCATTGCATTCTTGTTTTTTGTCGGCGTGGTTCGTTCCGTTGTTATTCCGCGATGACGTCCAATCCCGCGTCGCGCAGGAGTTGCGCCAGCGGCGCGCGGTTTTTCTCGCTGAGGCGCGTCATGGGCAGGCGCATTTCGTCGCCGCACAGACCGACCATGGCCATCGCGGCCTTGATCGGAATCGGGTTGGTCTCCACGAACATGCCCTTGAACAGCGGGTACAGCTTCAGGTGCCGCGTGCAGGCGTCGTGCATTTCCTGGGCTTCGATGTAATCCCACAGGCGGCGCACCTCTGCCGGCATGATATTCGCCAGCACGGAAATCACGCCCGCGCCGCCGACGGAACAGATCGGCAGCGTCAGCGAATCGTCGCCGGACAGGATCGTGATATCGCAGGACGCGGCGATCGCGCTGGACATGTTCAAATTACCCGTCGCTTCCTTGACAGCCACGACCAGCTCGATTTCCTCGTACATCCGCGCGATGGTCTCGGCCGCCAGTTCGATGCCCGTTCGGCCCGGGATGTTGTACAGCACAATCGGCAAACCCGCGTCGGCCATCGCCCTGGTGTGCTCAACCATCCCCTGCTGCGTGGGTTTGTTGTAGTAGGGGTTGACGCTCAGGCATGCGTCGGCGCCGGCGGCTTTGGCGTGCTTCGTCAATTGAACCGCTTCGGCGGTGGAGTTGCTTCCGGTTCCCGCGATCACGGGAACGCGCCCGGCGACCTTCTCGGCGGTGAACGCGATCACCCTGTCGTGCTCCTCGTGCGAAAGCGTCGGACTTTCGCCCGTCGTGCCGCAGGGAACGATCCCCTGCGTTCCGCCTTCAATCTGAAATTCGATCAGCCGTCCCAGCGCGTCGAAGTCCACCTGGCCGTCCGAAAACGGCGTGACGATGGCGACCATCGAACCTTCCAGTTTCATTCGTTCCGTCGTCATGTTTCTATATTCCTATGTTTCTTGTCTACCTTCAGGATGTTTGTTTTAGAATGTCCACATACGCCCGGACGGTCGTATCCAGTCCCAGTTCGAGGGCTTCTGCCGTTAAGGCGTGGCCTATCGATACTTCCAGGATGCCCGGAATCGTAACGAACTTCGCGAGGTTCTTCAAGTTCAGGTCGTGTCCGGCGTTGACACCCAATCCCGCTTCGCGCGCCGCGGCGGCCGCGGCGGCGTATTTCGCGAAAGATTCTTCCACCCGTCCCTCGGCGAACGCCCGCGCGTACGGTTCGGTGTACAGTTCCACGCGATCGGCGCCGACGGCAGCCGCTGGTGACATCTGCGACGGATCGGGATCGACGAACAGGCTCACCCGGCTGCCGAAAGACTTTAATTCCGCGATGACGGATTTAAGTCTATCGATATTGTTCTTCACGTCCCAGCCGTGATCGGAGGTGTTCTGGTCCGGGCTGTCCGGCACGAGCGTGCTCTGCGTCGGTGCGGCGCGGCGGATGATCTCCAGGAATCCCGGATACGAACCGCAAGGCTCGGAGAACGGATTGCCTTCGATGTTGAATTCCGCCCCGGCTCGCGAGGTCAGTTCCGCGAGTTCCCAGACATCGCCCGGGCGAATGTGCCGCTGGTCGGGTCGGGGGTGCACGGTGATGCCGGCGGCGCCGGCTTGCAGGCACACGCGCGACAGACCCGCCACGGAAGGAATGTCCAGATCCCGCTGATTCCGCAGCAGCGCGATCTTATTCACGTTGACACTCAGTTGAGTCATGGAAATCTCGAAACCGTCCGGGGGACGCGGGAAACGTCATGAACCGGGAACCATTCCGGTTCGTCAATTTCGCGGCGGGGGCGCGGCGGGGGGTTTTTTGATTTCCACTTCCGCGATCACGCGCACCTGCCCGCTTTTGAGCAACGCCATCAGCGTGTCCAGTTTTTTGTTGGTGACCGCGATTTCCGAAACCACGTCCCGGCGGTCCTTAATGGCGTTCAAGGGGCTGTTCTTGGGGGTGATCCCGGGCTGGGCCTGCGCCCGTGAGGTCAGTCGCGGCAGCGCCTCCCAGAGTCCCACCGCCAGGACAGCCGAGATCAGCGACGGGATCAGGACGGTTCGCCATTGCCTACGGGTTGTCGTGTCATTCGCCATTGTGGTTCTCCTCGTGCGGGTTGTAGGTTCCCGCGACATCGCACACTACGGAATCCTTCGTCAAAAAGCAAGATAAGACTTGACGGAACCGGATCGCGTCGAGTACTTCCTTTGCCTTGCGCTGTTGTAAACAGGCTGTAAGGAGAAACAAATGCAGTCGGTATCGTTGGACGGTGTTTGGGAACTCGCCTACGGGCCGCAACAGGACGCCAAGCCCGACCCCGCGCGGTGGCGCGAAGGCAGGACGTGCATTCCGGCGACGGTGCCGGGGAACGTCGAGCTCGATCTGATCGCCGCGGGACAATTCCCCGCCGACCTTCAGCGCGGCAACCGCATTTACGA
>JAFGJE010000122.1 GCA_016929245.1 Phycisphaerae bacterium
CGTATCCCACCCGCGTCGGAGTGGAAAGACGGATCATTGTATCAAAGATTCAAAACAAGTAAACCCCTTGGAGGAAAAAAGTTGGGGTTCGCTTTCCGCGTTCCCGATGGGAAAAGTTCTCTTGAGGATAAAGCGATCTTGTTGCATAGTACGCGGGAAAGGACACGAAATCATGGTAGAGAATCCCTTGTTGGAAGAACAGCGAGAGAACTGGGGTTCCCGTGCGGGGTTTGTTCTGGCCGCGATCGGCTCGGCGGTCGGGCTGGGCAACCTTTGGGGATTCCCCTATAAACTCTACGCTTACGGCGGCGGGGCGTTCCTGATTCCCTACATCGTGGCGATGCTCGTGATCGGCGTGCCGGTGCTGATTCTGGAGTTCAGCCTGGGGCACATGACCCAGCGAGCGGCGCCGGAAGCCTTCCGCCGAACGGGACGACGGAAGGAACCCATCGGCTGGTGGGGGATATTACTGGGATTCGTCATTATCACGTACTACCCGGTGATTCTCGCGTGGTGTATTAGTTTCCTCGGCCAGGCGGTGCGGGGAATCGCGCAAAACGGCGGTGAACTGCCCTGGGCGGGTATGGGAAAAGCCGGTTCGGCGGCTTCGACGAATTATTTCCTGTTCGATTATTGCAACATGTGGCGAGGGGAAGACGTCGCGCCCTGGTCCCTGGGGAGTTTGAGTCCGGAAATCGTCTTCGCCCTGGCGGGGGTCTGGTTTCTCATGTTCCTGTGCATCGTTCGCGGGGTGCGCGTCGTATCCAAAATCGTCCTCTGGACCGTCCCCCTGCCGTGGGTGATGCTGATGATCCTGACGGTGCGCGGGTTGACGCTCGACGGCGCGGGCGAGGGATTGGCGTATTACCTGAATCCCGACTGGGCGCAGCTGCTCAAGCCCACGACGTGGCGGTTCGCCTTCGGGCAGGTGTTTTTCTCGATGAGCCTCGCGTTCGGCGTGATGGTCACGTATGCCAGCTTCCTGCACCGCAAGAGCGATATCAACAACAACGCCGCGATCATCGGCCTGGGCGACCTGGGCACGAGTTTCGTCGCCGGCATCGCGGTGTTCGCCACGCTGGGCGCGATGAGCGTCGCGGGGGGAAAAGCGGTGACCGAAATCATTTCGACGCAATCCGGCAACGAAACGGGAACGGTGGGCCTGGCGTTCATGGCCTTTCCGTACGCGCTGGCGCAACTGCCCCACAGCGCGTGGTTCTCGCTGGTGTTTTTCTTCGCGCTGATCACGCTGGGGATCGACTCGGCCTTCAGCATCACCGAAAGCGTGCTGGCGAGCATCGTCGACAAGACCGGCTGGAACCGCACCGCGACCCTTTGGGGAATGACGTTTCTGGGATTCGTCTCCGGATTGGTGTATTGCTCGCGCGGCGGATTGAGCTGGCTGGAGAATATCGACGGGTTCATCAACGGCCCGTGGGGAATCGCCCTGCTGGGCCTGGCCGAGTGCGTCGTGCTGGGGTGGTTCTTCCGCCTCAGCCGGTTCCGCGTGCACGCCAACGAACGAAGCGACTGGAAACTCGGCGTGTGGTGGGACTGGAACATCCGCCTGGTCGTGCCGGTGGTGCTCTCGGCGCTGTTCGTCTGGAGCCTGTACGACACGGTCACGAAAGCCGACGGATTCCTCGTCTCGGCGAAGACCGGGGAAATTATCGTTCCCGTGCTGGTGGGCGTGATCCTGGCCGCTGCCGCGCCGATATTGGCGATTGTGCTGTCCCTGTTCCGGACGCGCATGTCCGCCGAGAATACTTTACGAAAGGAAAACGAATCCCAGGCGTCACCGCAGGTCGCCATGCCCCTTGGGGCGATTCTTTCGCTGTTCGGCGGAGCCTGCGTGATCTTCGCCGGTGTGTTCGTCATCGCCACGGGCGTCGGATGCGGTCGGGGCTGGATCGAGTCCATCGACGCGAAGGTCGCCTGGAACCTGCCGGTGTTTGTGCTGCAACTCGTTCTGGTCGTGGGCGTGGTGCTGGCGGTTCTCGCGACGATTTTCGGCGTCCAGGCGGTCAACCGCGCCGAACGTCACGGGGCGAAACCGCACTGGACCGCCCAACTGTCCGGCGCCCTGGGCACGCTGATGTCCGGCGCCGGCGCGGGGTTGGGATTGGCGCTGTATGTGCTGGCCGCCAAAATCCAGGCCGCCAACGTGCGGCACACCACCGAATTGCAGACGATGGCCTACGTCATCATGGCGGTGATGATCGCCCTGCTGGTCGGTGGAATCGGCTGGTGCCTCTACCGGGCCGTCAAAGCCGCCGCGGCGGAGAAAGCCGACGAACAGACCGCGGAAATCTGAAGAGACGAAAACGCGAATTAGACGAATAAAGACGAATAACGCGAATATTATTTTAAAAATCATTCGTTTCATTCGCGTTTTCTTGTTTCCGTCTCCCGGCTTCGGATGGTCGTTACCACCAGGTCGCGGAGGTGTTCGGCGTCGACGGCCGCGAACCAGCGGTCGGCGAATTCGGGTTGTTCGACGATATGCGCCACCGCCATCAGCGCCCGCAAGTGGAAATTCCGCTCGTTCGCCGATCCGACGAGGAAGAACGCGGTATGCACCGGCGGACGTTTTTCGTCGAAGACGATTCCTTCCCGGCAGCGGACGAGGAGCACCTCGAATTTGCCCTTTCCTTCGACGATCACGTGCGGAATCGCCAGGCCCGGCTGAATGACCGTGGAGGATTCTTCTTCCCGCGCGAGGAATTTTTCACGCAGCACCTTGGCTGAGACGCCCAGCCGACCCGCGAGCACGTCGGCGGCCCGGGAAAATAATTCCTCGGCATGGATTCGTTCGGGCAGATCGAGAACCGGGCCGTTCTGCACGATTCGGTCGAAGCGGTCGTGGACGATCTCGTCGCGCTCGATGGCGATCTGCTTGAGTTCCTCGTCGAGGTTGGCCCGGCGGATTTCCTTCGAGACGATCCGGCGCACCAGAAACACCAGCGCCGATTCGCGCGCGATGCGAGGGCGAATGTAGATCAGGTACCACACCAATCCGCCGACGGCGAAGGCTGTCGTCGTCCAGAGCGGCACCGATCCCATGTCGGCGATGAGGAAGATATAAGCGACGATCCCCGCCAGCGGCAGAACCGGGCCCAGCGGGACGCGAAACAGCGGGCGATAATTCTGCAAACGACTTTGCCGAATGATCAGCACGGAAACGCAGGTCAGCACGTACAGCACCAGCAGCATGGTGCTGGCGACCTTCACGAGGTTCTCAATCGTCAGCGTCGCCAGCACGAGCGTCATGAACCCGCCGGTGATCAGCACGCACACCACGGGCGTGCCGCGACGCTTCCAGTGACGTTGCAGCGCCGACGGCAACAACCCGTCGTGACTCATCGCCAGCGGTGTGCGGGACGCTTCCAGGATGCCGCCGTTGGCGGTCGTGATAAACGCGAGCATGGCTGCGCACGCCAAGACGATCATCCCCGCCGATCCGGCGAACTTGTCCGCCGCCAGACTCAGCGGCGTGAGATGATACGTCAGTTCGCTCGTGGTCGTCACCCCGACCGTCACCGTCACGCAGGCGACGTAAATACATCCGACGATCACCAGGGCGCAGATCATGCCCAACGGCACGGTCCTCGCCGCCCGGCGAACATCGCCGGCGATGTCCGCCGTCGCGGTCAACCCGCCGAAGGACACGAACACCAAGCCCGCGGTCGCGATAATCTCAAACGCGCCCTTCTCGAAAAAACCGCCGAAGTTTTCCGGATGAAATTCCGGCGAACCGACCCCCGCGCCGACGAACCACAGCAGCGCCGCGCCCAGCCCGATCACCATCGCCACCTGCGCCCGCCCGACGCCTTTGACGGTCAGGCAGTTGAGCATCGTGAAAAACACGCAAAACCCGATGGCGACCACGCGGATCGCCCAGCCGGGCGTGCCGGGCCAGATCAGCCGCGCGAACGCGCCGATGCCCACCAGCGCGAACGCGCTTTTTAAGGCGATGGCGAACCAGCCGGCCAATCCCGCGAACGTCCCGGCGAACGTGCCCAGGCTCCGCTCGATGAACACGAAGGTCGCGCCGTGGCGCGGAATCGCGCTGGCGAGTTCCGCCTGACACAACAGCGCCGGCAAGATCAGCACCGCCGCCAACGCGTACGAGAACACGACGGCGGGGCCGGCCTTGGCGAACGCCAGCCCGGGCAAGACGAACAATCCGCTGCTGATCATCGCGCCGGAAGCGATGCAGAACACGTCGAGAAACCCCAGTTTACGCCGGCTTTCATTCGTAGGTTCGCCCATGCACGTCTCCCGTCATACAGAATAAACCATCCGGAACCAATGTATTGTATCCGGCGGGGCTTGGGAAATCCTTATCGAGAAGGATGGAATTTCTTCGTCAGGAAAATGAAAACCCCATCCCCAACCCTTGCGAAACCCTCCGCGCCAAGCGTATACTGACGCGAACCTGTTTGAAATATTATCCATCACGGATACCCCTGGAGTATGGAGATATTCAACTCTGTGCCCTCTGTGTCTCTGTGGTCTATCTTTTCGGAGACGAAGGAATGAAACAATATCAAGGACAACTGATCGCCCCGGCCGGCGCGAAGTTCGCGTTGCTGGTCAGCCGGTTCAACGAATTCATCACGAGCAAGCTTCTGGGCGGCGCGATCGACGCGCTGACGCGCCACGGCGTGAGCGAGGACGACATCGAGGTGGTCTGGGCGCCGGGGAGTTTTGAGATTCCCGTCGTAGCGGCCCGGTTGGCCCAGAGCGGCCGATACGCCGGCGTGGTCTGCCTCGGGGCGGTCATTCGCGGCGGGACGGATCATTACCAGTACGTGGCTGCCGAAGTCTCCAAGGGCATCAGCGTGGTGGCGTTGCGCAGCGGCGTGCCGTGCATCATGGGCGTGCTGACGTGCGACACCCTCGAGCAGGCGGTGGATCGCGCGGGCGCCAAAAGCGGAAACAAGGGCGCCGAGGCGGCCACCGCGGCGCTGGAAATGGCGAACCTGCTCCGGCAGCTTCCCGCCGACGGCGGGGAATCGTAGAACTTCTTCATGGAAGATTTTTTAAGGTAAATTCTTTGAGTGGCGCACATCGTTCAAGACGGCTGGCTTTACAGGGATTGTGTTGTATCGACGCCCAGGGCACGAGCGCGTGGGCGCTGGTGGAGGATTTCATTCGCGACAGCCGCGAGGGAAATATGATCGTCGACGGCGCGCTGAAGATGCTGCGGCTGGCGTTCGACGACCGCACCGCCAGCGACGAACTGCTCTCTCGTCACGCCCGGCGCTGGGAGCTGCCCCGATTGGCGCTGGTCGATCGAAACATTCTTCGCCTGGCGGTCCATGAACTTCGTGCCGGTCAGACGCCCCCGAAGGTCGCGATCTCCGAAGCCCTGCGCCTGGCGAGGGAATTCTCGACCGCGGAAAGCCCGCGTTTCGTCAACGGCGTGCTCGACGCCGTCGCGAAGGAGCTGCACGGCCAGGCGCCCAAGCCCGACGAAGACGCCCTCGAGGAAGCCGACACGACGGAATGATTCTTCTCGCCGTCGTTGCCGTTATCCCCAGTAGTAATTCCACGCGTACGTCAGGTCTTTTGTTTCGCCGGGTTTCATCTTCAGCTTCCAGGCGACTTTCCCGACGCCGTTGAAATAATGCCACCAGTGCGGCCAGGAGCACCAGTTCCACCAGGCCGGCCAGCCGTCCGCGCCGCCGTCGCCGGGGAGGAAGTCGGGGTCTTCAAACAGGTTGATCATTTCGATCTGTCCGTCCTGTCCGGCTTCGGTGACGTTACCCAGCACGAAACGCCTGATCTCCAGTTCGATTTCTTTTTCCGAATAATTCGTGATCGCGAGCGTTCCCGTCAGATCAATTCGCTGATATGAATGACTGTTCCAGGTGACGGCGTTGGGAGTGCGATTGAGTTCCTTCTCGGATTTTTTCACCTTCACATCCACCGCCGTGGTGATGGGCAGGTCCACTTCTCCCTCCCTGGAGGTATACGTCATCAGACCCTGTCCCAGGACGCGGTCCTTGAGGAAAATCAACGCCGGGGCCGTCGTCAGCGGACATTCCTTTCCGTTGGTAATGCGAAGCTGGTGCATGACCTTCGGCCGGGCTGTCTGACGGGCGATTTCCATCTGCTGGCTGGAGTTGATGTTCCGCCAGACTTCCGGCGGCGGCGCGAAGGGAACGTTCAGCGTGTACACGTCACGGTATTTCAGCGTGACTTCATTAATCGGCAGCACCATGCGTTGGCCTTTTTTCAGGGTCAGGTTCTTGATCGTGAATACGAACAAGTCCTCATTCCGCCGGCTCCCGGTCACCTCCGGGCCGGGTTGTGATTCATTGGAACTCATAGGCTTTTCCGCGCGAGCATTGGGTCGTAGCACTACCTGTGTTGAGATCGCGTTACTTAATCCGTTGGTTGATCGGAAGTATTGAGACAGTTGCTGGGCCGTCTGCTGAAGCGAGATCGGATCGGTTTGCCCTTCCATGACGAATCGCGGAACGCCGATCACCAAATGGGCCGTCACGTTTTCCAGATCGGCCAGGTCATTCACGACGGACGCTTCCAGCTTCACTTTCGCCGTTCCCTTACCGTCGATGACCACCTTGTAGCCGGGGATCCACCGTAATCCGCGTTGCAGGTAGACCATTCCGACGTTCGCTTCCCTGGCGGGCTTTTCGTCCCAGTCCAGGTGCAGCGTCAGCCGATTGCGGAATTCCTCCTCCGTTTGAAGAGTGTTGGGTTTGCCTTTGATCGTGATTTGGGTGATTCGTTTGAAATCCAATACCTTGACGCCCTCGTCGGTTCGCACGAGAACCACGTTACCTTTCCGGGGGAGCATTTCCTGATCGCCGGGGGAATTGGTGTCCTGGAGTTCTTTTGACGTCCTCGTTGGAATCCCCAGGATCGTCGCGTGATATCGGCCGACGCCGTGTTCGGTGATGATAACGTCCCTGCCGACGTTGGCTTCGATCAGTCCCCGCATGTCCAGGGCGGTTCGTTTCGCGCTGATTTTTTTTCGCCCTGCGACGACGGCTTTGAGCTTGGCGTGTTCCTCATTCGAGAAAGGCCAAAACGTGCCCAGCACGGGTGAGGGCAGGTCATCCAGCACGACGTGACCGGCGGGGTTGACGGGCATCGTGCCGGAATGCATCACGAAAGCGTGGCCGTCCTTGAAAATCGTCACTTCCTTCACGGGCAGGTTCGCCGGGGCGCTTACGGATTGAACGGAATCGGCGGCTGGGACGCCGGCGGACGTCAAAAACAATACAAGTGTTCCGACGACTATGGACGTTTTTTTTGTTCGTTTCATGGTTTCACCTTTTTCAAAATGTGGATTGGCTGAAAACGAATGATTTGACGATGCCGCGAAAGAATGGTTCCGTTTTTTTGAATTTTTCCACACGGTCTTTTTTAAGGCATTCACGATGCCGTCCGATAATTCTTCTATAACTCGTTTAGCACGAATGTTATACTTCCGGTTCATCCTCGATTCGCTTCTTTAGATCGAGGTGGGGCGGGGACGGGTTGTTTTTATTTTTAAAAACTCAAACCATGGGAAAGGAGCTTGTTATGAAACGATTGGCATGGATTTGCTGCGCACTGGCGTTCTCTTGTGCTACGACCTCGGCGAAGGATATCTACGTTTCCGCGGCCTCTTCCGGCGGGGACGGCTCGAAGGCAAAACCGTATAAATATCTGTGGCGGGCCGTCGATAACGCCCAGCGGGGTGACGTGATCCATGTCGCGGCCGGGGTGTACGAAGGTAAAGGCGGCTGCGGGCATTTCCTCATGAAAACCCCGAACCTTACCCTCGCCGGGGGATACACCCCGGATTTCTCGAAACGCGATCCGTTCACGAATCGCACCCTTCTGCAACGGGCGAAGGATTTTCGCGGAAGCTGGACGGGATTGCCCGAAGGCGTTATCGCCTGTGACTCCAAAAGTCCGCCGGATAACCTGATCGTGGATGGCTTCTGGATGAACGGGCAGACGCGAAACGTCTATCAACCCGGCGGGGACATCAATCCGAGAGGCTCCTATCACGGCAGAATGATCGGGATGAGCGGAAAGGACGTCGCCATTCGCAACTGCGTGCTGCTGAATCCCTACGGAACGGGCATGTACTGCGGCTGGCGCGGCGAGAAAAACGAAATCAGCAACTGCTTCGTCATCAACTCGTTTTACGCGGGAATTTCGCTGCGGAGCAATCAACCGGAGTCGGCCGGCGTGATTAAAAACTGCACGATCCTGTTCACCTGGTTTCAGCCGGGCAAAGGCGGCGGGCGGGGAATCCTCATCGGAAACGAGGGAATCGCGACGCTGGAGAATAACCTGGTCGGTTTCGTGCAGACCGAGGACCAGGACGACTACGGCGAGGGCGTGGTCAACGGTTTCGGCAACGACGACACGGTGATGAAGAACAACCGCGTCGTGCAGTGTCAGGGCGGCTATTACAAGTATCTCGACGAGGATAAAAAATACCTGCTGATCTGGAAAAGCGAAGATCTGAATCAGCTCAACGACGACGCCGAAAGTTTCATGCTCGCCGAAGCCGAGGGCAACAGCGACGCCGATCCGCAAATCAAGCCCGACAAGGATTACTTCGAGCGGTTCAGCAACACCGTCGCCTCCAGGCCGGGCAAGCTCAAGATGGACATCATGAACGAATGGCGTCGCAGCGTGGGCCTGCCCCTGCAGGCCGAACCGGGCAGTCCCCGGAAAAACTGGGGGATGGCGTATCCCATCGACGCGGTGATCCCGAACCTGGTTTCACCGGTGAAGGGCCTGGGCGTTCAGCCGGCCGGCCCGTTCCGGCAATACGCCTCCCAGGCGACGGCGGCGGCGAAAAAACAGTACGCGAAGATGGAGTTCGACGGCTTTTTCAAATCCAGCGCCGAGGTGAAAAACCTGGCGAATACGCCCGTGACGTTCGTGGCGTTGATCGGCCCGAGCAAGTTGAACTACGCGTTGGAAAACGCTCCCCGGAGCGACTACGAATGTTACGTGCTCGCGAAACCCGGTTCAAACCCCTCCGCCACACGCGACTTCGTGTACGGGTATTTCCTGAAGGGTTCCCCGGCAGCGATCGCCTGGAAGAAACTGTCCAAGAAAGCCGACCGCTACAACAAAAAAGGCGGCGTGGTGATCCAGGGAACCGCCAGCTACCTCGGCAACATGTCGTACAGCTACCCCGTGGGCGTGATCGTCGATTCCGTGAGTAAAAAATAGAGGTAATACCAATTGAAGGCCGATATGGTTTGAGTTCTTTCTTTGATAGTAGCCACGGGCGCAAGCCCGTGGACATACCATCGCGAAGACAGATTCGAGCCCCGCGGGGGCGATTGAATGTCTCAATCGCCCCCGCGGGGCTCAGTTGAATTATAGATCATTTTCCCACGGGCTTGCGCCCGTGGCTACTATCAAGGAAAGGCATATATCCAACTCGGCCTATCATTTGTTGAATTGGTACAACAAAACATAACGCTCACTTACACCTTGGTGAATTTGGGAACGACATTGGCGGCGGTGGTTCCGCGTCGGGAAGACACCGACGGGCTGAACCGTTTTAGACCTCGACGGCGGGTTTGAAGTTGGAAAACCAGACCCGCCGACGCCAGGATCACAAACGCGATAATCGCTCCAATCGTCAGAGGCCAATCCTGCCCCAGCCATTCGCCTGGAATTCGCTGCCAGAACCATTGATCCACGACGATTATCACCGTCGCGGCCGCCCCCGCCAGGGCGGTGACCACGGCTACCAGATCCCGCAGATACGCGAACACCAGCGACGCGGCGACCACTCCCGCCACCGCCGCGACGATCCAGACGCCCGTGCTTCCCCCCGGCCAGGCCAGTAACACCGTCGAAGCCGTTATCAAACCCGTCGCGGCCGCGAACACGATTCGATAGAGAAACCACGCCGCGAGCATCAGCAGAATCCCCCCGACCATCCCCGCCACCCAAACATCCGTCACCGTCGGCGTCTGACGGACCATTCCGATCACGTGCGCGCCGAGAAGAAATCCACCGGCCAGACCATTGAACGCCAGGATCAGGCGGAACAGCATATATCCGAAAAAGCAATGCCCCAGCGCCCAGAGAGGCAGCGCCACCCCCGTCAGGATATTCAACATCGCCGGATTCATTCGTGACTATTGTTTCCCATAATTTGCACTCAATTGGAATTCCCTGCCGAAGCAGGATACCTATTTCGTGACTCGTGTTCCATGACAAATGATGCCTTCTATGTTTCCAGCGCCGCCGAACGGCAAGCCGACACGAAAAACGGCTTGCCGTTTGGCGTCGCTGGAAAAAAGACAGAATCACATTTTTGGATTGTCGGCGCAAAAAAAGGGCGACGTTCAGGTGGAGGGAGACCTGAACGTCGCGGTTATAGCCGCATCCCAAACAATGCAGGTGGAGGGAGACCTGCATTAAAGTA
>JAFGJE010000123.1 GCA_016929245.1 Phycisphaerae bacterium
AACGAACTGAAGATCGACTACACCGCCGAAACCGACGCGCCGACGATCGTGAACCTCACGAACCACACGTACTGGAATCTTCGCGGCCCAGCCGCGGGGGATATTCTCGGACACGAGGTGACGATCGAAGCCGACGAATACACAGCCGTCAGCCCGGAACTCGTTCCCAGCGGCGAGATCGCCGAACTGGCAGGCACACCGCTGGATTTCGCCTCACCGCACGTCGTTTCCGAACGCATCGGGCGGGTGGAAGGCGGATACGACCACAACTACATCGTCCGCGGGCAGGCGGGTCAGCTTCGCCCGGCTGCCAGGGTCGTCGAGAAATCCACCGGCAGAGTGATGGACATTTCCGCGACGAATCCCGCGATCCAGTTTTACACGGGCAATTTCCTCGACGGAACCATTACGGGCAAGGACGGCGTGGTCTACCAGCGGCATTTCGGCCTGTGCCTCGAAACGCAGCATTACCCGGACTCGCCGAACCACGAGAATTTTCCGACCACCATCCTGCGGCCGGGTGAGACGTACCGGCAGACGACGGTACACAAGTTTTCGACGTTGTAATGGAGTCTCGGAGAAGAAAAGATACATCCGACACTGAGACACTGAGGTACTGAGAAGAGATTTTTTATGATAAAAATAATCTTCTCCGTACCTCAGGAACTCAGTGTCGTTCTTCCTGTTTTTGGAGAATGATGCCAACTCCCAAAATCGTCATTGCGCCGGATTCGTTTAAGGGATCGCTCGCCGCGGCCGACGTCGCGCGGGCGATCGCGGAGGGGGTGCTGGCGGTGTGTCCCGAGGCGCTGATCGATATCTGTCCGATGGCCGACGGCGGGGAAGGGACGGTCGAGGCGATGGTGGCCGCCACGGGGGGTAAATTCCTGACGACGGACGTGTTCGACCCGCTGGGTTCGCCGATTCGCGCCCGGTTCGGAATGCTGGGCGTTACCGACGGCGGCGGGCTTTTGCCCGGCGAGATCGGACTGTCGGCTGCCGACGCGGCGGCCCACGGCGAGGGGGCGGCGGAGCTGTCGCACACGGCCGTCGTCGAAATGGCGGCGGCTTCGGGACTGGGACTCGTGCCGATCGACCGGCGCGACCCGCGGCGGACCACGACCTACGGCACGGGGCAGTTGATCCTGGCGGCTCTTGACGCCGGCGCGAGGAAGATCATCCTCGGAATCGGAGGATCGGCGACCAACGACGGCGGGGCCGGGTGCGCCCAGGCGCTGGGCGTGGAATTTCTCGACGCCGACGGAGAAGAATGCGTATGCGGCCTGGCGGGGGGAGGATTGATGAGCATCGCCACGATCGACATGTCCGGCAGGGACAAACGACTGGCGGCGGCGGAAATCCTCGTCGCCTGCGACGTGACGAATCCCCTAACCGGACCGGACGGTGCCGCGGCGGTCTACGGCCCGCAAAAAGGCGCGACTGAAGAAGTCGTCCGACAACTCGACGCGGGGTTGGCGCATTTGGCGAGTCTGATTCGCGATCAACTCGGCATGGACGTGGAAACTCTTCCCGGCGCGGGCGCGGCGGGGGGGCTCGGCGCGGGACTGGTCGCTTTCGCCGGCGCGAAACTCACCAACGGCGGAAAGCTCATCTCCGAAGCCGTCGGACTGCCCGCACGCCTGCGCGGCGCGGACCTGTGCATCACCGGCGAGGGGAAAATCGACGCGCAAAGTCGCTTCGGGAAAGCGCCCGTGCGCGTGGCGAACCTGGCCGGGCAGGCGGGGGTATCGACGGCCTGCATCGCGGGCGTCGCGGAGGAGGACGCTCCCCGCGAACTGTTCCGCGATCTTCGCGCCCTGGTGGAAAACGACGTGACGCCCGAAACCGCGATGGCCAATCCGGAAGAACTCCTCCAGGCCCGCGCACGGGACGTCATGAGAAACTTTCTCCAGCAATAAAATAGGGGTGGCATGCCCTCATCCAGAAGGGAGGTGGGCATGCATTGCGGGTAAAACATGCTCACCCACTTCGTGTGAGAGCATGCCACCCGAAAAAAATTCTTGTCGAAGATCGTGCACCGAAGCGCTATAATTCCCTCACGCCGTTTGATGGAAACGGCGGATGATTCATCGCGGAAAATTTTTAGAAGGCGGATTCGGGAATGGCCAGTTTGTGCGAAACGTGCAAAGGATTATGCTGCCGTTATTTTTGCTTTCAGATCGACGAACCGGACGACTACGAGGAGTTCGAGGACGTTCGCTGGTATCTCTATCATGAAGGCGTCAGCGTGCATATCGACGAGGACGGCGACTGGTTCATCCAGATCATGAACCCCTGCCAGGCCCTTGACGAGAACTATCGTTGTTCGGTGTACGAGGATCGACCTTTGATCTGCCGGGGATATTCCACGGAAAACTGCGAAGTGCTGGACGACGATTACGGGTATCGGGAGGAATTCACCTCCCCGGATCAGTTGGCGGCCTACGCGCGGAAAACCCTCGGCGACGAGGAATTTGAGAAGGAAATGATCAAGCACCGCGCCAAGGCGCACGGAATGAAGAAGAAGCACATGCGCGAACACTTACTCCGCGTGGGATTGTTGTCTTCCGGCGGAACGGCCAAGCCGGGCTTGTCGTCGAGTGATAAGAAAGACAAAAAACGCGGGAAGAAAAAGAAGAAATAACATTATCCCAGAGAATCGTCACGATGAAATTCAACGCCGTCAAAGGAATGCGCGATTTTTACCCGGAGGAAATGCGGTTGCGGAATTATATCCTCGACGCCTGGCGGCGGGTGTCGCTGCGCAACGGGTTCGAGGAGTACGACGCGCCGATCCTGGAGTCCCTGGAGCTGTTCACCGTCAAAAGCGGGGAGGAAATCGCGGAGCAATTGTTCAGCCTGACCGATCGCGGCGGGCGGAATCTGGCGATACGTCCTGAGATCACGCCTTCCCTGGCGCGGATGGTTGCCGCGAAGATCAACGCGCTGCCGAGGCCGATCAAGTGGTTCTCCCTGCCGCGCCTGTGCCGGGCGGAGCGCCCGCAGCGGGGACGACTTCGCGAGTTTTTTCAGTGGAATATCGACGTCATCGGCGTCGAGAGCGTCCAGGCCGACGCGGAGTGCATCTTCACGCTGGTGGATTTCCTGCGGGAAGTGGGATTCTCACCCGACGACGTGAAAGTGCGCGTGGGCAGCCGGCCTGTCGTGATGTCCCTGCTGAAGCGGGAGGGGGTGACGGAGGAGGGGATGGACAAGGCGCTGTTGGCGCTGGACAAACGGCCTAAGATTCCCGCCGAGGCGTTCGAGGCGATGCTCAGGGAAATCGGCATGGCCGATTCGTCGATCTCCGGGATCGGCGATTTCCTCGACACGCCGAGCGACGAAATCGTTCCGCGGATCGCGCAATCGGGCCTGTCCGGCGCGGAGAAGGACATCGAGGACTTACGGGAACTGGAAACGGTTTTGACGGCGATGGGCGTGAAGGACTACATCGCGTTCGACCTGCATATCGTTCGCGGGCTGGCGTATTACACGGGCGTGGTTTACGAGGCGATCGCCGAGGGCGAACGGGCGCTCGCCGGCGGAGGGCGGTACGACAATCTGCTGGAAATCGTCGGCGGGCCCGCCTGCGGCGCGACGGGGTTCGGCATGGGCGACGTGGTGCTGGGGTTGCTGCTGACGGAAACGGGCAAAATCCCCGCCGGCTGCCTGAAAGGGACGCTGGAGTATTTCGTGATCGACGCCGAGGACGGGACGTTTGAGACGGTTCTGGAAATCGTTTCGAAACTTCGCGGGAAGGGCGCCTCGGCGGAGTATGGTTTCAAACGGCAGGGCGTCGGCAGGCAATTGAAGGAGGCGGACCGTCGCGGAGCGAAACACGCGGTTCTGGTTCAAAAAGGCGGCCTGGCTGTCAAAACCCTCGCCACGGGTGAGCAGACCGAAATGAGCGTGGCGGCGTTTATGAAAACGATGGAATCCTGACGACGAAGATCGCCTTGCGCCAATCGTGTTTGAAGTATGGAAGAAACCATCGTCTATATCTATCGCCTGAAAGGCGAAGATATACCAGCCCGTTGGGCTGAAGATAGAATGAGTCGATATCAGGAATTGTGAGTAAACGGGCAAGGTTTGCCATGTCGCGTGAATCGGCTGTCACGCGGCGGGAATCCGACTGCCGCCAGGCGGGCCTTTTCCGTCGTGATCCGGGATAATTGACCTCGTTGTATCGTTAAATAATCATATGATTATATATTTAAAATATAAATATGATGATATGTAATATGTAATCATATTATTATATGTCATAGATCAACATATATATAATTATGCAATTATGAATATGTTATTTGCGACCCGGCGTTATGTCCGGATCGCCGACAGGGGAGTGGTTTGGCGCAGCGAAGCGTACATTACGAAGCCGCTTTCGAGGATTTTCTCCGGAGTCGAGGAGCCCCGTACGTCGCCGTCGACGAGGCGAAGAAAAGCCTCTTCGGGCGGCACGCCCTCAAGAGCTTCGATTTCGTCGTGTACAGTTCCACCGGACCGAATCTCCTGGTGGACGTCAAGGGGCGAAAATTCCCCGATTCGGTTCGCGGCCTGAAGCGGGACGGGCAACGCGCGTGGGAGAACTGGATCACCCGCGACGACGCCGAAAGCCTGATCCAGTGGCAGGGGGTCTTCGGCGTGGAATTCCAGGCGATCCTGACCTTCGCCTACTGGCTGCAAGGACCGCCGCAACGTTCCCCGTTCGAGGACGTCCACCTGTTCCGGCAGAAATCCTACGCCTTCATGGCCGTTCCGCTGGAGAGATACGTCGCGTTGGCGAAACCCAGAAGTCGAAAATGGCGGACGCTTTCCGCCCCGTCGGCGGTCTTCGCCGGGGAAGTCCGATCCTTCACCGATTTTTTATAACCGGGAGAATTTTCCGACGAACCGTTGCCTTTTCCCTCGGAAGCGTTCTATAATCGCCTTCATGCGAAACCGGATATCATACTGGATCACGGCGGGGGTGGTCGGATTTTCGTGCGTGACGGCCTGGGCGGCGCAGGAGGACGGATTTACCTCGCCGGAGCTGGAGGGAGAATTCCCCTGGCGTGCCATCGGCGCCGCGGCGATCTGTTTCGCCGGCGTGCTGCTGGCGGGGTTGAAGAATTCACGCCGTTCCCAGCAGAAAGCCGGATGAATTTTGCCGCCAACGAAAAGCCTTTCCGCGTGTCTAGGATAACGACGGGGCGGTTGGGTTCCGCCGTTTTCGTGCAGAAACACTCCCCCCCCGGCCGATAGGGTAAGACGGATGTTCATCTCACGCAGCTGCGGCTGTAGATACAGGTAAGTTGGGAGACACAACGATGAAGAGACAATGGACGAAAGGGTTGGTCGTCACGCTGGTGCTGGTCAACGTGGTGCTTCTCGGCGCGTTGGTGCATGTCAATATGGCCCCGGCGCGGGCGGCGGGTTTCAAAACCACAGACTACGTCGTGGTGACCGGAAACATGGGAAAAGGCCTCGACGCCGTGTATATCATCGATCTGGCGTCGAACAAGATGGCCGCCTTCGCCTGGGACAAGACCGCCAAGCGCGTTCGGGGAATCGACCGGGTTCGAGAACTGGAGAAGGATTTCAAGCAAAAGTAACCCGAAGGCGCCCTGAACCCGGAAGGCAATCAAACAGATATCTATTGAGGAAAAAATTCCCATGAATAAAAACGATCCTATTTTCATCGGACTGCTGACTTGTACCGCCGTGTTGTTGGGTGTGATGCTCGTCGGTTCGATTCATTCGCAGCAGGCGTACGCCGGTTCCTCCTCGGACCGGTTCGGCGATTACATCATGGTCACCGCGGCGCGAAGCACCGTCAACGATTTGCTGTACGTGATCGACGTGCCGAATAAAAAGCTGCTGGTGTACTACTGCGACAAGCCCATGAACACGTTCAAAATCGTCGACGACCGCGTGAATCTGCAAGAAGTGTTCCCCGTTTCGGCAACGCGACGGTAAGGATGCGCGGATACATTCGATTCCCTTGGGAATTCCATGGAACCACGGACGATCGGAAATATCCAGGTTGCCGACGAAGCGGGGGAGGGGAGTTCGCGGGAGGCGCTGCTGACGCTGGCGGGGGGGTGGCGGGAGAATCTCTGGGATTTGCTTTCCCGGGCGCATCGGATTCGTGTTTCCCGTTTCGGTAGGGCGGTTCGACTCTGCTCCATCGTTCCGGGAAAATTAGGCGGATGCCGCGGCGACTGTCGTTGGTGCGCCCAATCCAGCCACGTCACGGCGGGGGGGTTGGAAAAGGTCACTCGCACCCCCCTGGCGGAAATCGTTTCCGAAGCCCGGGTGGCCGCTTCGGTTGGAGCGGCGAATATCGGGATCGTCAATTCCGGCCTGCGGCCTTCGCGGCGGGATCTGGCGGATGTCATTCACGCGGCGGAGGAAATATCCAAAGCAACACAGGATCGTATCGGTGTTTGCGCGTCCCTGGGTGAATTGACCGTTGAGCAGGCCCAAATGCTGGCCGATTCGCGGGAAATCCGGCGGTATCATCATAATCTGGAGACCAGCCGTCGATTTTTCCCGTCCATGGTCTCAAATCATACGTATGACGCCAAACTTCAAACCCTTCAGGCGGCAAAATCGGCGGGGTTGGCGATCTGTTGCGGCGGGCTGTTCGGGCTGGGGGAAACCTGGGAGGATCGAATCGATCTGGCGTTGACGTTGCGGGATGAAATTCAGCCGGACGTCGTGCCGCTGAATTTCCTCGTGCCGATCCCTCGAACGCCCCTGGCGAATCAAATTCCGCTCCAACCACTTGAAATTCTTGCAATTATCGCGATTTTTCGCCTGATATTGCCCGACGCGGATATTAAAGTCGCCGGTGGAAGAGAAAAAAATCTAAGAGACATGCAAGGCTGGATGTTCTACGCCGGCGCCACGAGCTGCATGATCGGAAATTACCTCACCACAGCAGGCCAATCACCGGAACAAGACCTTCAAATGATCCAAAGCCTGGATTGGGAAATCTCAACTCATTTATATAAAAAGACTTGAGGACAATTAAACCCAGAAAAACCTAACTCCTTTTCTGGCAGAGACTAAGCGCAACATAACATATATTATCGGACTCATTTTATTTCGGCTTATTTTTGTTATTGCGGGAATTGTCATTTTGTAAGTCGATTCTATTTCCGCATTTCGGATATCGATAGAACCGGAAAAAAGATGATTCTTTTGAAAAATATGTTGTTGACGATTCCGGGATTCTCGTATACACTTGAATGAGCTCGAAGAGATGAAAGTCTATGCTCAAACACAAATACGCTTGGAGTATCCGCATAGTTTTTGCTCTGAACTCTATAGGAAATCTAAGCGTTTTCCGGCTCGAGTAGGATTTTCTTTTCTTCCGGAGTGCGTATTCGTAGTCAGATATTACAATAATTGAGGAGTTCAGCTCAATTAGCTTAGCAAGGGTCGGCGAGGAACGACCGGAAATGGAAGGTGCTCAAATGGAACGCTCGTTACGAGGAGTGCAACTTACTGTAGGTTTGCTGATGCTGGTTTGCTTCAGTTTCGCCGTGCAGGCGGCGATGGAGGTGCCCGAGCCCTACCCGGAGCCCATGCGTCAGCCCAGGGGCGGATTCCCCCTGACCAGCCAGACGATTCAAAGCTGGCATGTCTATGTTGAGGATACTCGCCCGGAAGGCGAAGCGAATTACGGGATTCTCAATCCCGGCGACCATGAAATCGGAATCATGGACAACTGGTGGACCGCCGTGAGCAGCGGAACCCAGCACACGTCGATTCGAAGCACGGACGGCCTTCGCGTGAATTCCACTCCGTATAACCACGCCAGCGATTCCACGACCGGCGCGGACAACTACTGGCTGGATACCGCGGATCGCGAACTGCACTTCTACATGACCTACAGCCAGATGGACAACAACACCGTCGCGGAATACTCCAACTGGACGTCGGGAAATCCTCCCACGAATGATTACGGAAAATACATGGCCGAACGCCATGCCACCACGGACGGATGGGCGCTGGGATGGTCGATCAACAAATACGTCAACGGATTGCCCATGACGAAAATAGGCGATTACGATATGGATATCTTCGTCCACAACGGAAAGGGCGTCGTGCTGGATGGGGATGAAGTCTATATTTCCGATCCGCAGATCACCTCTTCCAACCATATCTCCGAACTGGCTGTGGACACGCAGGGCAATCGTCTGCCGACGAAGTGGAACGAAAGCACGATGGCCTACGACGCGGCTGCCAATCCGCAATATATGAACTACCACGGAAAATCCGCCCAGGACATTGAAGATATCGGTGATTCCATGGAAGTGCATGAACGCAACCCGTACGGAACGGGTCCGAACGTCTACGGAAGTTACATTGACGACAGAACCCCGCAGTGGGTGCTGGACAATCTCGTCGATGACGAAGGCGACCCCTACACCTACGACGACGCCTTCACGCAGCGCAGCGATTTGTTCCTGTGTGAGAGCATCGGCGGCGTGATCGCGGGACTGGCGGGGTATGATGAATACAATCCGGAACGAAACAACTGGGGCGACCAGCAGGTCATTCGCATCGACCTCGGACAGGACGCCCTGGAGGAACTGGATAAAATCGTCCTGTACGACTTCGGATATTATACGGGTAACCCCGCCGATCCCGATGGGCAGGTGGATCCGACCGAGATCGTCTTCTATGTCGATTGGATCGGTGGACAATTTTGCATCTGGTACGATGAGGACGGTAACGGGGAGTACGACGAGGAGGTCGACCTGTTGTTGCCCGACAATCGTATTTACATCGCGCAAGTCACGATCAACCCCATTCCCGAACCGACGAGCCTGATGACGCTCGGAAGCCTGGGGCTGCTGGGTTTACTGAAACGCAAAAAGAATCGGACGACGTTGTAACCATTGTAACGTCCCTGTTGTTGAAAGGCGAATTTTGAAACGTCCGGCGTGGTTGTTCGAGCACGCCCGCCGGACGTTCCTGCTACCATGCGGAAGGAGACGAGCGCCCTTTCGCCGAATCTTCTGCTGACGAGCGGAGAAAGCAGCGCTTTTGCCGGGGCGGGATGGTTTCGTCCCGCCCCGTCAAAGCAACCTTCCAGATCGGTTTTAAAAAAGTATCCAGGAAAGAAAAAACGCCCAACGGCAAGCCGATAATGAACCCCGGGTTGCCGTTGGGCGTTTTATTCGAACTCACAATTCGGGAATTTCAGCGGGGTATCTTTTCCGGGAATTCACCCGTGAACCAATTCACCCGTGAACCACCTACCCCCTCGTTCCCCCCTGCCCGGTTTTTCGCAATTCGCCGACCTCTTTGGGACTCAGGGATCGCACCTGTCCCACCCCGAGTCCCTTGTCCGTGATCGGGCCGATCGCGACGCGCTTCAGACGGCGCACCTGATGCCCCAGCCGCACGAGCATGCGGCGTATTTCGCGGTTGCGCCCCTCCCGCAGCGTGATCCGGAGCAGCGTTTTTCCCGGACCTCGATGCTCGATCTTCACGCCCGCCCCGGCGGTGCGCTTTCCGTCGAGATACACGCCTCGTTTCAGGCGGTTGAGTTGCTCCTCTTCCACACTGCCGTCGACAGCCACGATGTACGTCTTGGGCACTTCGCCGCTGGGATGCGTCAGGTGCTGCGTCAGTTCGCCGTCGTTGGTCAGCAGGATCAATCCCGTGCTGTCGGCGTCCAGCCGTCCGACCGTGTACACGCGCTGACGGATCGGCGGAAGGAAATCGATCGCCGTTCGCCGTCCCTGGGGGTCGCGGCTGGTGCACACGACGTTGCGGGGTTTGTTCAACAGGAAGTAGACCTTTTCCTCCGCCCGCCGACGCTTGCCGATCCGTCGGCCTTCCACGACGATCTCGTCCTCGCCCGGCGTGACGAAACAGGGAAGCTTCGTGATCGGCTGACCGTTCACTTCGATCTGTCCCAACAGCACCATTTCCTCGACCGCCCGTCGGGAGGCGATTCCCACCTGCGCGAGGTATTTCTGAATCCGCACCGCCCCACCGTCGGATTCGGGACGCTTCGTCGATCTGGATGTTTTGTTCTTCTTCATATTCAATCTTGAAACTTGCAGATAAGAGAACGCGAATAAGACGAATAAGAACGAATGACGAATTTGTTTCAATGAACAGTCAGAACAAAAAGAACATTCGTAAAATTCGTCTTCATTCGTCTTATTCGCGTTCTCTTTTAGGTAGTATTTTAAACCGTCGGGGGTAGCTTGATTTCCAGACACTTGCCTGGTCCGGCGGTCGTGACGGTCAGATTTTCCAGCGCCGCCGGGACCAGGATCGTATCGCCCGCGACGAAGTCCACGGGTGTATCGAAGTCGCCGGTGATCGTGCCCCCCTGCCCTTGCAGGATCATCCAGGCGGTGCACTGTCCGCCGGTGAAACCGTGTTCGCCGGCAGGCGGTTCGTGGAGGTACACCTCGAAATACTCGGTCTTCAGCAGGCAGTTTCCGCCCGCGCCGGGCGCGGGCGCGTCGGCGGGATCGAAGTGAATGCACTGCATCGACCGTTCGACGTGGATTTCCCTCCCTCTGCCCCAGTCGGTCACGCGATACGTCGTGTTCGAGGGGGTCTGCACTTCCGCGACGAGAAGGCCCGGGCCGATCGCGTGCACCGTTCCGGCGGGGAGATAGTGAAAGTCGCCCGTTTCGCATTCGATCCGCCGTGTGCATTTCTCGGCTGTATCGGTCTCGATCGCCCGGCGGAACTGTTGCGGCGTGATTCCCGGAACCACGCCCTTGTAGATATACCCCTCGCGGGATTCGACCATGTACCAGCATTCGGTCTTCAGCGCCGCGTCCGGGCCGATTTGGGCGACGGCTACGGCGTCCGGATGCACCTGGAGCGAGAGAATGTCGTTGGCGTCCAGCAGTTTCAGCAGCAGCGGGAATCGCCCATCCTCGGTCGGGGGTGTTTTCCCAAGGAGCGTCTTGCCCATTTCATGCGTCAGGTCCGTCAGCGTCCTGCCCTTCGCCAGTCCGTTGCGCACGACGCTGACGCCTTCGGTCAGGTCGGCAAGGTCCCAGCTTTCGCCGATCAGCGCGTCGGGGGGAAGCTGCCGGCCGAACAGGCGCTCCAGATTTCGCCCGCCCCAGATTTTCTCTTTATAAATCGGTTCAAACTTCAGCGGATATACGTCCATGCAATTCTCCTGCTCCACGATGTAACGAAAGTATTGTATGTATCGGCAGGATGCGGAACCAGAGCGTAGCGACATTTCCGCTTGAATTTCCTGTCGAGGGGTTTAGAATCCCCCGGCTGTACGGGAGTTGCATTATGGCTAAAAAATCATTGTCGGACATCGACCGGAATTTTCAAAACAAGGAAATCGGAGGCCGGGAGCTGGAATTTCACGCGATTCCCTCCGGGCCGATGGAACTGGGCGGCTTCGCCTGGTACGAGCAAGACAAGGTCTTCTGCCGTCTGCCGCGGGAAGCCCTTCCGAAATTGAGAAAAGATTTGCAGTTCCTGGCCTGGCATACTTCCGGCGGTACGGTTCGATTCCGGACCGACGCCCCCACGGTCGCCCTTTCGGCGGAGCTGGATTCCTCCGAGGACATGAACCACATGCCCCGCACCGGCAGCGGATTCGAGCTCCATCGAGGCCGCGGCGCCGACATGAAATTCGTGAGTTGTTCGACGTATCCTTCCGGAGGGAAAACCATTGAAGCGCTGTTTGACAGCGAACCGCCGGAGGGAACGCGGGATTATACGCTCTATTTCCCGCTGTATCGCGGTGTGAATTCCGTCCGGCTGGGTTTGACGCCCGGCTATACGGTCCAGGCGCCTTCGCCGCGGACGGTTTCAAAACCCCTGCTGTTCTACGGATCGTCGATCACGCAGGGCGGATGCGCCTCCAAACCCGCGAACGCGTACACCGCATTTATCGCCCGTTGGCTGGACGCGAATTTCATCAACCTGGGATTCAGCGGTTCCGCCAAGGGCGAACCGGCGATGGCCGAGTTGATCGCGTCGCTGGAGATGAGCGCGTTCATCATGGACTACGACCACAACGCGAAGAACCCGGAGTTTTTGCGCGAAACCCATCCGCCGTTCTTCCGGATGATCCGCGACGCACAACCCAATCTGCCCGTGGTGTTCGTGACTCGTCCTGATTATTACGCGGATCGAGAATCGGATCGGCAACGCTGGGATATCATTCACGAAACCTACCAGACCGCCCTGGACGCCGGCGATAAACACGTCTATTTCGTGGACGGCAGAACGCTTTTCGGCGACGACAACCGAGACGCCTGCACCGTGGATGGCTGTCACCCGAACGATCTGGGCTTCTACCGGATGGCGAAAGGGATCGAACCGGCCGTCCGGGAAGCGCTGCATAATCGATGAGAATTGGTGGCACCTTCTAGCGAGTCTTCTCGCTTGTGGGTGCTCTTCGGTTTTTTTGTCACATCAAATATTGTTATTTGTCATCCTGAGCGGAGCGAGTCTTCGAGTGAAGTCGAAGGACCTTACGGATTCGGCGCTGTAGGGTCCTTCGACTTCAGTCCTCGCTTCACTCGGACCCTCCCCTCAGGATGACAGTACTGGATTTTTTTCCTGTTTCATAGGTAGTATACCGGGAAGAATTACATGACACGTGGACTTGCATTCTGTTGCATATTCCTGGTTTTCTATACAGGAGGACTTTCCGAGGAACCATCGGCGGAAAAGGTGTATGTGGTTGTCTTCGACTTCGCCACCCCCGATGTAAAAAAATTTGATCCTGCCCAAACGTTCAAACCCATGCCGTTTGGTAGACGACTTGCCGGTGACGTTCGTTTGAAACTTCGACGGGAAGGGAAAAAGATTGTCGTCCTGGATTGGCACACGACCGCGGAAGCGTCCGGGCCATTACCTGCCGATACTCCACCGGAAACAGTAAAAAAACTGCTCGCGGAAAAACTCGGGGGCCATGTGGGGATATTCGGGACTGTGCACAAAACCGATCAAACTGTTCGCGCGGAAATCGGCTGTGTCGATCTGCGAAGCAAGGACAATCCCGCCTGGTCGAAGGTGTTTCAAAGCCGGGGGGAACGAGTCAGGGCGATTCTCGCCAAACAGATCGTCGAAACGGTTTTGGGAAAAACGTTACAACAACCCGTCGAATACGGCCACGAACCCGAACCGCCGCGCGAAGCACTCGGAAAACCATTGAACGTCAACGGTTCCTTCGACGAAGGCGCCAAAGGTTGGGACGCGCCGGACAACGTCAGCACGTTTCTCCTCCCGGGCCCCGCCGGCCGGGGAACGATTCTCCGCGTGCGAACCGACCTTCAGCGCGACCCCTGGCTGGCCTATCGTAAAGCACTCCGAACCGGTAAAGCGAATCCCGCCAACCCCCCCGCCATTGCGAAAGATACCACATACGGAAGCGTCGCGGGTTTGGAAGGAGTGCATTATCGTAGCAGATGGATCAAAGCCACGCCGAAAAAACGATACTGGCTGCTGGCGGATTGCAAACATACCACCACGGGCAAACGTGCCACACCCAAGGTGTTCGTCAAGGGTTTTTTAAAAATACAAAAAACTCCCCACGCCTACGACGGCCTGCCGGAAAGCTCGCTGGCGGAGATGAATCTCACCCCGGAACAATTCGCCGCCCTGCCGGAGGCAAAACGAAGATTTCTCATTGAAGCGGACGTAAAAAAACATCCCATGCGGTACGTGCGGGAATGTTATCGGTGGTATCTGTCCTGCCCATCGGAGTCGGGAAAATGGAATCACTTCGCGGCCCCCTTCCCCCCGCGCGGCGGACTGCCGGAGGATGTCGAGTATCTCCAAATCCAAATCTATTCCTACTGGCCGCCGGGGGAATATCTCTGGGATAACGTGCAACTCCACGAAGCGCCGGGAAAAAAGTAACGGAAGAAGAAACACCGCCAAACGGCAAGCCGAGTATCAACCCGGCTTGCCGTTCGGCGGTGTTTCTTCTTCGTAATATTTTTTTCTACGCCAGCTTCTCCCTGGCGAACTCCGCCGCTTTCTTCAACGCTTCGGGCAGCTTTTCGGGTTGTTTTCCGCCTGCCTGAGCTAGGTTGGGCTTTCCACCGCCTCCGCCGCCCACGACGGGGGCGATGGCTTTGACCCAGTCGCCGGCTTTGAGCTTCCCCGTCTTGACCAACTCGTCGGACACCATCGCGATGAGCGTCACCTTGCCTTCGTCTTCTTCGGCGGATCCGAGAAAGACGGCGGCTGCGCCTTTTTGACGCTGCTGATCGCAAAGGTTTCGCATCGCGCCGGGGTCGGCGACGACGGATTTCGCGACGAGTACTTTCCCCGAAGGCGTATCGAGTGTAACGGCGTCGGCCAGTTCCGCTCCGCCCCCGCCGCCGGCGGGTCGTTTGCGGAGTTTTTTGATCTCGGCCTGCATCGCTTCGATGCGCGCGGGGATTTCTTCGGGGGCGGTTTTCAGCAACCCCCCCGCCGCTCGAAGCGTGGCGTCGGCCTGCCAGGCCCACTCGGCGGCCGCGTGGCCCGTCACGGCGGTGATGCGCCGCACGCCCTTGGCGACGGATTCTTCCGAGAGAATCTTGAACAGTCCCACCTGGCTGGTGCGCGTCAGGTGCGTACCGCCGCAGAATTCCACGCTGCAGGCAGCCGATGCGGAATCCGTATTACCCATCGTCACCACGCGAACCGGGTCGGGATATTTTTCACCGAACACCGCCCGCACGCCGGGAACCTTTTTCGCTTCCGCAAGCGGCATGAGTTTCGCTTCGACGGTTTCATCCGCCAGCACGCGCTCGTTGACGAGTTTTTCCACTTCCGCCAGTTGTTCCGCCGCGACGGCCTTGCCGAACGTGAAGTCGAATCGGAGGCGTTGCGAATCCACCACGCTGCCGGCCTGGTCGATCCCGTCGCCCAACACGCGACGCAGGCTCCAATTCAAGAGGTGCGTCGCGGAGTGGTTTCGCATCGTGTCGAAGCGGGTTTTCGGGCAGACTTTCACGGTGACGGTTTGCCCGGCCTGGATCGTTCCCGCGCGCACCTTGCCGACGTGCAACACGCACTGCCCGGCCGGTTGGGCGGAGTCGACGTCGAAGACCGCCGTCTCGCCGAGAAGCGTTCCGCAGTCGCCCACCTGCCCGCCGGACTCGCCGTAAAAAGCGGTTTTGTCCAGCACGACGGCCGCTTCGGTTCCCTCTTCCAACACGCCGTTATCAAAAAATCTCTCGCCGACAACCCAGCCGAGGACTTTCGCCTTGATATCCTTGCGCTCATATTTCGCTTCATCGTTCGTCGCGGGCAGACCCACGATCTGGTCGGCCTTGAACTTTCCCGCCCCGGCGCTGGACAGTTCGCGGTGTTTTTCCATCTCGGCCTGGAAGCCGGCTTCGTCGACGGCAAGCCCCGCCTTCTCGGCCATCAGCTTCGTCAACGTGATCGGGAAACCGTACGTCGCGTGAAGCTCGAAGGCGTCTTCGCCGCGGATTTCGTTTTTCCCAGCCGACCTGGCCTGCTCGATTTCCCGCTCGAAGAGTTGCAAACCTCGATCCAGCGTTTTGGAGAAGCTCTCTTCTTCTTCGGTGATGATCTCCGTAACCACCTTCTGCCGATCGCGCAGATTCGGGAATGCGTCGGCGAAGTTTTCGACGACCGTCGGCACGAGTTGGTGCAGGAACGTCGCGTCGATACCCAGATGCTGCCTACCGAACCCCGCCGCGCGACGCAGGATGCTTCGCAAAACGTACCCGCGTCCTTCATTGCCGGGCAGGATGCCGTCGGCGATGGCGAACGTCAGCGCCCGCGCGTGGTCGGCGATCACGCGAATCGCCACGTCCACCAGGTCTGTTTCGTCCATCGTGTCATACCGGTCCTGGCCGTCCTTGACCGTCCGCACGCCGTATTCCTTGCCGCTTAATTCCTCGATCTTCTGGAGGATCGGCAGGAACAGGTCCGTCGCGTAGTTGCTGATTTTCCCGTTGAGGATTTTGCCCACGCGTTCCAGCCCCATGCCCGTATCGACGTGCTTCGCGGGGAGGGGATTCAACCCCTCGGCCGTCCGGTTGAACTGGATGAACACGAGATTCCAGAATTCAATCACGCGCGGGTTGTCGGCATTGACGAGCGGGCCGCCGGACAGGTCGTCCGTGGCGTCGTAATGGATTTCGCTGCAAGGTCCGCACGGGCCGGTGTCGCCCATTTCCCAGAAGTTGTCTTTCTTCACGCCGGGGTGAATCCGTTCCGGCGGCAGGTAGCGGGTCCACAGTTCGCGGGATTCGTCGTCCGGTTCCAGGCCTTCGCTTTCGTCGCCCTCGAAATAGGACGCGTGCAGGCGGTTGGGGTCCATCCCCCAGACCTTCACGAGTAGTTCCCAGGCCCAGTCGATGGCTTCTTTCTTGAAGTAATCACCGAAGCTCCAGTTTCCGAGCATCTCGAAGAACGTGTGGTGATAACAATCCCTGCCGACGTCATCGAGGTCGTTGTGCTTGCCGCCGGCGCGAATGATCTTCTGCGTGTTGACGGCGCGGTTGTAGTTTCGCGTTTCCGTGCCGAGGAAGATCGGCTTGAACTGGTTCATACCCGCGTTGGTGAACAGCAGCGTCGGATCGTCCGCGGGCAGGAGCGAACTGCTGGGCACCATGGTATGGCCGCGTTCTTCAAAGAACCGGATAAACTCATCGCGAATGTCTTTACAGCTTCGTGTCATGCTTTATACCTCTGAGTGTTTCAACGGAAGTTACATCCGACACTGAGGGACTGAGATACTGAGAAGACGGTTTTATTTTTAACAAAAATACTCTTCTCAGGAACTCAGTAACTCAGTGTCGGATGTTCTTCTCGAACTCGGAAACGATGAATTGTAGTCCCCGCCAAGTCAAGCGCCAAGCGATCTTTGTTATCGGTATGCTTTCTTTGTCATCCTGAGCGGAGCGCAGCGAAGTCGAAGGACCTTACGCGTAGCTACCCGTGGGGTCCTTCGACTTCGCTGCGCTACGCTCAGGATGACAAAGCATGGCGCCTGGAAAATATCAACGTCATTATTCCAGATTCGCGTGGCGGGCCTGAAAGGCGGCGATGTCGAGTTTGAGTTTTTCGGAGATCACGTCGAAGACGGCGTCGAGGCACAGCCCCGCGGCGTGTTCGAAGACGGCGGCCCGCGTGACGATATCTTCCGCCGTCGTGGGAACGAGCACCACGTGGTCGGCGTCGCGCGTCAGGGCGGAGTCGCCTTCGGAGGTGATGACCACGACCTTCGCCCCGAACTGCCTCGCACGTCGCGCGAGGTAGTCGGTGTATCCCGTCGAACCGGTGCAACTGATCGCCACGAGAAGATCGCCCCTCCCGGCCGCCGGGGTGATCGTCTCGCCGGGCACGTAGGCGGTCAGTCCCGCGTGCATGAGGCGCATGCCGAACATCCGCGCCACCAGCCCGCTGCGTCCCGCGCCGGTGACGAAAATTCGCTTCACCTTCCGCAGCATCTGCGTCAGTTCCAGGAAATGGGACCAGTCCACATCCGCCATGACGCGCTCGACGCGCTCCAGCAGTTCCTGCCCGGCCTGGCGGACTTCCTGTTTATCCGACGGCATCGCCCACGCCTTTCTTTTCCCAGCGTTTCAGGTTCGCGACCTTCGCCAGCGTGGAGTGCTGATCGCGGATTTCCGCGCGGATGCGATTCTCCGCCTCCAGAACGTCGGCCGCGCGGTTGGCCATCTCGACGGCCTTGGCAGCCGGGAGAACCATCACGCCGTCGTCGTCGGCGACGATCCAGTCGCCGGGGCAAATCCGCTGATGCGAAATTTCAATCGGCACGTTGACCTCGCCCAGCCCGTGCGGATTGCCCGCGTGGCTGGTGATGTGACGCGACCAGGCGGCGAATCCCAGCACGCGAATCTCGGCGGTGTCGCGGATCGCGCCGTGAATCACCACGCCCGCGACGCCTTTGTTCCTGCAGCTTTCGCTGGCCAGTTCGCCCCAGACCGCGGGCGGCACGCCGCCGGCGTCGATCACGATCACGTCGCCCGCCTGAGCGACGTCGATTGCTTCGACGGGCTTGGCCCAGTCGCCGGGCAGTGTGCGCACGGTCACCGCGGGTCCGCAGGTGAACTGGTTGTGCCCGATCGGGCGAATGCCTTCCAGGCACCCAAGGCGGTGCGAGCCGTCGGAAATGTTGCTCGTGCGAACGGTCTGGAGGGTTTCGCGCAGGGTCTCCGCTCCGGCGCGTTTGAAAAGTTCGCTGGCGACGGCCTGGCCGGTGTCGATCGCGCGACGGATGTCCTTCGTCGCCTGTTTGGGGTCGACGGCCTTGGTGATCGCACCGCCGACGATGACAACATCCGCGCCGGCTTCGACGGCGGCGGCGGCGGTTTCGCTGTTGATCCCACCGGCGACCGCGAGTGTCAGGTTCGTCACCGCGCGCACTTCGCGCAGCAACGCCAGCGGATCCCGCCCAGCCATCTGCTGGTCGATCGCGCAATGCACGTCCAGCCACGCGACGCCCAGTTCTTCGGCGCGTTTGGCGAAACCGACGGGATCGGCAAGGCCCAGCAGATCGACGGCTACTTTGATTCCGTAATGCTGTCCCGCTTCGACGCACTCGCGGATGGTCGTTTCGTCGGCGGCGCCCAGAACGGTCATGATATTCGCCCCGGCTTTGGCGGCCGACTCGGCTTCGACGCGCCCTGCGTCCATAGTCTTGAGGTCCGCGATGATCGTCTTGTCGGGGAAGGCGGCCCGGAGCTTGCGGACGGCGTCCAGGCCTTCCGATTTAATCAACGGCGTGCCGGCTTCGATGTAATCCGCGCCGCCGGCGACGGCCGATTCCGCGACCGCCATCGCGCGGCCGAATTCCACGAAGTCCAGCGCCACCTGCAATTTCACGTCGGTACTCATAACCCGATATGCTACCGATCCGCGACGGCGGATGCAATCGTTCCCCTGCTGTCATCCTGAGCGGAGCGAGTCCTCGAGCGAAGTCGAAAGACCTAACGGTTTCGGTAGCGTAAGGTCCTTCGACTTCGCTGCGCTTCGCTCAGGATGACAAACACAACCTTTTTGAAAATTTTGGTTGGATATTCCGATAAAAAGATGTAATTTGATGGTCACGCGAAAGATACGTATTAAACGACTAGAATGTACCGGTAGACAGATTATGCACAACCACACTGCCAATACGACGACGTGCTAATTCCTTGCAAAAGGGACGCGTCGCCGTTGCGCAAGCGGCTGGGCATGATTTGAATGCCGGTTTTTTTGTGAGAGTTTATGAGGTATAAAAAAGAGCATCCGACACTGAGTTTCTGAGATACTGAGAAGATTTATTTTGAAAATGTCTTCTCAGTATCTCAGAAACTCAGTGTCGGATGTTCTTCGGACAATGTGAGATCAACATGGTAACCATTCAACTTCCCGACGGGTCGAAACAATCCCACGATTCCGGCGCCACCGCGCTGGCGGTCGCGGAGGGAATCTCACCGCGCTTGGCGTCGGCAGCCATCGCCGCCGACGTGGACGGGAAGCTCACGGATATCACGACCCCTCTGTCCGACGGCGAGCACACCGTGCGGATCATCACCAGCCGGGATCCCGAAGCCCTGGAAGTGCTGCGTCACACCGCCGCCCACGTGATGGCCCAGGCGGTGCTGCGGCTGTATGGTAACGATACCCAATATTCCATCGGGCCCGCGCTGATGGACGATTTCCAGTACGGCTTCTACTACGATTTCGACCTGCCGGAAGGAAAGAGCATTTCCGCCGACGATCTGCCGAAGATCGAAGAAGAGATGGCGAAAATCATCGATGCGAAGATTCCGCTTCAGCGCGTCGAGATGTCCCCCGACGACGCGAAAGCGGAGATGAAGAAGATCGGCCAGTCGTACAAAATCGAAATGATCGACGACATGCTGAAGGAAACCCCCGACGCGAAGCTGAGCTTTTACCGCCAGGGCGACTTTATCGACATGTGTCGAGGCCCGCACCTGCCCGACACCGGCAAACTCGGTAATGCGTTCAAGCTGATGTCCGTCGCGGGCGCGTACTGGCGCGGCGACGAGAACAACAAGATGCTCACCCGCATCTACGGGGTGGCGTTTTTCGACAAGAAGGATCTCGCGGCCCACGTCGAGCGCATCGAGGAAGCGAAAAAACGGGACCACCGCGTCCTCGGCAGGCAACTGGGGTTGTTCCTACTGGACGAAAAAGTAGGCCCTGGTCTGCCGCTCTGGCTGCCCAACGGTTCGATCATTCGCATGGAACTGGAAGGCTGGCTGCGCGGCGAGTTGCTGAAGCGCGGGTATCAGCCGGTGCACACCCCGCACATCGGAAAGCTGGACCTGTGGCGCACGAGCGGCCATTACCCGTACTACGAGCACGGTCTGTTTCCGACGATGAATCTCGCGGAAGGCGAAGGCGAGGACGGTTACCTGCTCAAGCCGATGAACTGCCCCTTCCACATCCAGATTTACAAATCCTCACAAAAAAGTTATCGCGACCTGCCCGTGCGGTTGAGCGAGTTCGGACAGGTGTATCGCTTCGAGCAGTCGGGCGAACTGAGCGGCCTGACCCGCGTGCGCGGGTTCACCCAGGACGACGCGCACATTTTCTGCACCCCGGAGCAACTGGAGGCGGAGATCGAATCCTGCGTCGACCTGACCAAGCTGTGTTTAGCGACCCTGGGCCTGGACGACTACCGCGTTCGCATCGGCCTGCGCGACCCGGACAGCGCCAAGTACACCGGCAAGAGCGAAAACTGGGACCTTGCGGAGAACAACATCCGGCGCGTCGTGAAAAAACTCGACATGAACTACACCGAGGAACCGGGCGAGGCCGCCTTCTACGGGCCCAAGATCGACTTCGTCGTGAAAGACTGCATCGGGCGGGAGTGGCAGCTGGGCACGATCCAGGTGGACTATAATTTACCGGAACGATTCGACCTGGAATACACCGCCGCGGACAACGCTTCGCATCGTCCCGTGATGATCCACCGCGCCCCGCTGGGGTCGCCGGAGCGGTTCATCGGGATTCTGATCGAGCATTTCGCCGGGGCGTTTCCGCTGTGGCTGGCGCCGGTGCAGGCGGCGGTGTTGCCGGTGAGCGATAAATTCCTCAACTACGCGCAGGGCGTGGTCCGGGCGCTGCGAAACGCCGGGCTGCGCGTGGACCTGGACGACTCGCCGGACAAGATCGGCGCGAAGATTCGCCGCGCCACCGTGCAGAAAATTCCCTACATGGCCGTCGTTGGCGGCAGAGAAGTGGAATCCAATACCGTTGCCGTTCGTCATCGCACCGCCGGTGACGCCGGTGCGATGAGCGTGGAATCGTTTGTGGAAGGGTTACTCGCGGAGAAAATCTCTCGCGGCAGTGAACCCTTGCATGTTGCGTCGTAATTGTGGAAGATACAAAAGAGGCCGGGCAAAAAGAAACCATTGGTACGAATAGCTGGGCGGTTCGAGGCCTCCGAACCCGCCGGCTGGAGAACAGGATGAAGGACCGGAGAAAGTTTTCCCAGGACTCGAAAGATCTGCGTCGAAATCATCGTATTCGCATTTCGCCGATTCGTCTGATCGACGAAAATGAAGAGCAGGTCGGTATCGTCGAAACGAAAGACGCTATCGCCCGCGCCATCGAATTGGGGTTGGATCTCGTGGAAGTCTCTCCCACCGCCAGGCCTCCCGTCTGCCGCATCATGGACTACGGGAAATACAAGTACGCCCTGGCGAAAAAGGAACGTAAGAGCAAGGCCCACCGTCACGAGATCGAACTGAAGGAAGTTCGCATTAAAACACCGAAGATCGGCGATCACGATCTGATGATCAAGGTCAACCACGCCCGGGAATTTCTCGAACGCGGAGACCGCGTGCAGTTTTCGCTGCGCTTCCGAGGCCGGGAACTCGCGCACATCGACGAGGGACGCGGGGTGTTCGAAAAGATCGTCGAAGCCCTCTCCGACGTGGCGAAAGTGGACCGAAGCCAGCGCTTTGAAGGCCGGCGTCTCTCGATGCTGCTGCTTCCGACCGGAGATTCCATCCGTAAAAAACCTTCCGCCCCCAAGTCCGACGCGAAGGAAACCGTCCCCGCCGATCCCGAAGAGGCGTCCGACGAATCCGAGCCGGATGAAGAGGATTCGGCGGAATAAGCATTTTCCCAACAGCGCCGAACGGCAAGCCGGCTGGCGAACCGGCTGGCCGCTCGGTGCTGTTGTTTCTTTTCTCCTCCGGATTCGTTCTTTTCTTCAAATTCCCCCCCCCAACTTTTTTCCTCCAAGGGGTTTACTTGTTTTGAATCTTTGATACAATGATCCGTCTTTCCACTCCGACGCGGGTGGGATACG
>JAFGJE010000008.1 GCA_016929245.1 Phycisphaerae bacterium
ACCTGAGACAAGAGCCGGATGCGGTAATCCCGCTCGTCCGGATCCGTGGAGGGGGCGTCCCGTCAAGGGGCGTCCCTACTCCGACCCGGACTTAGATAGACGTTGAGTGTGCCGTTTTTGTGGAAGGTTGCCCAGCCGGATATTTGATTTCTTGTTTCGTATCTTTCACCAGGAACCGGTGGTACTTCCGTGCAATAATCAAAGCACAATGGAATATATCCAGTGGAGTGAATATGAATAAAGGCGCGGTGTTCTTTATATAGCTCATTACCCAAGACCGGCGGCAGAGGGAACCAGATCATTTTTGAACCGAGGAACGTTTTTTCTTCAAAAATAAATGTGCCGGATTCCCTTTTTGTGACTACTAGTGAATTTGAATCCACCGTACCAGATTCTCTTAGGAGAGGATCATTCAGGTTCTCTGCTGTGTATAATTGTACCGGCATGCGAAACCAATTTTCATATTTATCTACATCAAATTCGACATTGACATCCGAAACCGACTTTTTGGTTTTGGCGTCGAAAACGCAAATCATTTTTACTGGTCCAGGATATGTCTGTGAGGTAGGCAAGTGAAGCAGGCCACAGCCGCCAAAAGAGAGCAATAAGGGCAATAAAGTCAGTGGGTATTTCATGCGATTTCTCGCGTTACAAACGTGGCGGGAAGGGATTCCCGCCACGCGAATATCGTGTTGTCATTCCGTATCAAACAGCGTGCCGTCTTCCGCAGGTGGGGTGATCTTTAAGCCGAGGTGTTGGGCGCCTTTTTGGGTGACTTCCCGCCCGCGGCGGGTGCGTGCGAGCAGGCCGGATTGCAAGAGGTACGGTTCCACGACATCCACGAGCGTGTCATTCTCCTCGCCGAGGGTGGCAGCGACGGCTTCGATACCGACCGGCCCGCCTTTGTACACCTCGCAGATCGTGCGCAGGAAGCGGCGGTCGAGATCGTCGAGTCCCAGTTCGTCGATGCCTTCCAGTTGCAATGCCGCCGTCACGCTGTCGTCGGTCAGCCTGCCGTCGCCTTTGACCTGGGCGTAGTCGCGGCAGCGGCGCAGCAGACGATTGGCGATGCGCGGCGTGCCGCGCGCCCGCCCGGCCAGCAGCTCCAGCGCGGTTTCGTCGTAGGGCATTTTGAGCATCTCGGCGCTCATGCGCGCCCGGGCCAGCAGGTCCTCCGGCGGCCAAAAGTCCATGTGATGATTGATCCCGAACCGCGTGCGCATCGGCGGGCTGAGCAGCCCCGCGCGCGTCGTCGCGCCGATCAGCGTGAAGGGCTTGAGCGGCAGATTGATGGTGCGAGAATGCATGCCGGAATCGACGACGAAATCCACCTTGTAGTCTTCCATCGCGGGATAGATGTATTCCTCGACCGTGGGGCTGAGGCGGTGAATCTCGTCGATGAACAGCACGTCGCAATGTTCCAGGTTCGTGAGAATTCCGATCAGGTCGCCGGCTTTCGAGAGCGCCGGCCCGGAGGTGACCTTGATATTCGCGCCCATCTCGTGCGCGATGACATACGCCAGCGTCGTCTTGCCCAGCCCCGGCGGGCCGTGCAGGAGAACGTGCTCCATCGGCTCTTTGCGTTTGCGCGCGGCGGCGATGCTGATCCGCAACTTCTCCAGCAGATCGCCCGTGCCGATGCAATCGGACAGCGTGCGAGGCCGCAGGGCGACGTTCATCTGCTCGTCGTCCGGGCCGGTGGACTGTTGCGATAATATTTTTTCTCTGGCCAACGTATCTCTATTCCTGTTCGGGAATCACGAAGATCACTAAGTTCACGAAGATCACCAGGATTTTTATAAAAACACTTTGTGAACTTCGTGGTCTTTGTGGTCTTCGTGATCGTTTATGCTCCGCCGCTTTTAATGCGGTACACCTGCTGAATAATCGTTTCCGGATTGGACAACTCCGGCGCGACGGCGAGGACTCGTTCGACCAGCGCCAGCGCGTCGGCGCGGCGTTCGCCGAGTTGCACGAGCACCGCCACGGCTTCGGCGCCGGCTTCGGGGATGGGTTCGCTTTGCGCGTCGGGGGATATCTCCCCCGCGAAGTCGCCCATTTTCCCGTGCAGTTCCGCGATGATCTGCTCCGCGGTCCGCTTGCCGACTTCCGGCAGGGCGGTCAGGAAGGTCGCGTCCTTCTTTTCGATGGCGGCCGCCACTTCCGCCACGGGGCGCACCAGCGCCCGCAACGCCTTGCGCACGCCGATACCCTTGACCTTCGTGAACGTCTGGAAAAACGCGCGGTCGATCTCGCCGGCGAATCCGATCAGCCGCGGGATGACAGCCCCGCGCGACGGGTCGCCTTCGACGATGTGAATCGTGTGCAGCACCACGTCCTGCCCCAACCGGCGGGTCAGCCGTTCGATTTCCCACGCGGGGATCAGCACCTCGTACCACAGCCCCGCGCCGCAATCGACCAGCGCCGAAGTCTCCGTCATTTCTTCCAGCCGTCCTGTAATTCGGGCAATCATCGCACAAAGCTTACCCGCATCGCCGGCAAACCTCAACGAAGAAGCCGAAAATCCGGTCGGAAAATGTTAGGGGTCGATTGGAACATTCAGATCGAGATTTCCTGATATTCCCCTTCGCAGGGATAACCGTGGTAGAGCAGGGCCTTTCGCTGGTTGGGGATTCCGATCATGGAATATTCGGTGTGGCAGGCGTCCCGGCCGCCGTGTCGGCAGATGGAAAATTCACCGTGCCGGCGGAGGATGTTTTTCAGGTGCGCGAGACTTTGGTCGCCGCTTACAATCGCTTCGTCGAGATACGCCTGCCGGCCTTTGGAATTCACCAGGCCTTCCGGCTGGCGCGCGTCGATCTTCTCCAGCGTGGGCAGTTGGTAGTGATTGACGCAGTTCATACCCATCGCTCCCTCGGCCGGCCAACGAATTTGCGCCAGCGGACAGGCCAGCTCCCCCGACGCCATTTGCCCGTGACGGTCGACGACGATCTGGGAAAATCCCTTTCCCCGCAGCGGCTGCGCGGTGACGTGGTTGACGTAATCCGCGAGGCCGCGAATCTCGAACATTCCCCGCCACAACCATTGCAGCACCGAAACGTGACGCGGACTCTGCTGGAACTTCGAACCGACGGAAGAATGGCCCGTCGCGACGCCTTCGGCGTTGATCATGTCCGCGCCGGAGAACCAGCCGCAGAACGTGAAGCAGATCGCGGGGATGCCTTGTTTCGGGTAGAGCTTCAGTGCGCAGACCGGCCGCGGGCCTTGCGCGTCGACGACCGGCTGATCGGTGGGGGGGAAGCGCCCTTCATTGTTCTTGCCCCATAACGGCCCGTCGGGCCCGGCGGCGAAGACGACGTTGGAACATCCCTGGTAGAAGTTCGGGTCCGATTCGCCGGAAGGCGCGTTCAACGCCAGCATCTGCTTGTCCGTCACCCCAGCGGCCTTGGCGGCCTGGAGCATCTGCTCGAGCACCTCCGGGAGGAACCGCTTCATGCTCTCGTGGAACGAGGCGATTTTCCCGTCCAGAACGCTCAACTCCGCCGGAAGGAATCCCCGGACATTGGCCTGGATTTCCTCCCGCAGCGCCTCACCGATGGTGCGCCCGATCTTCGTATCACTCCCGCGACATTCCACAATCTTCATGACAATCATTCCCATCCCCCCCAGCCGGAAAACAGCGAACCGCATGGTATCGGTTCCGCATTTGGGGAGGTATTGTACCCCGAAAGTGGGGGAGAAAAAACAACGCGGCCCGGAAGAAATTCGGAATGGAAATTGGGTGGAAACGCGGTGTGCCTTCGCGAAAAAAAAAACTCGCGACCCTCCCCTTGAAGGGCCGCGAGATTCATTTCTGTTGTCCGCTGCGAATGTCTGGAGCAGGATTATCCGCGCGCCGAACGTACGGTTCGCTTTCGTCGAAGGAAGAACAACCCGCCGAGGATCAAAAGCCCCGCCGTCGTGGGTTCGGGATTGATCATCGCTTCCACGATCACGCCGTCCGCATAGAGCGTACCACCGCCGGAAATCAGCGTTCCTTCAATCGTGCAGTTCAGGCAGTAGAGGTTCAGGCCGTTCAAGTCCAGCGTGGAACCTTCGGCGAGGATCAGATTCTCGACATAGAGCACTTCGTCGCCGTCCCAGTCGAGTTGGTTGTTGAATTCGTCGATCAGTTGCAGATACGCGTCGTCTTCGTCCGATCCGATCTGGAGCGTATCCAGCGCGAAGTTTTCAAAGAACCCGGCATATCCAACACCGCGATCTTCCCCGGCAACTTCAAATACGGCGACAGACTCCAGGCCGCATTCGTACACCAACGTAAGATTACTCAATCCCGCCATCGCAGCCGCATCGGTGGAAACTATTTGAACCGAGGGGCCGTCATACCACGGGTTTCCAATTTCATCCGGTGCTTCGACAATATGAATGGTTGAATCGGGTACGGCGACGAAAACCGCGCTCTTATTGAATTCAAGCTGATTTGTGTGTATCTGAGATGAAGAATCAAGGATGGCGAATGTTGAGTTTCTATTATTGGTGTAACTCCCAACAGATAATATTTCGGTCGTTAGGTTTCCTCCATGCATGGTGTAGCTCGCATGATTACTGCTGTAACCGTAGATATTCAACACGTAGCCAATATTGACATCTCCCGCAGTCTGAATGACATTGGCTTCCGAAAGGCTTCCGTAGACATCCATCCAATGGGCCGAAAAACTTCCGCCATGGATTTCAAGCGTTGAAGACGGTTGGGAATCAAGCATATACGGAATACCCGGATAGGAAATAACTCGGTCAATGTAGTCATTTGTTTCTCTAAGTTCCCCGATTTCTGAAGAATTCTCGCAAATAACGTATGTTGGCCACGCGATGCCGACGCGTACGGAACCTTCCGAATGATAAATCCCTCCACGTAATTCATACGTTCCACGTGTGATTTCCATCGAACCAAGATTGACCGTTCCACCGTTTTGACGGAATGTTGCTGTTGGGGGTGTATATATTTCGCCATCAGGCAATATGGTGCTTACGGGAGAATTTCCGATTTTCATCGTTCTTGCGGTAATGAATCCGTTATCGATTCCGGATCGATCATCATGAATCGTAATCTGACCATTTCCCTGACTGGTAGAGCTGTTGGAGGATAAGGGAATGACAACGGCCATATCTTCCATTCCAAGGTCAACGACGCCTTCACGAACAAATAATCCTTCGTTCAGATCGATTCCTTTACCTTCCGGGGCGACGATTATACCTGAGGTTTCCACGTAATCGTCAATGAATCCACAACCTGTAATAATATCGTCGGTTTGGATTATGAGGTCATTTCCCGTAATATGCACCAAGCCGTCGGTCTGGAAGTTTCGCAATTGCGTGGCAGGATCGAAATCACTCGCGAAAATCGTCAAGGAATTACTTCCTGCCTGGATAGAAGCATTCCGGGAGTTGAGTAATTGTCCCTTGCTGAAATTTAAGATTCCACCTCCTTGGATTTCCACACTGCTTCCTTCAAGGTTCAACTCTCCGTTCAAATCCAAACCGGAATGAATTTCCAGAGAGCCGCCCGAAAAAGCATATTTTCCCCCCGTATTCACCTTCAGAGAATCCACGATGTGCTGCCCGCCGGAATGCCGTAAAACACCAGTATTTTCAATCACTTCGTTATTGGCAATCAACTGCCCTCCCTGGAGTTCATATTGTCCATTCGAAGGATGAATGGGATTTGGATTTATAACGGCCAAATTTGTTGCTTCTTCGAGGTGTATTCCATTCCAATCGCCGATAATTACTGGAGTGTCAGGAATGGATGGTATGTTATCGAACATCCCCCCGATCGTCAGTTTATCACTAACATCGTGAATCCCCCCGATCTGAATGAAATTCCCTCGGCCTTCTGTGCCGACATAGCTGTCATTTGTCGCCAATTGTCCACCGATCAGTTTATACGTGCCAAAACATGCATTTGGGTCATCGGTTAATGTTGCAGACATGGAGATGGAATGAGCCGTGACACTTCCGCCCACCTGGGTGAATAATCCTTTTCCCTGATATCCGCCAACACGAAGCTGACTGAAATCCAACGTTCCTCCAATTAACGAATAGGAACTCGGCGCATCTGTTTTGCTGCTGAGAGTGAGATGCCATAATATTTGAAGATTTCCTCCTGTTTGAATCAACGCGCCGTAACCATTTTCCGGATCGGTTCCTGCGTATTCTTTCCCAATGACCAAATAACAGGCTTTTGCATCGCCGGCGTGGATGGTTGCGGTTCCACCATTGGCGATCCAGGCATTTTGTTGATATGGAGAAATTGTTATTGTTGGAATTCCATTGGTCCAGTTGGCGGGGTCGAACCAGTTTCCTTCCCCGGCGGGGTCGCCTTGCCAATGGGTGTCTTCCGCGAACCCAGCCGTCGCGCATACCGTTACGAGAAACAAGCCAAGCAGATACTTCATGACAGTCTCCTCATGTTCTTGGTATTCATCGTTTGAGCCAAACAAGCTTTTGTAATGGGTGGCATGTCCTGCCCTTTCGGGAATCAGGACATGCCGCCCGGATCAGCCTGCAGGAGCCTTACAGGATGAATACTCCCGTTTATTTCCCCGCCGGATGAACGGCCGTCGGGGCCTGCGGACATAATGTAGACTTCCGTCGATATTCTGTCAAGAAGAAAATAGACAGGAATCTATATTTATTTTTCCCACGGCTGTGAAAACACAAAAAGGAGAGGCGGCCTACCGCCGTCGCCGACGCGGGGTAAGCAGCAACGCGCCCAACGTCAGCGACAGGATCGTTGCCGGTTCGGGAACCGCCGTGGAATTCTGCGGGATTTGGACGTTAAAACGAAGGGATGAAGAGGGTAATAATGCTATGGTCGGAGACAGATTGATATTGTTATTATTTTCTATTAAGTTCAACTCTCCTGTCTGGATGTGAATGTTATAGTCTTGGTGGGTCACGCTATTGCATTGTGGTGCATTGATGTCGTTGAAATCGACAATCAGGTGAATATCATCCAAAGGCGGTTCTTCCGGCTGGGGCGGAAGTATGAACATGGGAGGTGAATTTTTAGGCGAAGGGATCGGAGAAACGACGATTTTTGCTTCCGGCTCCTCCGGAAGAAGCGGAGGATCAATTGTCGGCGGACGTAACGTGGGAAGCATTGCTACGGGATCATAGATACGAGAGTTTTGTCTTTTGGGGAAATTTTCGTCAAAACGAGAGGCGACCTCGGCGTCGACGATTTCCAGAATCGACCGGGTTTTGGGAGTCTGTACGGGAAGAAGATTTGTCCCGCCGGTGAGTATTCTCGTTCTCGGCTGGGACGGTGGAACGGAATAGTGTTCCAGGTTGTGGCTGCTTCTTCGAGAATTCCAGAGATGCGTTGTCCTTGCCGACGGATTCGGCGCGGAATAGGATTGTGTCGCGATCGGGGGCAAGGTGAACCTTGCGTTTCCTGCGGCTGTCGATGGATGCACATAGTTCCCGGGTCGGCGCTTTGGTGAAGTCATCACCTGCGATGCAACGGAAGGTTTGGGGGTAAACCTGGGCATGGAGCTGCGCTGCGGTATTCCCGATGTGGCTATGGGAGACGTGGAAACATACGGCAGGGATTTTGTCGTTTTGGAAATGTCATCGGAGCGGGATATTACGGGATGTGCGGATTCCGTCTGATACTCGGGGAGCGTTTCCGTTTCCCCTGTTTCGGCCATGTTCGTCGCGGCCGGTGTTTCCATCGCAGCCATCGGTTCGAGTTGCGTTTGGTCCGACTTGGCGCTGGGCAGGCCGGGGAGAATCAGCACCGCCAGGACTACCATTAACCCCATACCCGCCCACGGCAATCGGGGGAGTTTTCTTGCACGGCTGTCCAGGATGCGTTCCATCCGGGCCGCCAGCGGGTGAAGCCGTTCGGCGAACCCGAAGGCCGCGTTGAGTTGCCAGGTCTTCGGCAGGATCGTCGCGATATTCAGCAGCGCCTTGCAATAGTTCTTACCCGTCGTGATTCCCCGCGCGAGTAAATGGTCGTCGCAGCAGTTCTCGCAGGCCTCCCGAACGCGCCGGTTGACCCCCCAGAGCACCGGGTTAAACCACCAAAGCGCCCCCAGCGCCGCCACCAGCCAGTTGATCCACAAATCCCCCCGACGATGATGGATCAGCTCATGGGCGAAGACGGCCTCCAGTTCGCGCGACGAAAGACGACGAACCGCCGACGCCGGCAGGAGAATCGTAGGGCTCAGCACACCGAAGGCCATGGGCGGCAACTGTCGCGAGGAGAAAACCAGTTTCACCCGGCGTCGGATGCCCAGCCGCGCGATGGTCTTCTGTAACCGCGCATGCAACGGCCCGTCTGTGATAATCCGGCCATGTCGAATAATCCCAGTCAGCCGGAACCACTGCACCACAATCGAAACGGCGATGACGATGCATCCCAGCAGGTGAATTCCCATCAGGCAGGTTTTGATCCGGAACGCCCACACCGGCGGCGCCCCGTCAGACTCCCGCGGGGCCGACACTTCCAACGAGGCGGGACTCATCCGTTCTTTCGCGGCTGTATTTTGCCAACTCACCGCCGGTCCCCAACGACTGAACAAACCCGTCGGCAGGGTCAGCATCGGCGGGACGGCGAATTTCACCAGCACGATCAGCAGCAGCGCGAAGCGAAGATGCGCGGACCAGCGACGCCCCAGGCGCAGAACGATCAAAACGATCAGCGCGATCAGGGAAGAGGTCCACGTGGCGTGGAAGACGTATCGCCACCACCATTCCACGATCGCCGCCGAGTTATTCGCCAGAAAGTCCATGGTTATGGTTTGGACGTGGAATCCGAGCGTTTCCGCCGAATGAGTTCTTCCATCTGGTCCAGTTCCTTCGCGGTCATGGGCCTGGTGTCCAGAAACGTGGAAACCATCGCCACGCCGTTGCCCCCGAAGATGCGCTGGAGCATATCCGAAACGAGTTTCCGCCGCGTCGGTTCGGGACGCCGGGTCGGGGTATACACGAACGCTTTTCCCACAGGGCCTTTTTCATGCTGAACCAGTCCCTTGGCTTCCAGGCGTTTGAGTAAATTCACCATGGAACCGTGGGCCATCGGTCGAAACGCCGCCATCGCTTCGCGGAGTTCACGGACGGTGGCTTGTTCCTGTTGCCAGAGACAACTGAGCACCTCCAGCTCCGCCTGCGGAGGGCGGGCGCCTTTGATATTCTCAAACAGATCCGGTATGGGTTGCTTTTTCGACAAGACAGGCTCCTTCCCGGAACATACCGGAGCAGACTGTACACCCCAGTCTATATTTTGTCAATGAGAATCCGGGATCGATTGTTTTACGAGATTTCGCGGAATGGTAACGTGTTGAAGTTGTAGCTTGGGGGAATGGGGGAGAAAAGGGAAATTTTTTGAATTTTTTTTGCAAATTTTTTATAAAAAGCCATTTTTTTCTAACCGAACCGGCTGATTTGGGTCTGAACTCCTTAACCAGGTAGTTTGTCGCTGCGCGCATTGGTGAGGCTGGGATGGGGATTAGTGGTTCCCGGCCTTGCCGTTACGCCATGAAAACAACATAAGGCCGGTGCGACGAAGCACGCCGAATTCGACGGGTTACGCGAACGGATACGCCGGTGTCAGGCAAGGAGTTACGCGGGAGGCGGAGCGGACAATTTCCTTGTTTCGACGCGGGTGATTCAGTACACTATTCGGTCTGGCGTGCAGTATTCCCGACAACGGAGTGGGAAAAAGGTTCGCAGGAGGATTGGACGAACGCTCGCCGACTGGCCGATAACAGACAACGGGTAGCCGTGCACTCAGAGGGTGCGGCTGCGCCCGGAACGTAAGACAAGTGAACCCAGGACGCCCCGGAGGCGTCGGAATTTGGAGAATGCAGGCGATGTCGACGTCAAATCAAACGCCGTGTTTTGAAGGACTGGAACCCAGACTCTTACTGACCACCCTGGTGGGCGGGGATGTATTCGAGTACATGGACGCCGGCGGGGAGATCGTCCGGATCGCGCTGGAAGGCGACCTGATCGTGGAGCTGATCGCTGCCGATGTCTACCTGGATCCGAACGGAGATCAAGCTATTTTGCTCGGAGACATGCCCGGGGAATTTACCGGGGACAGCACGTCCGGTCGTGCGGGTGTGCAGATTCTCGGCGGAATCGGCGGCGCCGACGCTGTCGACCTGATCGGAAGCATAACGGGAATGCCGGATGGTTTTTCCATGACGGCGCTGGCGACATCCGACGCGCAGTCCAACGGGGAATCGTACGGGTTTGCGGTTACGGATGAAAACGGCGTCAAGAAGGTGCGATTGGCGTATCTGGACGTTCCCGATAACGCGGGAGATGTACCGGCGACCACGACGTTTCTCCAATCGGCGACGTTGAATGACGACACGGTGGAGTTGAACGACGGCGCTAACCCGCCCAACGCGACTCCGTTTACCTATGACGCGACGGGATGCGCGATCAATGAAGCCACGGGATACATTTATTTCGCCGCCAACGACTCGGGAAGCGGTTCCACGCTGTATCGTGTTGATTCCAATTCGGGTGAGACAGTCAGTATTGGTGCAATCAATGATGCCGGTACGAATTTGAGCGTCACGGGATTGGCCTATCGAAATGAAGGGGACGGGAATGATTGTTTGTATGCCATTTCTGTTTCCAGCGGCATTTATTCCATCCATAATATCAATCCCGCCACCGCCGCGAGTTCCGCCAGTTCCGCGCTTCCCGATTCCGGTGATCCCAATACCAATCCCTGGGACTATAATTCGATCGTATTCAGCGCTCCTTATCAGATCAAGGTCACACGAAGAGAGTCTCCTTCCGACGGGAATCCATCCTGTAAGTTGGTAGCCTATAATTTCGCCGATGCCGCGGCTTTGGGGAGCGTGACGAAAACTCTTGATTCGACGGTGGAAATAAAAGTTGGAGACAACGTTCCCGACATTCAGGGATTGGCGTATTCTCATGGTTCCCTGGTGGGTGTGGACCGAAGTCCTGACGATGGTTCTCGACTGATTCGAATTAATGAAACTTCAGGGGGAGGGACGGTTTTGAATCGAGCCGGAGAAGTGAATTCCCAGGTGCACAGCCTTGCCGCCGACAGCACGGGTGTGTTGTATTCCGCCTCCCTGGCGAATCTCATCCGGGGCGCTCTTCCTTCGTTGTCAATCAAAGGTGACGACGGTTCTTCCGTTGTGGAATCCGTATCCGCGGCGACGTTTGCTCCTTCGGCGACGGGCGGTTTGTTGTATTTCGTCGCGCGCGAAGTTCACACCATTAATGATGAAGATGTTTCCATCGATTACCTGTACAGCATCGATACGTATCAGCCGAATATATCGTCCATCCAGAATACTCTTCAGTTCGTTGATACACTCGGCACAGCGGAAACCACATCGATTACCTGGGGGAACACCTCGAATACGTTGTATGGATATCACACCGTCGAAATCAACGAGGAAACAAAAGGGTACATTTACGATGTTCTGGGAACGAGCCCCTTTGGTTCCGTGGAAGTCACCTACAATACTGCGCCTGTTTTGGACATTTCCGCGATTGAATTCCCCCAGGTGGAACCGTATTCGACGGAAAGTCATATCATAGCCGTTCGCAACGCCGGGGCTTCCAGCACGCTGGTGAAGATCGATTTGACGACGGGATTCTGCTACGACCTCGGCCCGCTTCCGGATCCGGATGATGACAAGGATCCCATTCGAGGCCAGGATTTGCAGGGACTCTCGTGGGATCCGATCCGCGACAATCCCTTTACCAGCGGAACCGGCGTGTTGCTGGCGACGGATGCCACTTCCGGCGAGCTGGTGATGGTGGACTATCGCGAGCGTTTCCCGACCGCGGACGCCTTCGCCCTGTACGTCAGCCAAAGCGACGGAAACTCCTCGTTCTCCATCGCGCGCGTTCCACCCGTCGATGAAGAAGTTCGTCCCATGCAACCGTATGACGGGAATGTGGGTTCCCTGCGCGTTTATGACGCCCAGGCGGAGACGCAGACGGACGATGATTTAATCGTCATTTCCGCGCCGGCCAATTCCGGCCAGGTGTACATCGGCGCGCTTTCGGAAGATATGGATCCGGATGATCCTATAGACGATCTCAAACCGTTCCTTTTGGGGGACCTGGGTGACGGATCGGGTGTGGTACATTACGAACTGGGTGTGCGCGCCATGAACGTGGATGATTTCCCGGACCCAGCCGATTCAAACAATCTCTCGGCGGGGATGGTTCTGGCGCGGAGTCTGCTGGACTACATAGCCCCCGGCGCCAAGCTGGAGGACAAACTCCTGGGACAGAACGTCGATGACGTGGTGGATATCGTCACCTATCGAAGCGCTCCCGGGGGTTCGACGTATACCACGTTCGTCGTGGATATTGACGGCCGGGATGATCTAGGCGCCTTGGTGGGCGGCGACCAGTTGTTCGGAGTCGACGCGGGTCTTGCATCGCCCACCCGGGGCAAAGCGAGCACCACTCCCGTCAATATCATTGATAGCGTGACCCTTGGTCAGCTGGCCGGTATGGGCGCGATGGCCATCGGGGACTACAGCGCCGCGAACGGTTGGTTGGCGGGGGATGAAACCCTCTTCGCCGTATACGACATCAATAACCCGGCGCCGGAAGACGATATCGGTGGTATTGCGGTTCACGCCGATATGGTCGCTTTGACCATCCGCCGCGGCGGGCAGATGTACGGAATCGCCAACCCCGGCGGTGGAGGCATTTGCACTCTTCATAAAATCGATCGCGACCCGACGGGCGTGACCGCGGATACGGATCTTGGAAGGATTTTTATCAACGACACCGACCATGTGGAGAATATTTACGCGTTGGCGTCGAACTCTCGAGGGCAATTGTTCGTGATTGGTGAGGACAGCGGTGGTGGAAATGAATTAAGGCTGTATCGCCTGGACCTGATCCCCAGGAATCTCGACGGGGATATCCTTACGGATGAAATTCTTGCCGTGGAAATTCTTGATCTACATCCATATGATGCGGCACTGGCCGGAGGGCTGATGGTCGGTTTGGCGTTTAATTCCCTGGATGAACTCTACGCCGTACATAACAACGGAGCGGGGGATAATAATGTGTATCAAATTGATATCATAACCCCTGGCGTTATTGCCTATGGGCCTGTGGTCGTCAGTGGCGGAGTCGCCGCCGATGTCGACATCCATGGAATTGTGTTTGGATCGGATGATGGTATCTACGCGATCGATCACAACAATGTCGGCGCGGATCGTGTTATTGGATTTAATAAAACCACTCCCGGCAGCGCCTATGAAGTCGCCGCCGGAATTGCCGCCAATTTATCGGGATACGCCATTGATACCGCCGGTCTTTGCTATTCGATTGAAACCGCCGCTCAAGACATTTATGTCAGTCCGGGATTCGCCTCGATGCTGGGCACTCTCGATGTCAACACGGGTGTATTCACGGGGATTGATTACCTGCGGGACGGTTCGGGGACGCAACTGACGGGCGTCAAGTCGATGGCCTTCAAGAGCGGGTACTCGTCGTTGCAGCCGACGCAGGATGCGCTGTATGTCATCGACGAAAACGGAATCTTGTACGAAATCGACGCCGTTACGGCAGCGGCCGTCTCCACCGGTTATACGTTTGAGGACGCCGACGGGGCCGTCGGAATTGAATCGATCGTCACCAACTCGATCACCAAAACCCTGTTCGGATACGACCGGGACAACGGGCGACTGGTGAACATCGCCGTGGGATCGCTGCAACCCGCCGGCGCCCCAGCCGGCACGCTGGTCGTGGGCGGAACCGTCGCCACGACCATCGGATCGCTGCGTCCGACGATCAGCGGCCTGACGTTTGATCGCGCGAACCAGCGTTTCCTGACCGTGGACAACTCGACCGGGATGTACGTCCTGAGCAACGAAGGCAACGCAATCGAGTCGTCCGTGCTGATGACGCTGGTGGGATACACCAGCAACGCCGCCGTCGCGCAGAATATCTCCAGCGCGCTGTTCGGCGGCGCGGTGACCGGTCGGGTGAACATCAGCGGTTCGGTGACGCAAACCTTCTACGCCGGCTGGCTGCTGACCGGCGACGCGAAGGGTATTCGAGAGGGAACTCTCCCGGAGACGGACAGTTTTTACGTCGGCGGCGACCTGCGCAATCTCGTGGTCAATTCCTCCATCGGCACGAACAACGACGCCGGCATGGAATCTCCGGAATACCTCACGGGCTTCGATCTGCACGTCATCGGCGTGGTCGGGCAGGTTTGGGCGCTGGAGGATATTATCGGTTCAACGGTGGTGGACAACTCGACCGCCTTTACCATTCCACACGAAGACTACGCCCCCAATTATAAGCAGAATGAAATCGAATTCCGTCCGGAGGAGGGAGACAATCCCGAGGGCGTCGCGTTTCAGGCGTTTCAACTGTATCGCACGGACGGGTCGTTCCTGAACGATTCATTCGAGACGGCCCAGTACCTGGGCGGTCTGGGGCGACTCGCGGAAGAATCCGGATTGACCGCGGATGAATTCGTCGTCAAAGGATTATTCCAGGAGGGGGATAATGCGGATTACTACGGGATTTCGCTGATGGCGGGTCAGACGATTACCATCGAGGTTCCCGCTGCCAACGGACCGCATGTGGGTGTGTTTGATCCGGATGGACGGCTGATTACCGTTCAGGAATCCGATGTGCAAGCGGGTTTCGTTTATGGAGAACCCTTCCGTATTACCGCGGATCGCCCCGGGGTGTATCGTATCGCCATTGGTGTGGCGCCGTTTGACGGCAGCGTGGAAGTGGAAGGTGACGTGGATTATTCCATAACCATCACCGACGCGGGGAATCTGGCTTTAGGGGCGGTCAAAGCGAACAACAATATCTTCTACCATTATCCCACTCTTAACGTCATGGGGTACCGTGTGAAACGAGGAGACCTTGGCGCCCTCAGCGCCGGGGGATATCTGTTCAGCGATGATTCCGATGCCGTCTACGCTTTTGCCAGAGTGGATGATGGAGATTTACGTACAATAGAGGCGGCTTCCATCGGAATGCTGGATTCCGCCGGGGCAGGGACACTGGGCGATACGATCAAATGCTACCCGCGAATAGGGGTAAACCAAGGTAGTATGGGATTGATCCGGACGACCGGTACGGGAGCGGACCATTATCTGGCTATTTATTGCTCTGTTAACGAGGATTTCCAGATGTTCGACGCGATAGGGGGATTTTGGGGCGACCTGCAAGCCAACGGCGGCCTGGGTGTTCTCCGCGCCGGTTCCATGTCCACCGGCAGTGTTCTTTCCGGGGATTCACGTCCAACCGTTATCCGATTAAACGTCGATGGTTTAGGGGACGACGGGATCATCGATTTGATCGACGTCGCGGGGAATGTGGGCAATTTAAATGCCGGCGGCCCGCGCATTACCGTGGGACCCAACGGCGACGTGCGGTATATGCGCGTCGGCGGGGAGATTTTCCAGGATTTATATTACGGCGGCGGAGCGTATACCGGAGTGACGCTCAATCCCGGGCAGACGGCATCGATCCGCGACGATTCGGGCGGATATATCAACATCGAACCCGTCTACGTGACGACGGATACGACCCTGCATCAGCCGATCGATCCGCATACCGGAAACGCCCCATTGCAGGAAACCCTGCCCGTGCTGTCGTACCGGACGTACGGGATTCGCGGGTCCGGCGGTTCGGTGCTGGTGGACGTGGAGAGCACCGGCGCTTTTGCGGTGTCGGCCAACTCCAACGGCGTCGGTTCGCCGGTGCAGATCGGAAAGATCACCGTTCACGGAAACGGCAGGGCGACGGAACTGGTCGATGGGCGTGTGGAACTGGCGGCTTCGCCCAGTATCGCCTGCGAAGACAACCTGACGGTGCACATCGTCGGTTCGACGAACAATCCCATCGACGTCTTCGAGATCGTCGGCGGCAACTTCACCAGCATCCGCAACGAAACCGGCGGCGAGATCGTCAACATCACAGCCGACTCGGTCGAGGCGATCTATTCCCTGGGATCGCTGGGGATCGCCCAGGGCACGTATGGTGAAGCGGTCAATCCGCGGGTCGACGCGGCTTCCGCGGCGGGTTTCGTTCCTTCGGGGTATCCCTTCGTGCAGCAGCACACGGGGATCGTCGTGAAGGGACACGTGGATCGCATCTCCTCCAAGGGCGCGATCGGAAACGTGATGGTCAACGGGCAGATCGACCTGATTCGCGCCAATTACGACCAGGCGACCAATATCAACGACGGGCAGTTTGACGGGATCGCCGCGCCGATCTTCGCCACGGGCGATATCGTGCACGCGTATATCGGCGAGGGAATCGCGCCGTCGGGTTCGGGCGAGATGGCCGACGCGGGCTTGTTCTCCCTGGGGAAAATCCGGTACGTGACCAGCCAGTACGGCGGGGCGGTGATCCGCGGCGCGATCGTCGGCGAGCAGGGCGTGGGAAAAATCGAACTGACCAACGGGTCGATCGTCAACGCCGACATTCTCGGCGCGACGTTACCGAGCGGACGGGAATATGTCTCGGAAACCGGTGGTGTGAAAGACATGACCTCGGATGTGGGTAATATCACCCTGACGGGCGACGGCGGAATCCTCGGCGCGTATATCGCCGGACAGAATGTCGGAAATATCACGGTCAATAACGGCTTCGGCCTGTTCAACAGTTTCATCAGCACGGTGACCGGCAACGGCCAGATCGGAAATACGACCGTCGATGGTTGCGGGATTTACGCAGTCATGTTTAACACCGGCGGCGACCAGGGGAATATCACCGCCACCGGACGCGGTGCGGATACAAACACGCTGACGTATTCTCCTTCCGTCCGTTACAGCGAAACGGAAACCTGGCTTCCGGGGACGAACCAACGTCTGAGTGCTTTGAACGACATTCATGAGCTTCTGAAACTGTTTGTTCCTGATCCCGTTCAATATGACATAGATCACTTGTGTCAGGAGGGACTGCTCGAATCCGTATGGGCGTATGGAAATGGAAATCTCGGGAACGTCTCGTCCTATTGGATTTCATCGAGTCTCTTCCACTTCGCCAATTCCATACGCGGGTTCCGGACGTATCCCCTTCTTGCCGCGGGGAATTCCATTAACAGTGTGACTATCACCACGGGCAGCCTGGGATTCTTCAATCCCGCGCAGGATGTCAGCGGACTGACGATGACCATCGCGGGGGAAATCACGAGCATGAACATTCGCGGTTCGTTGCTGGGTTCCTCCACGATCACCGCCGCCGGTCCGAACGGGAATATCAAGTATATTCATATTTTCGGAAATATGGACGGCCAGATAATCGCCAACGGAATTCTCGGTACGCTGATCGTCGATCAGAACATGACGAACGGGTTGGTCGAAGTCAAACCGTTCCAGGAAGTTCGAACGTCGTTGAATCTCCTGAGAATCGGCGGAGATTATACGGGGAATATCGACGTGCAGGGGAACGTCGGGACGATTGACGTCCGCGGGAACCTGGGCGCCGTCGGGAATACTCTCCAGATCAACGGCGACCTGCGAACGCTGACGGTCGGCGGAAATATGAACCTGGACCTGAACGTCCTGGGCGACATGAACACCATGCGGGTTTCCGGCGCGCAAGCGGGAGACGCGTGGGTCTCCGGCGACGTGCGCCAGATTCAGTATCTCGGCGGCGGCGCGGTTACCGGCAACGTGACCGTGATGGGCTCGCTCCGGACGGTGACGATGACCGGCGCCGATTGGCAATCCACCCTGACAGCCGGGAACGACCTCGGTTCGGTCACCATCACCAACGGCGACCTGACCGCCACCGGTTCGATTATTTGCTCCTTCGGCGACATCCGGTCGATTCTCATTCGCGGCGGGGACTTGTTTGGAACCGTCAGCGCCCCCAACGGTACGATCTACTCCATTCGCGTGACCGGTTCGGACCTGGGAGCGACCAGTTTCATCGAAGCCGGGCAGATCAACGTCCTGCGCCTGGACGGTTCGATCCTCGCCGGGGCGCGCATCGTCGTGGATAACGAGCTTCGCACGCTGTGGGTCGGCGGTAACGTCGAAGTCGGAAGCACGATTACCGTCGGTTCCACGCGGTCGCTGCAAATTCAGGGCAACCTGCTGGGCGACCTGACGCTGGGATTCAGCTCCTCCCGGGCGGCGGTGAATATCCGTGGAAATGTCGGCGGCGACCTGGAAATACAGGCCGACACCGCGCTGACCATCTCCGGAAACATCAACAACGGCGCGACCGTGCATGTCGCGTACGACGTAACGAGTCTGCGTGTCGGGAATATTCGCGGAAATCTGATCGTGGACGGCGAAGCCGGCACGATCCGGGCCGGGGATCTGGACGGCGGCGTGATTACCGTCGGCAGGGACATTTCGAGTCTGACCTTCACGGGCAACGTGACCAACTCGCTCATCCAGGCCGGAATCAACCGCGGCGATGACGACGACTTCGCCAACGTCGACGACAATGGAAGTCAGATCGCCCGCATGGGGCAGATCAAACGCCTCTCGATCAGCGGAGACCTGGATGATTCCATCATCGCCGCCGGCGGCGCCATCACCAGCGCCTCGGTTCGCGGGGATATGGACAATGCTTCCATCTCCAGCGGGCTGGTCATTGGCGGCCAGCAAATCAGCGATATCCTCACGGGCGTCAATCCGATGACGACGGTCAATGATCTTAATAATGCGCGAGTCGGAGCGATGTTGTTGTGGGGCGATTTCAAAACAGCCACCGTTTCCGGGGATATGACCGACAGTGATCTGACCGCCGGTGTGGCGCCGGCGGCGGCTGCCGCGGGCGCGTTTACTCTTGCCGCCGTCGTGAACACGAGCGAAACCGGTGGAAACAGCAGATTCGGCACTGTTACCGTGGGTGGCTCCGACAATCTTTCGTTTATCCTTTCTGATAACGGAATTGGACGGGATCGAATCAGCGGAAACGCCCAGACCGATTTCGGAATCACGTATGCGTTGGCGGATATTGATGGTGGAGTGGCTGTAAATCCATTGGACCTTCAGGCAACGGTTACCATCGCTAATTCACCCTTTACCTATACGAATGTTACACCTGTTAATCTTCTTGAAGTAACATTGAGAGGCTTGGGTCAGGTTCGCATTTATGACTCCAATACGGCGGACACCATTATAGATACCCTTGTAATAGCCGGAGCGAATACGGCGACTCGAATCGAATTGCGTAATCTCAATGCCGGTACAACCATCGGGCGTATCTTAACGGAAGATGATATCGCCGTAGGAACTCTTACGTATGATGGAACCTTAACCGGTATCGGCAACGCCCTCTGGCTGGACGCGGGCGTCAATACGTTCACGCTGAACGAGTACGCCGGGACCGCCGTCGGCGGGCGGATCGGCGGGGACGTTCGGACGATGGACCTGACCACGCAGGGCAGCGGAACGTTGCGCATCGGCGGGCAGGTGACCCGTCTGACCATCGTCAACGGAAACGATCCGCTGCTCAGCGACGTGCGGCTCGCCGCGGGCGACCAGATGATCGCGATGACGATTCCCGATGAAGCCGACCACACATGGGTCTTTAACGACGTGGGCGATATGCTGGAAGAATGGGATATCTCCGACGGCGGTGTGGGCTTTTTGAACGACTACACCGTCGAGGACGCCCTGGGCAACGCGTTGCGGCTGACCGGATTGGCGTACGACGGAGCGGACATTATCGCGATCGCCGACCAGGCCTGGAGCTACGCACCGACCATCCAGGTGGGCGCCCTCGCCGGTGAGGCAAGCCTGCTGAACGGCCTGACGGGCCTGGCGGTGAACCGCGACGGAGACATCTACGCCGCTCAGAGCGCCGATATCCAGACCCTGTTGGGTGATCTTGGCGCGAGCATGAATATCCAGGCCATAGCGGTCGATGACACCGGGACGAGATTCGTCTATGACGCCACTACGAATGTCATTTACAGTGTCGATGTGGACGCCGACGGCGTGATCACGGGTGTTACGGCTATTGGAGCGGGTGTTCTGCGGGAAGAAGGCGTGGGGATCATCGAGATCGAGTCGGTGTATGCCATGGATATTGATTCCAACGGCATTTTGTATTTTGTCGGAACCGACGTCGGCGGAGGCGGAGATATGAAGCTGTACAGCCTGGACAGCGCCGGCGGTACTCTGGAGGTGGCCGCCGGGGATATACATACCTTGAATGCCGGTGGTGCTGTTGGGGAGGACATCCGCGCCCTGTGCCTCACGAAGGAAGAAAATCTTCTGTACGGTGTTCGCGACATGGTTGGGTCGCATAACCTGGTTCGTATTATTAAGGAAACCGCCGGCGCCGTAACGGCCGGCGATACGACCGATATGGGTTTGATTCAGGTGCGTGCCACGGATAACGCGGATATCTACGGAATGGACGTGGATGTGCAGGGGAACATCATCGCCATAGACAAGGGCGCCACGTTCGCCAACGGCGGAATGATCCGCATCAACCTGGTGGATCCGACGGATTCCTGGACGATCGGCGAAAACGACACGATGCTCGCCGACGCGGAAGGATTCACCACGAACGACGACGGAGAATTCTTCACCGTCGATCTGAACGGTGCGGGTAATGATCTGATTCTCTTCTCCATCGGAAGGGACCGGCTGGTGCAGATCGACGCCGCCACCGGCGCATTTACGTCCATGGGATATTTCCGGGACATTTACGGCAGCTACTATTTCCAGGACGTCGAAACGATCGCGTTTGACAACGGCGTCGGCGCCGCGGCGAATCTGTATGGTATTTTCCGGGATGTCGATGGTATGGGCGGTAGCAAGGACGCCGATCCTGACGGCGCGGCCCTGGCGCTGATCGACACGACGCCCGAGAACGCCACGACCGCCACCAGCGGAGACGGAGACATCATAATCTCCAAACCCGACGGAAGCTACGGCCCGGCGAAGGAGATTGTCGGCGCCTTTACCGATGATTTCAACGCGATGGCGATCGATAATGTCGGATCAATCTTTACCGTCAGGCGAAATGGGGGTCAGGATTTCCTCATGGAAATTAATCTGGATGGTACCGTTGATAGTAATGTCCTTATCCAGGTAGCGGCCATCCCGGGCGCCGATACCAGCATTATTGGTATGGGATTTCATTCCGGAAATTGGGTCGCCTACAACAACAGCGGCGCTTCGGCGGAACAGATCGTTGTGGATACGGGCGCACCGGGTGGTTCCACATTACTCACCAAGCTGGGACTTCTGAACACCGATATCGACGGATTCGCCATCGGGCGATCGGGCAACGCCTTCGCGTATAACATCGGTTACAACGATGATGCGGTTTTAGACCAGTACGGTATGGTGTATCGCAGCGCCGGATTTGAACAGAGCGTGATGGGCGTCATCGATATTGTCGCCGATCCGACGGCCTTCCTTCAGTATCTGCCTCTCGCGCAGGACATCACAGGCACGCCGCTGCTGAGTTCTGTGGTCGGCGATTCGTACGAGATCACGAGCATGGGCTACGAAGAAGTAGGTCCTGATAGGTATGCGTACGTGACGATCCGAAACGAAACGACGGGCGAATACAGAATCGCCCAGTACGACGCCACGACCGGCGAGTTGCAAAGCTTCGCGGAACTTGCCGATGCGATTATTGGTGTTCCTAACCCCGTCGGCGCTACTATGGTGGAAATCGAACTGAACCCGGCCAATCCCCAGCATCTCGGTTGGGCGGTGGGTGACGTTCTTTGTGATGCTCTCGTCGGTCCCACCTGGATTGCATCCATCACGGAGATTACAGGAACGCATACATTTATCATAGCGATGCAATACGGCGTCCAAGGCGACGTGGCTGCCGGTGCGGTCATGCGTCGCCAAAATGTCGCGGCGATCGGAACGGTCGTGGACAGCGTCACCGGCGAAACGCTCCGGGTGACGAAGATGGACTTCGACGACGGAACGCTGATCGGTGCGGAGCAGAACTACAACCGTCTCGTGACGATCAACTTCGACTTCGAAAGCCGTATCCAGGTCGGCGAACATACGCTGGTGGCCACGGCGCGGACGGAAGCCGGTTCCGTGGATGTCTCGGACGTAACGGCTTTGGCGATGGAAGAAAACGGCGACGAGGATCTGTACGCCTTCAGCAATTCGGATGACAGGTTCAAACGATTCACGGGCACGACCCAGAACGCCCTGGGTGGCATTACGCTGGGTTCGGTGCGGACGTTGAATCTCGGCGGCGGCGCCCAGGCGTACCAGGGTCGTATCGTCGCCACGGGCAATACCTTCAACAGCGTGGCCGTCACGGGCGATTTTGACGGGATGTTGTACACCACCAGCAGCATCAATTCGATCCGCATCACCGGGAACTTCTCCGGCGCGTTGTACGCGGGCGAATCGATGAGGACGGTTCGGATCGACGGGGCGTTCCAGGAAGGCGGATTGCTCAACGCGCCGGGTTCCGTCACGAATCTGCGGGTCGGCGGGGCGATGTCGGGTGGACTGGCGGCAGGCGAAGTCAAGAGCATGACCGTCGGTTCCCTCGGCGCGACGGCTGACGTGCGCGTCACCGACGACGCCCGCACGGTTCGGATCAATGGAGACGTCGACGGTGTTCTCGATCTTGGATCGACGTCGAATCTCTTCATCGTCGGCGGTTTAGTCAACGACGCCTACGTTCGCGTCCGTGGAGACGCCCGAACCCTTCGCGTCAGCGGAAATACCGATTTGCTTTCACTGTTGCGGGTAGATGGCGCCGCGACGAACCTGCAGATATTGGGCACCCACAGGGGAACATTGGCGGTGGACCACGGCGTACAATCGCTTCGATTCGGCGCAATGAACTTTGGAATCGCCGCTATCGGGCAAAACGTCACCACACTGTACGTCGCCGGATCGGTGATCAATCGATCCGTGATTTCCATCGGAACCACCCTCGGCGCCGACGGTTTGTACAACACCGCCGACGACCGCATCACGGGCGGTTCGCTGCGAACCGGAACCATCCGGGGCAACTTCACGGACTCGGCCCTCGTGGCGGGCGTCCTGCCGAAGCTGGCCGACGGTCCGGATGTTCCGTTGGATATGCGGGCGTATACCGGTAATACCGCGGCGGCGAATATCGAGGATATCGACTCGGCGGAATGCGGCGGCATCCTGCCCAGCGTGATTACCCGTCTGACCATCTTCGGCAGGACGGGAACCTTCGGTGCCGGAAACGCTTCGGCCGTCGCGGCCGAGGAACTCGGAACGATCACCCGCCGCGACCCCTGGAGCGACCTGTATCAGCGGGATTACAACGATCAGATCGGCCCGCCGGTGGATTATTTCCAACAGAGGATCAATAATAAGGAAATCCGGTGTTTATTCACCCAGGAGATCAACACCGCTTCGTTTATCCTCAGCCAGGACAACGACGGCGACGGCGATGATACGGGTGTCGCCGATGTTCTGGGTTCGGTGAAGGTTATGGAGAGTGGTGTCGTTCTGAATGACGTGGTGCTGAGTTACACAACCCAAACCACCACCGCCGGAGTGGTGGAAGGTGTGTTGATCGCCCGACGAGATGCGGGATTTGGCGCCACCGCCGTCGTCTTGTTCATGGACGGACCGAACGATTATCCCAATCCGGTGGTTTACGGCCGATCGGGACTGCGTTCCAGCCTGATGGACCTGACGTCTGAGGCGACGTTTACCATGCTGAATGGAAACCCGACCTAACGACGGACAGGTACATTGAATACCTATCTTCCCGGTCGGCGGAGTCTTTCAAGGACTCCGCCGACCGGTCTTTTTAGTTTCGGAAGTGTGTGAGAATTTTTTCTGGCGCTCGGTTATTCTTTTGTTTACAGTGACTTGCAGTAGTTGTTGGTTACTCTTTTTAGGAGC
>JAFGJE010000009.1 GCA_016929245.1 Phycisphaerae bacterium
ACGGTGCTGATCCTCACGACGAACATCGGCGCGGAGCTGATCAAGTCCGGCGGCGGGTTCGGTTTCGCCAAGCGCGACGAGGAAGCCACCTACGAGAAGATGAAGGACCTGCTGCACAAGGAAGTCGAGCGGCACTTCCGGCCGGAATTCATCAACCGCCTCGACGATATCATCGTGTTCAAGGCCCTGTCGCGGTTGAACCTGGAAATCATCGTCGATTACGAACTGCGGAAGGTGCGTCAGCGCCTTTCCGAGCACGGGTTGGAACTGGAACTGACCGAAGACGCGAAGGAATTCCTCATCGACAAGGGATACAACCCCGATTTCGGCGCCCGGCCGTTGCGTCGCGCGATCGAACATCACGTCGAAGACACGATCTCCGAGGACATCCTCCGCGGGAATTACAAGGGCAAGTCCAAAATCGTCGTGTCCGTCAAGACCGAGGAAACCGAAGAAAACCGCGACGACGAAGACAAGCGTCACCTTTACTTCGAAGCCTGCGGCGAAGCGAAGGCCGAGGGCGACGTTCCCGTCGAAATGCACGAAGGAACGTGAGAAGAATGGCGGACTCGTGCTTCGCAGCGAAGCGCCGCTTCGCAGAGTAGTATTGCGGATTGTGGAATGCGGATTGAAAATTCAAGAGTAACCATTGGCGCGGCGGGAATTTTATAACAAAGAATTCCCGCCGTGCTTTTTTATGATTCGTTCTTGGGAAGAACCGTAGGGCGTGCAACTTGTTGCACGCGCAATCTTCAAATCCGCGTGCAACAAGTTGCACGCCCTACTCATTCCGAACGTTCGTATACCCGAACACCTCCGCGAAGTGTTCCGCGATTCTGGGTTTGATTTCCTCCACGGTGATCTCCCTGCCCAAAATGCGGGTCATGGACGTGACGCGCTTGTCCTTCAGGCCGCAGGGGACGATCAGGTCGAAATGACTCAAATCCGTGCATACGTTCAGCGCGAATCCGTGATACGTCACCCAGCGACGCACCGCCACGCCGATGGCGGCGATTTTTTCGCCCAACCCCCCTGCCGAATCCCCCTGCCGCGAGACCGTCCAGACGCCCGTCGTGCCGGATTTGTTGTCGCCGCGAATGCTTTCGATGCCGTACTGCCCCAGCGTGCGGATGACCGTTTCCTCCAGGTTCCGCACGTGATCCCGCACGCCCAGTTCCGGCAGCCGCAGGCGGTGGATGGCGTATCCGACCAGTTGTCCCGGGCCGTGGTACGTGACCTCCCCGCCGCGCGTGGATTCGCGGATTTCGACGCCCATCGCGTCGAGCGTTTCGCGGGCGGGGAGGATATCGTGCTCCTTGCCGCGCCGGCCCAGCGTGATGACGGGCGGATCATGCTCCAGCAGCAGCAGATGGCCGGGCTGGTCGTCCCCGCCGTCTTGGACGCGCCGCAGAAGTTCCTCCTGCAACGTCAAGGCCGCGTCGTATCCAATCCGTCCGAGATCATGCACCCGCAATTCCCGCATCCTCCCATCATCCCTTAAACCACCAAAAACCGCAACTCCTCCACCGCCGGGGGATTCAGAAAACATTTTTCCTCTTCCAACAGCGCCGAGCGGCAAGCCGATACGAGTATCGGCTTGCCGCTCGGCGCTGTTCTTATAAAACGTATCGTTTGAAATATCGTGAATCCAAATCTTACGGACTGGGCGTTTTTCCGGTCCAGTCGAGGATTGCTCCGGTGTCGGCGCTGGTGGCGTGGGCGGCGTAGCGGCCGAGGCAGCCGTGCGCGATCGGCGCGGGTCGCGGCTTGTAGCGCTTGCGTCGCCGGGCAAACTCGGCGGCGGAAACCTTCGCGTTCAATTTCCCCGCGGGGATATCGATCTCGATGATATCGCCGTTTTTCAGCAGGCCGATCTCGCCCCCGGCGGCCGCTTCGGGAGCGACGTGCCCGATGCAGGCGCCGGCGGTCCCGCCGGAGAATCGCCCGTCGGTAATCAGCGCGCACTTGTCGCCCAGGCCCATGCCGGTGATGTAACTCGTCGGCGCGAGCATTTCCTGCATACCGGGCCCGCCTTTGGGGCCTTCGTTGCGGATGACAACCACCATGCCGGGCTTGACCTTCCCGCCGAGAATCCCCGCGCAGGCGTCTTCCTGAGACTCGAAGATGATCGCCGGTCCGGAGTGGACGTACATCTTCGGATCGACGCCGGCGAGCTTCACAATCGCCCCGTCGCGCGCGATATTCCCGTACAGCACGATCAGCCCGCCTTTTTTCGTGAAGGCGTTGTCGAGCGGACGGATCACGTCCCGCTTGTTCAGCAGGCCGGGGTTTTTCACCTTCCGCTTTTTCGGTTTGGAACCGCGGTACATCGCCTTGACGTCCTCGACGCTTCGCCCGGTCGCCTTCCACCCCTCACGATAGATTTTCTTCGCCGCCGGGCAGATCTTCTTGCTGCGCAGCGACCATTGTTCCAGGTTCTTCATCATCGTCTCGCCGGTGACGGTCATCACGTCGGCGTGGATAAGCGTGGGTTTGTCCCACCACAACTGGCCGAGGATCGTGTGAATCCCCCCGGCGCGGTGGCAGTCCTGCATGTGATAAATATTGCCCTCGGGCGTCTTGGACGGCGCGAGACGGCAGATATTGGGCGTTTTGGCGGAAATCCGGGCGATATCCTTCAAACCGAACGGAATCCCCGCCTCCGACGCCATCGCCAGCATGTGCAGGACGGTGTTGGTCGATCCGCCCATGGCCATGTCCAGCGCGAAGGCGTTCTGGAAGGCCTTTTTGGTCATGATCTTCCGCGGCAGGAGGGGATAGGAGCTCTTGCAGCCGCCGCGAGCCCAGTCGTTGGCCATCCTGACGATCCGCCGGGCGGCCCATTGGAACATCTCCATGCGCGCGGGACTGGTCGCCAGCGTCGTACCGTTGCCCGGTAACGCCATTCCGATCGCCTCGGAGAGGCAGTTCATGCTGTTGGCGGTGAACATGCCGCTGCACGAACCGCACGTGGGGCAGGTGTTGTTCTCGAATTCCTTCACGCGCGCGGCTGACATCTTGCCGATCTTCTGCTGCGCGACGGCGTAGAACTGGTCGATCAGGTCCACGTCGCATCCGCTGACTCTGCCCGCTTCCATCGGCCCGCCCGAGGCGAAGATCGTGGGGATGTTGCACCGCAAGGCGGCAAGGAACATCCCCGGGATGATCTTGTCGCAGTTGGGGATGCAGATCATCGCGTCGAAGCAGTGGGCGCGGACCATGGTCTCGACGCAGTCGGCGATGGTCTCGCGGCTGGCGAGGGAATATTTCATGCCCGTGTGTCCCATGGCGACGCCGTCGCAGACCGCGGGGGTGTTGAAAATGATCGGCGTGCCGCCGGCGGCGATCACCTGTTTCTTGACGTATTCCGCGACCGCGTCGAGATGACAATGACCCGGCACGGCGTCGGTGTAGCTGTTGGCGATGGCGATCATCGGCTTGCGGATGTCGGCGTCGGAAAGCCCGGTCGCTTTCATCAGGCTACGATGCGGGGCTCGCTCGGGACCTTTTTTGACGATGTCACTACGCATGATGTTCTTCCTCAAATTTTGAAACAGAAAAAAGTCCAGTCATTGTCATCCTGAGCGGAGCGAAGCGGAGTCGAAGGATCTTACGGATAGCTACGCGTGAGATCCTTCGACTCCGCCCGAAGACTCGCTCCGATCAGGATGACAGTACGTGATTTTTTACAGATGCCTTTTTTTATTCTACTCGCCGCCGTCGCCGCCGTTTTCGAGGAACTCCGCGGCGTCGTCCATGGTGGCGAATTCCTCGACCGCGGTTAAGACGTAATTCTCCGTCGCGTCGTCCCGCAGGGCGCGGATTTCCTCGAACTCCGGATCGCAGGAGAATTTCCGCAGGTTCCGCAGGCTGGGGTATTCGATGATCCCGCAATATTCCTGCGGCGTCTTGCCTTTGAAGATCATTCGCGTCCGCCCGTACACCAGCACCCGCGCGCGGTGACGATCCAGGATCGGCTGAACGCGGCGAAGGTATTCGGCGTACATCTTCTCCCTGCCGGGAATGATGTCGAACAGGTTCAGTACTACGATCAAGATGAAGGCTCCTACGTGACCGAACACGGTGTTCGGCGTGGCGACTCCGGAAACACAAACTGTACGAAAACCGGAAGAGTTTGACAATACGTTATTCCGGAGAATCCCGCCGGGGGCCGGGGGGTGTGTGAGAATTTTTTCTGGCGCTCGGTTATTCTTTTGTTTACAGTGACTTGCAGTAGTTGTTGGTTACTCTTTTTAGGAGC
>JAFGJE010000124.1 GCA_016929245.1 Phycisphaerae bacterium
CTCCGACCGCTTCAGCCGTGGCGATGTGACCGAAACGGAACACTATCGCTACCTCCTGCGGAAGGCGGGCGTCACGCTGCTTTCCGTCACCGAGGACTACCTCCACCGCGAGAGTTTCGACGGGGATATTCTCCGTACCGTGAAACAATTCCAGAACCGGCAATTCTCAATCAGCTTGTCGCAAAACACCCTTCGTGGCCAGGTCTCGGCGGTGCAATCCGAGTCCGATCCGGGTCGCCCATGTCCCTATGGTTACGACCGGGAAATCATCGGCCCCGATGGGCAAGTTCTTTATCGCGTGCGGTTCTGCCCGGGACGGGTGCGCGAGGTGCTGGACGTCAACGGCAATGTGACCGCCACCTATCGCAAAGGCCAATCGCTCCGCAAACCGGGCAAAGAGTGCAAGGGGCGAATGGTGCTGTCGTCGCCCGAGCGGGTGCAGGTGGTCAAGGACATCTTCGCCTGGTGCCTCGAGGGTGTCGGATTCAAGGGCATCGCCGATCGGTTAAACGAAAAAGGCATTCCCAGCCCGCGAGGGAGCCTTTGGAACTTCACCACCATCAAATCGCTGCTGATGAATCCGATCTATCGCGGCGATCTGGTTTGGAACCGGCGTACGGAGAGCAAGTTCTACTCGGTTCGTAAGGGTCGAGTGGATCGCATGAAATCCCGCGAGCAGTCAGCCAAGCCGGTTTTGATGCCCGAGGACGAATGGATCGTGGTGCAGGACGCCGTACCCGCCATCGTCACCCGCGAGGATTGGGACAAGGCGCAGGCTATGGTAATCAAACGACGCAGCGCCAAGGGCGGAAAAGGGAAACAGCGAGATCGATGGCTGCTGTCGGGCGTTCTTGTATGCGGCCATTGCAATCAGCCGTTCTGGGGCGAACGGAAGAAAAAGGGACGGATTCCCGGCCGGGCGGAGGTGGCAACGAACTACTACACCTGCGCCGGTCGTCGCCGATACGGCAAAACCACCTGCCCGGTCCCCGCGAGCGTGAAGGCCGACCATCTTGAGGCGTGGGTGCTCGATAAGATCGGCGGATTGGTATTCCAATATGACGGCGGCATCGATGGAACCGTGGATCGGTTCGTGACGGCTGCGCTGGGGCATCGACCGACCGGCTCCGATGCGAACCGGATCGTGCGCGAGATCGCCGAAATCGACCAGATGGTTGCCGCTCTGACCAGCAGCCTTGACCCTGCTAACCTGGCCTTACTGAACGACCGACTGACGCAATTGCGGAAACGGCGCGAGCAGTTGGAAGCCGACCTTCGCACCGTCCGTCTCGATGAACGCGAACTGAACGCCGATCAGTTAGCGCAGTGGGCCTACCAGCAGGCCGAATGCCTCGCGGGCATCCTCAATGGCCGACGTGATCCGATGATGCGGCAGGTAATCGCCAGCTACGTCGATGAAATCCGAATTTACCCCGAGACCAAGACGGGCGACCTGGTGGTCAATGGCAACCTCTGCGGCCTAGTGGACGCCAACGGAAACCCCCTAAACGACAACGACCGCCCCGAAGGACGGTCGTGTGCTGTTGCACTAGCGGGGGCGGGATTCGAACCCGCGACCTCCGGGTTATGAGCCCGACGAGCTACCAGACTGCTCTACCCCGCGATCGTGTATTTCGTGTGGTGATTTATTCTATTTTCATTTCCAATTCAAGGTGGACTTCCACACCCTTTCGGAATTGGAGTTTGTCATCTTAGCGAACGGCAGGAGGATTGTCAACAGTTCGTCTCGGAGAAACGTAAGATTCCGCAAGACGATAGTCGGTTTATCGGATCTCACCTTCCAGGAAATACGAACCATTGGAAACTGAGTCGCTGAAGCAGGCTGTTCCCAATTTGACCCCGATATTCGAAGGAATGAACTGTTTGGTTGAAGCTGAAAGGCGTTCTTTTCGATAGCGGCGCCCGCTACGTGCGGCAGATGGGTATGGTACGTATGTCCAGCGTTTTATCCTGATACTCCAGGATCAGCAGGGCTCGTTCCGGATTCGGAACGTGATTTCGCCGGCTGTCGGTTCCGATCGTCTTTTTTTTCAAGCGGAATTCTCCATCGAGGAACAATCAGCACGGTGCGACAAAGTCTCCTGAGGTATCGTCGCAGATGATCGGCGTGGAGGTGGAACCGACACCAAGGCGTGCGGCGCCCATCGCGATAAACATCTCCGCTCGCCGACGGTCTCGAATACCGCCGGCGGGTTTCACGCCGATGCGTCCGGCGGCGGCATCGAGCATCGTTCGCACCGCCTCCTCCGTCGCTCCGCCCGGGCCGAAACCCGTCGAGGTTTTCACGAAGTCCGCCCGGGCCGCGACCGCCACTTCCGTCGCGCGGGCAATTTGCTCCATCGTCAGCGCCGCCGTCTCGAAAATGGTTTTCACCTTCACACCGGCGGGGTTCGCAATATCCGTCACCGCGCGGATGTCGTTTTCCAGCAATTCCCACCATCCGCCGCGAATGAAGCCGTAATTCACGACCATGTCGATTTCCGCCACCCCGAGTTCGATATAGCGTTTCGCTTCGTCGGTTTTGCTTTCGCTCCGGGCGTCGCCGTGCGGGAACGCCAGCACGCAGGAAACCTCCGTGTCCGTCCCTTCGGCGATCTCCTTCGCCCGTTCGATATCGGCAGGCCGAACGCAGAGGGTGCGCACGTTGTAGTCCACGCCGATTTTCATCTGTTCCGCGGCTTCGGCGTGAGTCATTTCAGGTTTCAAGACCGCATGGTCCAGATATCGGTTGATCGGCTCCGCCATGTCGATACGCTCCTTTCGTCGATCATCTTCATCGCCAAGCCATCCTCTCCGCAACCCTTTTTTCGCGATAGCACCCGGGCGATCTTTCTCGCCGTCGCCGGATACAACGGTTCAATCTGCTGTTACCCAAGCCGATTCAAACGAGTCCTCCGGTATGAATATTCATTTCACCGGTATCCCTACATGAGAAAGGCAACCGGCCAGACATTCCATTCGCGTCGCATCCGGGGATGCAACGTTCGACAGGAGATCCGGCAGGCCGAGGGACTCGAACTTGGAATGAGCGCCGTGATACGGCAGCAGACGAACCGTCGTGACGTGATCCAGTTCGCGCAGGAATTCGCCGATGGCGCGGATGCTGTGTTCGTCGGCATTGAAATGCGGGATCACCGGAACGCGAATTTCGATCGGCACGCCGCACCGCGACAGCCGCCTGAGATTCTCCAATATCCATTTGTTCGGGGCGCCCACCTGTTGCCGGTGTACATCATCCTCGACATGCTTCAGGTCGAATAAAACCAGGTCGGTATGAGGCAGGACGGTTTGAAACGCTTCCCACGGAACCGCGCCGGACGTATCGACCGCGCAATGAATCGCCCGCTTTTTCAATTCGGCAAAGACGGCGGCGCAGAAGTCCGCCTGCAGCAAGGGTTCCCCGCCGGACACCGTACATCCCCCGCCGGACTGCTCGTAAAACGCCCTGTCCTCCAGGACGGCCTGAACCGCTTCCTCAACGGACATTTCCCTGCCGTACCATTGCAACGCCTTCCCGAGACAAACCGACTCGCAACGGCCGCACGCCGCGCAGGTTTCGCGGTGATACCGATGGATTCCGTCTTCCATTTCGTGCGCTCCGTAGGGACATACCAAAACGCATTCACCGCAATGAATACATTTATGGGCATAATACGCCGGTTCCGGTTCGGGCCGGATCCCTTCCGGATTGTGGCACCAGATACATCGAAGCGAACACCCCTTGAGAAACAGCGTCGTCCGTGCTCCCGGGCCGTCATGCACCGTGAATCGCTTGATGTCGAACAAACAACCTGTAAGGTTCATGGTTCCTCCGGTTGGGTTGACTCGCGAACGGCTTCGGCGCGTTTGATGTATTCTTCCTGTTCTTTCCGGCACAGGTCGTTGAATCGCACATTCCAGCCGCATACTCTCACTTGCAGGCTTTCGTAACGTTCGGGATGCTTCTGGGCGTCGCGCAACGTGTCGGCGTCGAAAATATTGAAGTGGATCGACGCGCCGTTCCCCGCCAGGTACGTCCGTAAAACCGTGCGCAGCGCCGCCAGGCCTTCCTCGCCTCGCACGGTCGTCGGATGCAGCATGACATCCAGCGCGTAATCCGTCGGGTACATCGCCGAATCAATCCGGTTCGCCGAATGAATCAGCGCGGTGATGCCATTCCTATCCATCCCCATGGAAGGGGAAACATTCTTGGACATTTCCTCCCCCCTTTTCCTGCCGTCCGGCGTGGCGCCGGTTTTTTCGCCGAGAGTAATAAACGTCCTGGCCGAGTGCATCCCCGCCTTGTAAAACCCGCCGCGAGCGTTAGGCCTAAGGTTGATTCTGTTCGCGCAGAAACGCGCGATGGCTTCGGCGAGATGGTCCACCTCCGCGATATTGTTCCCGTATTTCTCTTTGCTGTTGAGAATGTTTCGCCTGAGTTTTTCATAGCCTTGCCAATTTTCCTCAAGAGCGCATTTCATTTCCATCAGCGTCAATTCCTTTTTCTCGAAAACCCATCGCTTGACGGCCGTCAACGCGTCCGTCGCCGTAGCCAACCCGGTGTGCAAAATGGCGGTCGTGTTATAGACGCTGCCGTCGGCAAAGGCGTCTTTGGCCTGCTTCAGACTGTTTTCAATCGTAGCCGAAAAGACGTTGGCTGGGTTGATGTCCCGGAGATATTGTTCGAAGTCATCGACGCACCGGAACGACGCGTCCAGTAGGAACGAAAGCTGTTGAAGATAGGCCCGGTAAAAAACGTCGAAGCGGGTCAGGATTTCGACGTCGCCGGTTCGGCAACCCACCGGCAGGCCGGTCATGGGATCCACGCCGTTGTTGAACACCAACTCCAGCGGCTTGAGGAGATTCAGATAGACGGGACCGGTTCCCACCTCCCGGGCCTTGACGTTGTACTCGTAACATCCGCTGATGACCGCCTCGCGCGCCTGCTCTTGCGAAAACCCGACGCTCATCATGGCCCGTTTGATTCCGGTTTCGCCGAGAAACACCAGGCTGCTGTTGTTTCGGCGCACCATGTCCAACGCGACGTTCAGAAATCGCTCCGGCGTGTTTTCGGCGATTTTCAACTGGATTTTCGGCGACGTGATATTGAGTTTGTCGAATTCCTCCAGAATGATATACGACAGGTCATTGATCCGGCTTCGGTCGTCCTCGCCCGTGCCGCCGAGATACAACGGATGCCCCCAGTAATTGTTGATCGACGCGTACTGCATCAGAAAGTAATCGATGTATTCGCGAATCCGCTCCTCCGTGAACGCGCCGGACTCGATATCCCGCTTGTAGTACGGCTGCAGGATTTGATCGAGATTGCTCAACGAACGCACCTGCATATGGTCGATATGTTCGCCGAACATGAAGTACAGATAGATCATCTCGAGAACTTCAAACGTGTTTCGCGGAACTCCGTGTCTCAGTTGTTTCAGGCAGTCCGCCACGGCGAGAACCCGCGGATTCCCGTCGGCGGTTTTCATCGCGTACGCGTGAAATCGCTCGATCATTTCGAGTATGGCGGTATACGTGATCTCGATGCCTTCATAATACGCCGCGGCGGTTTCCGTGAGAGTTCCATCGGTCTGCTTGCCCCGCCGATATCGTCTCGCCCGTTCGCGCAATCCCGAAAAACCCAGTTCGAGCACGGCATCCCAGTCCGGGACCGAATGGTCGAAATCCGGCCACATCGCCACGGCCCCGGAAGCACAAAGGTCGCGTCGCAATGGTGTCGTCAAGGAACACGCGTGGAATACCTCGTCGCGCCATTGATGAAGAATCGGCGTGAAAAACCAGTCCTTTCGATTCCAGCAGGCAAAACCGACGAACCAGTCGCGCGGATTGACGTCGATGCGAACCTGCCGGGTGATATATTCAAATATTCTCGCCTTGATGATCGGCTTGGGCAGGCCTTTCATTTCCTCCGCCATGGTTTGAATGTCGGATTTGATGGTTTCATTCTCCAGCCCGGTGCTTTCATCAAACACGGGATCACGAAACTTATTCCGCAGATATTCTTTGTCGGTTTGAAGTGTGTCCTGCAGCGTCGCGATCATTTTTTCATCCTTTACTTGAAAGCGTGCACGGTAGGGTGTATATTTATATTATATGCTTAATTTTTGAATATATAATGGATTTACATTGCAATTACTTTCACTATTATGGCAGTAACGTTAAAACGCGACCTGTTGGGCTCTCATGCGGCCCTGCATTTTCGGCTGGTACATGCCGCCATCGGCAGCTACCCCGTACAAGCCAAAGGTACGATGACCGTAAACCGAATGTTGATGATTTTCGAGGACGCGCACGACGAGAACAGTTGCCTGCGTGACGGCACGTCAGGAAAACGATATATCCTGCAGCCGGGAACCATCTATTTCATCCCCTGCCGTCATGAAGTGGACATGAAACTCACCGAAGGGCTCCGGTTTGTTTCGTTTCAGTTTACGCTGGACTTCTATCACGGGTTTGACGTTTTCCGAAATTACGGGAAATGCGTACCCATCCATAACCCGGAACTGATTTCCGAAGCGAAAAGCCTTTTTGACAAAGAGGCGGACGCCTGGATGCTCTGCCGCGTCAATGAAATCCTGTTCAGACTCTGTTCCTTCCTTCTGATGAACCGGCGCGATATCGGAAATCTCAATCGCCCAGCCGCCAATCGGCATTTACCACTGCTGGAGTATGTTCAGGAACACGGCGACGCGACAACCACCGTGGCGGATCTTGCTTCCATGAGCAGAATGCGACAAGACGTATTTTCCCGAACATTCACCCGCGAGATGAAAATCACCCCCAAGGAGTTCATGGACAATACACTCACACGAAAAGCGATTCAGTTATTGCTGGGAACCAGCCTGAGTATCAAAGAGGTGTCCCATCAATTGCGATTCAGTTCGGAAGGTTATTTTTCCCGTTTTTTCAAAAGACATACCGGAACCGTACCGCGGGATTTCAGAAATACCTATGGGAAAAGATGAAAGAGGGATGAATCCGGAATTCCAACGCCGTCGCCATTTTGCGAACCCGTGAACCGATGTGTCAGATTTCCGAAGGATTGTGAATGGTCATCTCCCCGTCGCGCAGGACGCCCACGCGATCGGCGAGAAATCGCATCTCCTCCCGACGATGGCAAATATGAAGCGTCGTGATGCCCAGCCTTCGCTGCAAAGCCCGGATTTCCCGCATCAGCACATCGCCGGTGTTTTCATCCACGGCGCTGAGGGGTTCATCAAGCAAAAGGAGATCGGGCTGGACCACCAGCGCCCGTCCCAGCGCGACGCGCTGTTTCTCGCCGCCGGACAGACTCGATGGCATGCGCTGGGCCAGGTGCTCGATTTTAAGCATCGCCAGCATCTCTTCAATCCGCTCGCGGATTCCCTCATCGGATCGTTTCGACTTCCCCGCCGGGCGAAACGGCCTGGAGGACAACCCGAAGGCCATGTTTTTCCAAACCGTTTTGAAGGGAATCAGCGCCAAATCCTGCGGGACGTATCCGATGCGCCGCACGGACGGATCGGCAAAGGTTCGATTCACACCGTTAATGACGACGGTTCCCTCGTCCGGGCGTCGCAGGCCGGCGATCAGCTCCAACAACAGCGTTTTGCCCGAACCCGTGGGACCGAACAGCACGAAATATTCCCCCACCGCCACGGAAAAACCGACCCGCCGGAGCGAAAAATTCGGAAACCGAAGGGAGAGATTTCTGACCTCAAGCATGATTCCGGTCTCCTCCGGTCAGTTTTTTGAACAGCGTCAGGGCCACCAGCGCCATCGCGATCATCACCAGCGCTATCGCCAGCGCGGTCTGGATTCGTCCCACGGACAGTTCCAGATAGATGGACGTCGCCAGCACTTCCGTCCGCTGCCGGGTCGTGCCCACGAGGATCATCATCGGCCCGAACAACCCGATCGCCACCGCCCAGGCGATCACCCCCCCGGCGATGACGCCGTTTTTGATCATCGGCAGAGTCACCCGCCAAAACACCCTTCCTCGGGTGTATCCGAGGGTTCGGGCCACCTCTTCGATCCGGGGATTGAGATTTTCCACCGCCGCCTTGACGGTTCGCACCGCGTACGGCGTGATGGAGAAATACTGCGCCAGCACGATCCCGGAAGCGTGATAAACGAACCGCAGGCCCGCGTCTTCCATCGCCTCTCCCAGCGGCGTGCGGAAGAATACCAACAGACACAACCCCATCACCACCGGGGGCAGAACGATCGGGATATCCACAATCGAATCGAGCAACGTTCTGCCGGGGAATCGCTTCCGTGCCAGGACGTACCCGACCGGAATCGCCGTGACCACCGCCAGGAACGCGCTGAGCGTGGAGGTCCACAGGCTCAACCGCATGGCGAAGCGAAAATCGGGATTGCGAAACACAGCCGCGAATTCCCTGCCGTCCACGTAGAGAACCATC